>CAYLQG010000043.1:0-12927 GCA_964385705.1 uncultured Gammaproteobacteria bacterium
ACCGCGATTGTCCGTTCTCTCCGAAATAAAGGTTATTCGGATATTATTATTAAAACGCGCAAAGAGCTGGATTTACTTAATCAGCAGTCCGTTGAGTATTTTTTTGCACAAATGAGACCGGAATACGTATTTCTCGCAGCTGCCAAGGTCGGCGGGATAGTGGCAAATAACTCCCAAAAAGCCGACTTTATCTATGATAATATTCAAATCCAAACGAACGTTATTTATAACGCATGGAAGTTTAAAACAAAAAAACTTCTATTTTTGGGGAGTTCATGCATATACCCTCGTCTGGCAAAACAGCCAATTAAGGAAGAATATTTTTTGACCGGCCCCTTGGAGCCGACTAATGATGCGTACGCCGTAGCCAAAATAGCGGGTATTAAAATGTGTCAATCTTTTAATGATCAATATAAAACTAATTTTATCTCGGCCATGCCGACGAATCTTTATGGTCCGAATGATAACTTTAACCTTAATGATTCGCATGTTCTTCCTGCAATGATCAGAAAGTTCCACGAAGCAAAAATACAAAAACAAAAAGAAGTGACACTATGGGGCGATGGGACGCCACGAAGGGAATTTCTTTACGTTGATGATATGGCGGATGCATGTGTGTATCTCATGGAACACTATAACAGCTCTGAATTTATTAATATCGGTTGCGGAAAAGACCAGACAATTAGCGAGTTAGCTCAAATAGTGAAGCGAACGGTCGGATATAAAGGAAAAATCCACTGGGATAGCAAAAAGCCAAATGGAATGCCACGCAAACGATTGGATGTGCATAAGCTGTTCGCTCTTGGTTGGAGACCGATTGTTAAACTTGAAGATGGCATACGCCGTGAATACGAATGGTTTCTTGCCAACGAAAAAGGACAGGAGAAACGGATCACAGCGCTACAGTAATTCTTCTTGTTGCTTAGAATTCATATGAAGACACTTTTTCGTAAATTGCAACAATATGGACTTTATAAATGCATAGTGTTTTCGATATCTGTCGTAAAGTTAAAATTATATAATCCGCTCATTCTTGGTTCTTACAGTCAAAGCCAAGAAGATTTAGTGATGGACAGGTTACTTGGAAATAAAAAAAAAGGATTTTTTGTCGATATAGGAGCCTATGATCCGTATTATATTTCCAATACGATGCGTTTTTACCGAAGAGGCTGGCGTGGTATCAATGTTGAGCCGAATAGAGAATCCTGGAAACGTTTCGTTACATTTCGTCCACGCGATATCAATTTAAATGTTGGTATAGGCGTCAAGAAAGGCTCATTATTATATTATTCAATTGATCCTCCGACACTTTCAACATTTCAGGAAGATCAGGCGGAGGGGTATATTAAGAGAGGATTTACTCTTTTGGAAAAAACAAAGGTGCCCGTCGTCCCCTTAAAAAATATTCTCAAGAAATATGTAAATAAAGTAATTGTTGACTTTATAAGCATCGATGTTGAGGGGATGGAGATGGACGTTCTAAAAAGCAATGACTGGAGAGCGTTTCGTCCGAAGTATATCTGCATTGAATCCTGTGATTACTCAAATACGAAAAAGGGGAGAGATAATTATGAGCGAATCGGTGAATTTCTGAAAAAAGTTGGATACGGGTGCGTTTTCAATAACAAACTGAATTCATTTTATAAAGACATCCGAAATAAAAACCATGAATAAACGCGTTTCTATAATCATCGTTAATTGGAATGGTCTAAAGTGGTTATCCGACTGTTTTTCCAGTCTATCTAAACAGAATTACCGTAATTATGAGATTATTTTCGTTGATAATGCTTCGGTCGACGACTCAGTTTTTTGGGTAAAAAAGCATTACCCGAAGACGAAAGTTGCCATTAATAAAGAGAACCTAGGATTCGCGGATGCAAATAATGTGGGGTATCGGTTGGCACAAGGTGACTACATATTATTTATTAACAACGACACTCGAGTCACAAATACGTTTCTTTCTGAACTCGTACGCATATTTGCGACAGATAAAACGATCGGTGGTGCTCAAAGTAAAATACTTCTCATGGATAAGCCGGATACGTACGATAGCGTAGGGGCGTTTTTGACGCCAACAGGTTTCTTGTATCACTTCGGCTTCGGAAAAAAAGATAACTCAAAATATGACAGACAAATGTACCTATACACGGCGAAGGGTGCATGCATGATGTTCCGGAAGTCAGTATTGGATAAAGTAGCAATCAACGGTAACATTTTCGATCCTGATTATTTTGCTTATTTTGAAGAATCAGATATGTGCCATAGGGTTTGGCTTGCAGGCTATAGAATAGTGTATGCGTATAAGTCCGTCATTTACCACAAGATGGGAGCGACAAGCAGTAGTATGAATAATGCGTTTATCCAGTATCATTCGTTCAAAAATAGAATCAGAACGTATTTGAAAAACTTTGGTGTCAAATGGCTCTTGCTATATTTACCAATTCATCTCCTATTATGCCAGGGTTTTGTAGTCTACTCATTTATACAGGGTAAATGGCGCCTCGGAGTTGCAATAGAGCGTTCTTTTATATGGAATATTCTTAATTTGCCTAAGACACTATCTCTCCGTGATCATATACAAAGGCACTTACGTGTTGTCCGGGATCAAACATTAGAAAAATATATATTAGTTCGTCCGAATGTCAATTATTACTCGTATTTCTTACGGGGGAATCTATCTGAGTATGAAGCGTAACGATAAATTTGCCAAACGTCAGGCACATGGTTTTGATTCTATAGTGAACAAGGCAAGCAGAAAGATGAACTTGTATAAGACCAGTTATGCGTCACAATACGAATTTGATACGCTGGTTAGCTTTATGCCGAATTTAGCCGGATCGAACGTGTTAGATATCGGCTGCGGTACGGGCCGTTTCGTTAGACCACTCGCGAAAATTGCAAAATATGCTACCGGGATTGATGCGTCGAAGGATTCAATTGATTTACTCCGTAAGAGGGCAAAACAAGAAGGGATTCGGAATATATCCGCGCGAGTTATGGACTTTCAAGAGTTAACAAACAACGAGCAATTTGACTATGTATTGATTGTAAACGTGTTACACCACGTTCAGGATATGGAGAAGTTGCTGAACAAAATACATCAAATACTTAAACGGGATAGTAAATTGATCATCTTCGAGTTTAACCCTTTAAACCCTTTATTTGTGCCATGTATGATTCTCGCTGATCAATTAGACGTTCATTTAAATAAAGAATATATACGAAGTAATATTTGGACGATACGAAAAACATTAGCTAAGTCGCACTATTCAATTGCTACACTTGGCAGATATTCTTTTTTACCCACGCTACTGTACAATGTCTCTCCCATATTTATCAAAGTGAATGCCTTTCTAAATTCTATTCCTCTCGTAAACAATTTTTGCGCATTTCATATAATAGTGTGCAGTAAACAGGTACAATATAAAAGTGTTTCAAGGCGATAACGCCAATATCATTTTATTATGAGTAAAGAAAATGATTTAAGTATTTTAGTTTTGTCCTGCGATAAATATAGCGATCTATGGAACCCGTTATTTTGTTGCTTCGATAAATACTGGGGAGACTGTCCGTACGAAGTATTCCTAGGTAGTAATACTCGTTCGTTTAAACATAAGAGAGTAAAAACGATTCTTTCGGGTCCAGATAAGGACTGGTCATCGAGTTTGCGTTTGATTCTTCAGCAAATACGTACGCCGTATGTTTTTCTTTGGCTTGACGATATATTCCCGACTGAGCGGGTTAACACTACACTTTTTGCAGAGACGCTTGGATTTATGAAAGAACAAAAAGCGAAACATATTCATGTAGAACCAAGTCCTAAACCTGATAGAGTTCTTGCAAATGGAAAATACGGTTTGTATGAAAAAGGTGCTCCTTACCGGGGGATTACTTTTGGATTTTGGGACGTAGCTTACTTACAGGAGCTTCTGATAGCCGGCGAGAGTCCCTGGAATTTTGAGATCATGGGCTCATATAGAACTGCATATACTGACGGATTTTATTGTTCGATGAAAAATATAATTCCACGCATTCATGTTGTAGAAAAAGGCAGGATTTTTCAGGAGGCATACGATTATTGTAGTCAACACGGCATCCCTTTAGACACTTTGAAACGTCCAGTTCTCGCCAATGGGTTTCATTTAAAAAGTGAAATACAAAAAGTGTATTTCAACACGGTCATCGGACTGTCATGGAAGACCCGCCTCAAAACGATGAACATGCTACGTAAACTACTGATTAGCTACTGATATGACTTTAATAAGAAGAAAACGCGTTGATTTTTCCGTTATTGTACCAACGTACAACAGAGCCTCGTACTTACGACTAGCGATAGTTTCGGTCTTGCAGCAAAAAGGTGTTACTTTTGAAATCATCATCAGCGACGATCATTCTCCGGATAATACCGAAGACATAATTAAATCATTCAAAGACAGTCGTATACGGTACATGAAGAACAGGATCAGACTGGGCACATCTCTCAACTTCCGGCAGTGTTTTTTAGCGTGTAAAGGAAATTACATTTTTACCTTAGGGGACGATGATTTTTTGTTAGATAAGGATACTCTTCTTACGGTATTAAACGTAATGGAAAAATACAAAACCGGAATGGGAAAAATCGGGGCCGTCGGTTATGAAAAGACTCCGGACGAGCCCTACCAGACTCTTATTTTAAGTGATAAGGTAATTCTCCTTAATCCGCAAACGACAGATAATATCCTTACGAAATCCATAGGCTTTGGTTTAGGATATTTTTCCGGTCTTATTTTTAACCGAACCTATTTAGACAAGCGGAAACTTACTGTCGATCATAAATGCTATACCGATCATATGTGCCTTATATATCATACGGCTGCATACGATCTTATCAAGAACCATGGCATCGCCTACATTCCAAGCCTTGTGGTTGGCCATTTAAGTTTAGAGCTGATTGCGAGATATTTTGACATGAAATGGCACGGGCGGCTCTTTATGGAAGAGCCAATAGATCTTGTCAAAAAATTTCTTAAAGGATTGGAATTTGAAGATTATAAAAAGGCATATTTGCGTAGTCAGGTCGCTGTTTTACCAAATATAAAATATTTTTCGAGTATGCGGAACTATGTATTAGTGTTAAAAAGGATGGTGTGTCTAGACAGAAGTCTGATTTGGGATTATCGATTCATTTTTTGGGCTTTCATGGGATTACTACCCAACCTTTTTATTAAAATCGCTCGTGATGTTAAGATATATGTCTCAAGAAGCGGAGTAAGAGAAACGCTTCAAAAATATGAATATTTTAAGAAAGTAGGGGAATTAACGAATTCACTAGAAAATTACGCCAACATATGAAATTGCCTATCGGGATACCCGCTATAGCATCATATTCGAAGCTCCTTAAAACTGACTTGTTTGGAAAAATAGAGTCGTATTCTAATAGCTTTATTCAAAATAACAAACTAGTGCTCACACGTTATAGTCGGAAATGGACCACGGATCCTCTTCATCAGTGGAGCAGGCAATGGGAATACCCCTTTGTTTATTCTCAAATACAACATACCAAGGAAAGGAAAAATATACTAGATGCGGGATCCGGTATAACATTTTTGCCCTATCTGATAGCGAAAACGTACGCGCATACCAATGTCACCTGTTGTGATTCCGATTCAACGCTCAAATCAATGTATAACGCAATAGATGCAGAAGGAAACGTGAGAGTGAAATTTGTTGAAGCATCTATAGATCATATGCAATTTGCAGATAATTATTTTGATATTATTTATTGTATCTCTGTTATAGAGCACACGAAAAATATTCCCGCGATAATAAGGGAATTTAGGCGAATATTAAAGCCCAAAGGCAAACTTATACTCACGTTCGATGTCTCATTAGACGGTACTTCAGAGATTCCCATAGAAGAAGCCGAGGAGTTGCTAGATGATATTCATCAAACGTTTCAAAGAGTAAAGATTGATCGCGCAGCCTTTAAGAGCTCGAATCTAAATAGGTCGGTTACCACGGACTATATAGCGAAATATAACCGGCAGCTGCTCCCTTGGCGTTACCCGATATTAAATATCATACGCGAGTTAATGCATTTTCGATTACGACTGTCTTTATATCCGAAACTAACATTTTGCTGTATTATGGCAACTAAGTAATATCAACAACGTTAGAACGGTTTCATTTCAGTGAAAAAGAATAATTATCCGCTCGTTAGCATCATAATAGCTACATTTAACTCGGCACATACCCTCTCAAAGGTACTTGATTCATTGCGTAAACAAACCCTTGCCGGTTCAAGAATGGAACTGTTGGTTGTCGATGGAGGTTCCACTGATGATACAAAAAAAATAGCACTTTCTTATGGTTGCCGGGTGCTTCAAAATCCAAAAACGCTTCCAGCATGGGGGAAATATTATGGGTACGGAAGTGCTAAAGGTAAATATGCGATGTTTTTGGATAGTGATGAGGTGCTAGAGAGTGAACGAGATATAGAACGGAAAGTTGCGGTTTTAGATAGTAATGATTCCGTTCGGGCTGTAACTGGTAGCGGATATATGCATCCGAAGAATTTTTCTTTTTTTAACCAGTATGCAAGTGATTTCGGTGACCCCTTTACCTTCTTCTACTACAGACCCTCAAGAGATTATCGATTATTTATTAATACAATAGTGGGTAAATATCGGATCGTATATGAGAATACCGACCATATAGTGTTTGACTTTTCAGATCGTAACGAGTTGCCAATTTTTGAACTTGTTGCAATGGGCAGCGTTATCGATCTTGCGTATTGCAAAAAGCACTTCCCGGATGTTATGAATAACCCGGGAATTATTGCGCATTTATTTAACTTACTAGTTTCAAAACACTCCTATGTAGCGATTATTAAGAACGATCCGATTATTCATTACTCAGCTGATACTCCCACAAAATATTTACGGAAAATTACATCCCGGGTAGTGAGCAACATTTTCACACCGGCGAAAGAAGGTTTTATGGGAAGAAACGAATTTGCGCCGCGGTCGTCGCATTACAAAAAATATCTCTTTCTGCCGTATGCATTTACAATAATATTTCCATTTATCGATGCAATATATCTCTGTGTAACGCGAGAAAATGTCGGATATCTTGTCCATGTTCCCCTTTGCTTCTACACAGCGTCGCTGATAGTATATTACTCAGGCTTAAAGTTATTGGGATTCAAGCCAAGCCTAAGAAGCTATGGCCAGGCAAAAGTAGTTTCGTAGGGGACATATGAAATTTTATAAAGATCCATTTGATTCCTCAATTTTGGACAATGATGTCTATAAATTGATTCTAGATCAAACGAAAGATGTTGAGCGCGCAGGGCAAGAAGTTGAGCGTGTAACGCACGGATTAATTTTCGGTTTCGCACATGTTGAGGCTCAGAATATACGTTTTTTTGAATCGCATCAATTTCATCTCATTAGCCTTCGAAGTTCATTTGAATATATACAAAGATCAGATGAGAATGTTTTACCGCCCGATGGATTTAGCGTTACCGCATTTACGAAGGATCAAACAATTCAGACGGAAGATATAAAGAAGCTTGCGCTTACAATCGGTGAAGTGAATCGATATTTTAAGGATAAGGACATTCCGATGGAAAAAAGCCTAGAAATATACATGCAATGGATAAACAATAGTCTGTATCATGGATTTGCGACAAGGTGTTTTATTGCGAGAAACAACGATCAATCGATTGGTATCTGTACCGTACGTGTTAAAGAAAAAAGTGGCGAGATTGATCTTTTCGGAATTGTACCTGAGTATCAGAATAGGAAGATAGGTAAATATATGCTTCAGCAGGCATTGGATTATTTACGATCAAAGCACGTAGGGACAATCTCTGTGGTTACTGCCGGGGAAAACACTAAAGCAAATTCATTTTTTGAACGGAATAATTTCGTGCTTCAGCGGCTCGATTTAGTCTATCATAAACACATAATATGAAACAGAAAATCTTTATCACTGGCGGTGCGGGGTTTATCGGGTCATCGCTCATTCATAGGTTGGCAGAATTGGGCGATGAGACGGCTTCATATGACACGTATCTTAACTTTATTGACAACGATTCCTATTATAAACGATGTCTTTCCATCAGAAAAAAACTGTATCTGCAGCCAACGAAAACCTACAGAGGAGATATTCGGGATATCGATAAACTTACTGATGCGGTAACGGACTTTCAGCCTGATATCATTGTGCATCTGGCTGGTCTTCCCATGGCCCGTCCTCTGAAGAAATACGAAGATCAGGAAATACCAATTAATTTGACGGGTGCGCTCAATGTGATTGACTGTTTTAATAAGTCAAAAGCGGAAAAAATTGTATATACCTCGTCGAGTATGGCGTACGGACATTTTAAACAAACCCCGCAATCGGAGGATTTTATTCTGAACCCAATAAATGCGTACGGTGCGGCAAAAGCGGCTGGGGAATACTTTGTAAAATTAAGTCAAAAAAACTGGGTAATTGTGCGTCCGACTTCAGTATACGGCTTTACGGATTGCGCGAACCGTGTAAGTCAACTTCTCATTGATGCAGCATTTTCGGGAAAATCAGCATGGGTCGTTAAGGGGGAGACACTCGATTTTTCATATATTGATGACGTGGCAGACGGTTTTGTGCTTGCGGCGCACGAACCGACAGCTACACGCGAAACGTTTAATATCTCGAGAGGCGCGGCACGTTCGGCGGTAGAATTTGCCGATATTCTGAAAAAATATTTTCCCCGTTTTCAATACGAAGTGAGAGAACCTTCAAGTCAACAGGTATATCGGGGGCCACAGGATATTGAGAAAGCGAGGAAGCTGCTGGGATTTGTGCCGAAATACGACATTGAGGAAGGAATTAAGCGTATCGTCCAATTAATGCGGGAATATAAATTCTATACTATAAAAAATATATGAAGGTTGATTTTTATAAACATAATCTGACTGCTGAAGATAAGCGGGAATGCATGAAGGTTTTAGATTCTCTTTTCTTGACAACTGGATCGGTTGTTGGGGACTTTGAAGAGAAGTTTGCGCATTATATGAGTAGTAAATACGCGGTAGGAGTTAATTCCTGTACCGACGCGCTTTTCATGGCCCTCAAGTATTATGGTGTAACTCGCGGAGACGAAGTAATTACAACACCGATGTCATTTATTGCTACCGCCGACGCAATCGAATACTGCGGCGCTACACCTGTTTTCGTCGACGTTGAACCATCTACAGGGAATATAAATGCAGAGCTAATTGAAGAGAAGATTACCGCGAAAACGAAAGTTATTTTACCCGTTCATCTGTACGGACAGATGTGTGATATGAAGAAGATTCGTGCGATTGCGGACGCGCATAAGCTAAAGATAATTGAAGACAGCGCGCACTGTATTGAGGGAATACGTGATGGCGTAAGGCCCGGACAACTCGGCGATATTGCATGTTTCAGTTTTTATGCTACCAAAAATATTACGTCCGGAGAAGGTGGTGCTCTCACAACGAATGATGTATCCGCGTATGAATGGTTAAAGAAAGCCCGATTACATGGAATGAGTAAAAATGCCGCTGATCGATACACGAAAAAATATGAGCACTATGACATGGAATTTCTGGGATACAAGTCGAACATGACGAATATTCAAGCCTCATTACTTATTCATCAGTTGGACAGAGCAGAATCGAATCTTATTAAAAAAGAGAACATTAGCGAGAAATATAGCATCGGATTGGAAAAAAATAACGATATTGGTATTCCCGGCATATTGCCCAATTCAAAACACGCCCGGCATATTTATACGATTTGGGTTGATCCGGCGAAACGCGACGCAACTATGCACAAACTCCAGGAGGCCGGTATCGGGGTAGCGGTTAATTTCAGGCCGATACATCTTATGTCGTATTATAAAAAGAAATATGGATACGCACCGGGTTCATTCCCGACGGCCGAGAAAATAGGAGCGTCGACAATCACAATTCCTTTATATCCGAAATTGACAGATAAGGAAATACAATACGTGATTGGTTCAATTAACACAATTACTTTTGATCCTTAATTTACCCCGATCTCACTCAATCTTGTAGATATTTCAAAAGCCGGTTATTATTAGCACCATTGTTATGACGTACAAACGTATTTATATATTTGTTGGCACCACTGCTGAACTTATTAAACTAGCTCCGATTATTCGAGAGCTTAATAAAAGAAAAACAGTGTTTACCATCGTCGCTTCGGGGCAAAACGACATAAAGTTTGGCGAATTTAAATCTATGCTTGGCAGCGCAAAGGTTATTCGGCCAATAACTCCAAAAAGCCAGGGGTCTTCCATTTTTAAATTTGTTATCTGGAGTGCTCGAACATTTTTCTCATTCCTCATCGGAATGAGAAGTAATTTCAAGGGATTAAATAAACAAAACTCCCTTTTTATAGTGCATGGAGATACGGTATCTTCTCTCATGGGAACGTTCGTTGCATCGCTGTACGGACTTAAATTGGTGCATATCGAATCGGGTCTTCGTTCATATAATTTCCTTGAACCATTTCCGGAAGAAATTTGCCGTTTCATAATTTCCCGGCTTGCCGATGTCCACTTTTGTCCAAACGCTTGGAGTGTTGGAAATCTTTCCGGAGTAAGAGGAGAAAAGGTGAATACGTATGAAAATACACTTATAG
The DNA here is from genome assembly GCA_964385705.1 of uncultured Gammaproteobacteria bacterium. Lineage (GTDB taxonomy): Bacteria > Patescibacteriota > Microgenomatia > UBA10105 > UBA927 > DATKGN01. Next base: position 10,660 of record CAYLQG010000043.1, read on the forward strand.
AGGGTTTCTGGTCAGCCATGAAGAATAAAAGCAGTCACCCATTTGTTCGGCGTATTCAAAAAGAACGAAAAAAGTATTATGTGCTTGTCGCACACAGGCAGGAGCATGTGCTTTTTCATAGAGATGAAACGAAAGAATTATTGAGGTTTGTTCTTAACAAAGCACCGCATAACATTCGATGTCTCTTTTTAGTACATGATATATCGGCAGGCTTTGTACAATCCCTGGAACTTCTCATCCCGGAGGACGTTTCTGACAAGATTATTAAAGTTGACCGCTTACCGTACGGCGATTTTATGCATTTGCTTGCGGGATCCGAATTTCTTATAACCGATGGTGGCAGTAACCAGGAAGAAATGTATTATATGGGAAAACCCTGTTTGCTTCTTCGGAATTACACCGAACGCACTGAAGGATTGCATAGGAATGTGGTATTGAGCAAAACCCAAAAAAACACCATAATCCGCTTTTTCACAAAATATAAGAATTACCGTCAAAAGCCCGTTCATGTGACGGAAGCTCCGTCTAAAATTATTTGTAACTATTTACAGGTATAGATCCAAAGCGCTAAAAGCACAAATGACATTGGATTTACGATATAATGCGTGTTTATTATGTATATAACGGGCGTTGGTCGAACGCGATTTGGTAAACTGCAAGAATCACTTTCTGAATTATCACGTATCGCGACTGAACACGCACTTGAAGATGCCTCAATGGATATTCATGATATTGACGCAATTTACGTTTCAAATTTCTGTGCAGGACCGATGCAGCATCAACTTCATTTAAACGCCTTAATGGCAGATGCTCTCAAAATCTGGGGCATACCAATTGTCCGGGTAGAAACTGCATGTGCCAGCGGCGGAGCAGCGTTGCATCAGGGGACATTGGTTTCTCAAACATACAGAAACATACTTGTGATAGGCGTGGAGAGGTTAACGGATAATCCAAAAATGGCTATCGAGGGGCTCTCTATGGCGGCGGACAGAGTTTCTGATCAGCTTAACGGTCTTATTTTCCCCGCGGCGTATGCATTAATCGCATCTCAGTATATGAAAAGATATGGAGTGACGCTGCGTGATCTTGCCTATGTATCGTATAAAAATCATTCTCACGCGAATATGAATGAATACGCACAGTTCTATTCAAAGCGATTGACTATGCGGGATATTATGAATTCGCCGGTTGTATGTTCTCCGCTACGACTATATGATTGTTCCCCTATAAGCGATGGGGCATGTGCAATTATTATTACGAATAAGAAACGAAATAATAGAGACGTCAGAATAGCTGCGTCTGCTCTCTCTACAGGATCTCTTACGATCACGAATTTACAAGACCTCACTTCTTTTCCCGCGGCAGTATTAAGTGCGAAAAAGGCCTACACTCAGGCGGGTTTACGACCAAAAGATATCGATATAGCGAGTGTTCATGATTGTTTTACGGTTGCAGAGATGATTGCGATGGAAGATGTCGGCTTATGCGTGAGAGGGGATGCAAAGAGTCTGATTCGTAAAAAGAAGACCTGGTATACCGGAGCCATGCCGGTAAACACTGACGGGGGATTAAAAGCAAATGGTCACCCGATTGGAGCTTCGGGACTCGCGCAGATTTTTGAACTGGTAACACAGCTTAGAGGTGAAGCGGGAGAGCGTCAGGTTAAGAACGCGAGATTGGCGCTTGCTCATAACATTGGAGGGGTCGGTGGTACTGCGGTGATACATATTTTAGAAAGCGGACAGAAGTATATATGAATAAATCACTGCAAGAACATCTAATGTATACCGTAAAAGAAATGACAGAGGTGCGTATTCAATCTCTTGAATTTCCACAAGTGCCGTATTTTGTTTATTTACTTGAGGATAAACAAGGTCGCCGGATTCTATGGAAAAGCCAAAAGAAATATCGAACAAACTCAAAAATCCATATTTCTCAGTCCGTCTCAACGAAGTCGTTTCACATCGGAATCATCGGATCCGGCGTGACGGGGACAGGAATTGCCGCGGTTGTTCTACGAACGGGCTCAACTGCAACGGTTTTTATCCGAAATAAACACTCCGTGGATGCAGTAACGAAAAGAATACACGATTTTCTTATTCCTTTTGTGGGACTAGAGCGAGCCAATCAACTGCTTTCCGCTCTTAGAGTTACCGATATATTGAGTGAGTTAAAAGATAGTGATTTGGTTATCGAAACCATTGATGAAGATCTGGCATCAAAAAGAAAAGCGTACTTGGCGATTGAACCTTATTTAAGAAAGAACGC
>CAYLQG010000044.1:0-11865 GCA_964385705.1 uncultured Gammaproteobacteria bacterium
TCTGCATCTTTTACGGGTTTTGCAAGTCGTTTGATTTCAGCAACGACTGCTTCCACACCTTTTTCCATGCCTGCTTTAAGCATCATGGGATTGGCGCCAGCCGTCACGTTTTTGAATCCGGCATTCACAATTGCTTGTGCAAGAAGCGTGCTTGTTGTGGTTCCGTCGCCGGCCACATCATTGGTTTTGCTGGCTGCTTCTTTCACGAGCTGTGCACCCATATTCTCAAACGGATCTTCCAATTCTATTTCTTTGGCGACCGTTACTCCGTCATGGATGACGTTGGGGGCTCCCCATTTCTTATCTAAGGCGACGTTCCGGCCTTTGGGACCCAAGGTCGTCACAACTGCTTTTGCAAGAACATTCACGCCACGGATCAGTGATTGCCGGGCGTCTTCTGAAAATTTAATTTGTTTTGCCATATATCCTCCTCTAGAGTCGCTTTGTCAAAATTCTTATTTTGACGTAGCGAGTCTTGAGTCCTAAGCAGTGTTAGCCGCTTAGGACTACATTGTTTTTATTCTACGATTGCCAATATATCTTTCTGTTCAACGAGCATCCACTCGGCGCCGTTAACTTTGACTTCATTGCCTCCCCACTTTTTATACATAACCTTCATGCCGACTTTCACGACCATTTTGACTTCTTTTCCTTTTTCATCAACGGAACCCGGACCCACAGCCATCACCTCACCCATCTGGGGTTTTTCTTTGGCGCTGTCGGGAAGGATAATTCCTGAAGGAAGCTTTTCTTCAGCTTCAAGGGGTTTGATGAGAACATTATCAAAAAGCGGCTTTATATTTAACTTTGCCATAAATTCCTCCTTTAAAAATAATTTATATACTTCTTTGAACTTTCTGGAAGTCGTTGGCAGTCTTAAGAAGTGACTGCTATTTTATCGGGTATAAAAAATCTTGTCAATAGGTATTTTTCTTTTTGCCAGCCGGATCTCAAATGCGCGGCGTATCCACGCCCTCGCGTCATGCGGATGAAACCGCAATACGCCATCCCGTATGACCTCATGCGTCCGACGGCGCGCCATGTACCAAAGTTGAAAATATTTCGCAGGCGTTTCAAAAAGCCTTAAGATTTTCCGTGACCACCTGGTCCACCAATGCGAAATCTTCGGATGCTGGTTACGGCCCCGTTCTTTAATATTCCACGCGACGGGAAGATATTTTTTCACCCATATATTTGCCTGCAGGAATCGCCAATACGTGTTTTTTCTCGACCATAGGGGCTCCATCTGTAATACTTCGTGGGCACTGAATAAATCCTTTTCACCCTCTGAAAGACTCATCGCCTCTTCGCTCATGAACATATTGAGACAAATTTTATTGGAAACATTGGTCGCTCCCGGCTTCCGCCGCATACCCAAAAGGTCAACGGCGATTGTCACGAGAAGACGGCTTATCCACAACGTCCCGCGCGCGGTGATAAAAAATAAATCGATATCGTCGTGCCGTTCGGCATTATTGACGGCTACCCCGCCTGTCACGCCGACAAGAAATATTGTGGGGATGAGTTGGAGCCAACGGGCGACAAGCCGTGCGGTCTCCCATTTATGCTTTGAAACGCTATGGCGTTCTTCGTAAGTCGCAAGCACGTTTTGGCGCCCCTTTAAGAATAATTGGTATCCCGAACGATTGACGCCGGGGACAGTAGATGAACGGAAATTTTTCCGCGGAACCCGCTGGATACACCAATAATAGAGATCATCCGTAGAGAGCGGATAATCAAATATATCAGCATAGGCAACCGTTGCATAAAGATAATCAGAGATCGTTAAAGCCATACTTACGGAGTTGTGGTCGGAGCAGGACCTGTCGTTAAACCATAACTAGAAAAAACCTGAGCAAACCCGCTTGCAGCCGTATTGAGTGCATCGCCTGGAGACGTGCCCCCTCCGACTGCGTTTACTGCGTCACCGAGATATTTGATCAACTTATCGTTAATACCGTTGTCAAACGTCCGGGACGCAAGCGGGAACGATTTATCGGTCGGCGCTTCCTTAATATACGCTCCGACGTATGGATCGTCAACAATGGTATTACCGAGGTCCACACGGGCGTACGGTTCTCCGAATAATCGCGTCTTGGCGGCCTCGGTATAAAATTTTGTGACAACGTCTTTACTGGTCATATATTGCACCAATTCCCAGGCCTGCGCCTGGTGCTTACTTTTCGATGAAACACCCTCAACCCAATACGAAGCCCAGTTAATGGTATTTCCGGGCAATTGCGGAATAGGGACTACTTTAAAATTCAGCTGCGGGTTCATTTGTTTAATATCAAACACACGCCAGGATGGCGCTAAAATCATCGCAACCTTCCCGTTGGCAAACGCATAGATGGAATTATCCATGGAATCATTCCATGTATACACAGGGTCTGATGGGTTAGAAAACTTCCGGTAAAATACCAGAGCTTCCTGCGCCTTGGAATCGGAAGGAATGGACAATTTTGCGCCATTCTGAAGCATCATTGTGGCCATAATATCGCTATAATTTTCAACATTACTGGTCGTTCCAAGGGCAATTGCCGACGTTACAATCGTGGTATCGTTTTTTACCGTCAATTTAGGAACGATATTGAGAACATCTTCCCACGTCGTCGGCGGCGTCACACCGGCTGAAGCAAACAGATCTTCATTATAATAGAGGCCAAGTCCGTCAATCATAATCGGCATTCCGTAAATTGCGGATCCTCCGACGAGGTCGTCGTTTGCGACCGGATAAAATGTCGAATTAAATTGTGGCACAGTCATAATCGTGCTTGGGGCTGTAGACAAATCACCCGCAAGCATCGGCACCCACGTATTATGGAACCGAAATACATCCGGTCCATCGCCCCGGTCTAAAGCCGCCTGCAGCCGTTCCCGATACTGTTGAGGTGACTGCTGTGTGTACGTTACTTTCACATTCGGATGCGCAGTCTCAAAGCTTGCGAGCACACTTTGCATGGTGGCATTATTTTCCCATAGACCCCAATACGTGAGATTTGCGTTGCCGGACAACGAGGAACCGCCGATCCCCAGCTTACCCAACACGAGAACCAGAACAGCCATGACGATGAGGATAACCCCGATAAGAAGAAATCGTTTCATCCACGGATTCCCCGTGGGCGGCGGAGGCGAAGCAGGGATTTCTACAGGGGCCTGATTTGGTGTATTCTCAGGAGCAATCTGTGGTATAAACGGGTTCGCGTTGGGCGGAGCAGATGGGACGACAAACGCCTGATCAGGAGGGGGCATAACTGCCGGCTGTGGGGGCTCGGGAGGTATTGTTGGCTCAGAAGCTGCAGGAGGAGGAGCTGCAGGGGAAAATCCGGACTGCGGGAGAGTTCCAAAATCCGGCGGAGGAACTGATTCCTGCGGAGCCTGCGGAACATCGCTCATTACGACGCCTCCAGTTGTTAACGGTTGATCATCCATACGACAAATAAATAACGATTAGTACATAACTCAAGAATATCTAGTACAATTATCATATCATGCGGGATTCAAAGAACAAGACAAAAAAAACGATTACCCCAAAAATCCTTCATATACTCCCCCAATGGTTTATCATATTAGCGAGCATTGTGGTGGTCTTATACGCGGCAACATGGGGAAGTATCGCGATGTTTGACGCGTACTATCAAAATAAAACCTATCCGAACGTCTACATCGGCGGCAAGTGGTTCGGCGATAAAACGAAAGATGAAATTGCAACGTATTGGAGAGAGAAGAATGAACCTTTTGCCTCAGCTAAGTTCGAATTACGGTTTAATTCGACAATTGCAACAGTCTCGGGAAGCGACATCGATCTCGGATATGATGCTGACCTCTCAGCGACACAGGCCTATCTCATAGGCCGTTCTGACGGTATATTATCAAACCTGTATACCAAATTTTTTCAGAAAAAAGTGGATTTACAGCCCTATTTCCGTTGGAAAGAAAACGTCATTAACGATCTTCTGGACAATTTGTCAGAACAAATCGATATTCCGGTTGAAAACGCACTATTTACGTTTTCCAATAACAAAGTTACCGCATTTAAGCCCTCCAAAAATGGTTTAGCGCTCAATCGCCCTCTGGCTCTTGAGCGGATTCAGCAGGCATTTTTGACTGTGGCGAAAACCGATCAACAGTATATCAGGGTTAATCTCCCGGTTGATACTGTAAAACCCGATGTTTCAACCGGTGACGCCAACCGCTTCGGTATCAAAGAACTTATCGCATCCGGATACTCGGAATTTGAGGGATCTATACCGGGCCGCATTCACAATGTAGCTCTTGCCGCTGACCGGCTGAACGGCGTTCTCATAAAGCCCGGCGACACATTTTCGTTTGATGATGCCGTCGGTGATATATCAGCCGCAACCGGATACCAGTCTGCATATATCATCAAAGACGGACACACCGTTTTAGGCGATGGCGGCGGCGTCTGCCAGGTATCGACAACACTATTCCGTGCAGCACTTAACGCCGGCCTTCCGATCGTTGAACGCCACGCCCATGATTACCGCGTCCACTACTATGAAGAGGGCGGATTTAAACCCGGACTTGATGCGACGGTCTACAGCCCGTCGGTTGACCTGAAATTCAAAAATGATACACCGGGCTATATTCTCATTCAGACAAAAACAGATACGGCGAACTTGAATCTAACATTTGATTTATACGGGACAAACGATGGAAGGGTAGCTCAAATCAGCAATCAAAAACTCTGGGGAGTAACTCCTCCTCCGCCTGATCTTTACCAGGATGATCCGACCATCCCTAAGGGGACGATAAAACAGGTTGATTTTTCGGCATGGGGCGCAAAGGCATCATTTGACTATATGGTGAAGCGGGGCGCCCAGACGCTGGAACAAACGACATTTTATTCAAATTTTCAGCCATGGCAGGCGGTGTATTTGCGGGGTACACTGTAATTGAGTTCAGATGCGGCGAGGTACGATTTTTGTGAGTCTGTCACGCAGGGAATGGACAAATTACGTCTAATAATTTATGTTGCTTGACAGACGATACAAAAAGCGCACCTCAGCGCAGATATAATAATAAAGTATGGAAAACAAAAAAATAGTTCTTGTCGGCGGTTGCTTTGATTTCATCCATTTCGGACACATTTCGTTCCTGAAGCAGGCGAAATCACTCGGAGATTATCTCGTCGTAGCATTGGAGTCTGACAAAAACGTACGGCTATCCAAGGGGGAAAACCGACCGATACACACTCAGGAGCAGCGTCAGGAAATGCTTCGGTCACTCGTATTTGTTGATGAGGTTATCCCACTCCCCCCGATGAATCTGGACATCGAATACTTTGATTTGGTAGAAAAAATACATCCTCAGATCATTGCCGTTACCGAAGGAGACCTTATCGTTGACAAAAAACTGAAGCAGGCGGAACGGGTCGGCGCCAAACTCGTAGTAATCCCCAAAGTCCACGCTCCCTCAACAAGCCAATTAGCCAAACTCCTGGGCCTCGAGTAAAATGACAAGTAATCTTGTCATCCTGAGTGATCCCGAGTTAACCGAAGGAGAGTCGAAGGATCATACTATTATGGAGCGGAACATCAAGTTAATCGGTTTACTTAATTTTTTCACGGATTTCGTATTTTTTGCACCGGTCGCCATCATTTATTTTCAAAGAGTCACCGGATCCTACACATTGGGGATGAGCGTATTTTCGGTGGCGTACGCATCTACCGCACTTTTTGATATTCCGACCGGAATTCTCTCCGACCGCATCGGAAGAAAACTAACAACTCTGTTGGGAGCATTATGCGCTATCATTTGTATTGCATTCTATGCTATCGGCACGTCATATTTGATACTCCTGATCGGCGGCCTCATACAGGGATTATCCCGGGCATTTTACAGCGGAAACAATGACGCGCTCCTCCGTGATAGCTTACGATCTCTGAATAAAGAACAGTCCTATCATATCCATCTTGGTACAACGAGTTCAATGTTTCAGATTGCGCTCGCACTGGCAGCGATTATCGGCAGCATAATGGCGGCCGTATCGTTTTCCCTTGTCGTGTGGGCGTCCGTCATCCCTCAAATTTTTGCATTCGTTGTGGCGACGCAACTTACGGAACCCCCGTACAAATCAGAACAAAGGAACGACTGGTGGCATCATCTCAAAACATCAGCACGGGAGTATAAGAATAATCATAAATTAGTTCTGTTGACCTGTGCGTCAATGGTGCGATTTTCTTTTGGGGAAGCGGCATATTTTCTGCGGTCAGCCTTTGTAAATTCGCTCTGGCCGCTGTGGGCCGTCGGGTTTTCTAATTTCCTTTCCAACATCGGCGGAGCGTTGAGTTTCTACTTCAGTGGGAAAATTATAGACAAATACTCCCATCGGGCCGTCCTCTGGTTTGAGATAATTTCAAACAGGGTTGTCAATACAGTCGCACTCTTATTTCCCACTGTCGTATCACCTGCCATCATGGGGGCGACATCGCTCACCTACAGAGCCGGCAGCGTCGCCATGAATTCTCTGCAACAAAACGAATTTACCCCGCATCAGCGTGCTACCATGGGGTCCATAAGCTCTTTGGCAGAAAATCTGTTTTTTGGTATCGTTTCTGTCGCTCTCGGATTTATGGCAGACAGGATAGGACCGAAAAATACACTACTTATCGTTCAGGTGTTATTATTAATTCCGCTCTTCTTTTATTCGAAAGTATTTAAAAAGAAAATATGAAAATACTCGCAATTGAATCTTCATGCGATGAAACGGCAGCGGCCGTCGTTGAAAACGGAACTACAGTCCTGGGAAGCGTCGTTGCAAGCTCGACACTCATGCACGCTAAATATGGCGGCATCGTCCCTGAAGTAGCGGCGCGGGAGCAACTCGTCTGCATCATTCCTACTATTGAGGAAGCACTTAAGCAATCAAAAGAATCACTTGCATCAATTGACCAAATAGCAATTACTGTAGGACCCGGGCTTATCGGCTCGCTGCTTGTCGGTGTTGAAACGGCAAAAACAATTGCCCTTACCACGGGTAAGCCACTTGTTCCAGTCAATCACGTTCTAGCTCACATGTATGCGAATTTCGTCCCGAGCGAAAAGCCATCAACAATGAACCATGAACCAATAACTTTTCCCGCCATCTCTCTCGTCGTGAGCGGGGGCCACACAGAATTGTATCTTATGAAGTCCGTTCGCGATTTAACCTGGCTCGGCGGGACACTTGATGACGCCGCAGGAGAAGCGTTTGATAAAACAGCGAGACTTTTAGGATTTGAAAACCGGGGCGGACCCGCAATTCAGGAAGCAGCCCTGCAAAGCAGGGTCTCGCTCCGCGAGACAAAGAATATCACAAAATTACCTCGGCCAATATTACATGACGGAACGCTCAACTTTTCCTTTTCGGGACTTAAAACTGCAATTCTCAGGGAAGTAAATAAACTAAAAGAGAAACAACAATTTAACAATTCAACAATTCAACAATTAGCGTACGAAGTTCAGGAAGCAATTACCGATGTACTGGTGAAAAAAACACTCAGTGCGGCTTCCCAGCATCAGGCGAGATCAATCCTTCTATCGGGCGGCGTCGCCGCTAATCTGCGCCTCCGGGAAAAAATACAATCTGCTATAAACAATGAACTATTACCCATGAACTTCTTTGTGCCACCCGTTGCACTCTGTACTGATAATGCAGTCTATATTGCAAGTTATGCGTATTTTAGGGGAACGCCGGTCGATTGGCACGATATCACGGCAGTCCCTGATTTATCCGTTGAGAAGATTTAATTTTTTAATTATTTCTGCTTCTTCAATACACCACGGTGAATACGACGATGGATTAAGTTGTATTTCGGTGAGGAAATTTTTCCATGGAATCCATTTCCACCCTGCCACTTCCCGCTCGTTTATTTTTGGTTTCACATCGGCAGTTGCCACAAGAATAGGACATATTTCGTTCTCCACAATTCCGTGAATGTCAGCAAACCGATATCGATACGGTGACACCTCTTTCACATCAACTCCCCCAATCCCCATCTCTTCTTTTAACCGGCGTTTAGCGGCATCAACGGCTATTTCGCCCGGGCCGGGATGACCACAGACAGTATTCGTCCATACACCGGGAAATGTTTTTTTAGTATGCGCTCGCCGGGTAATCAACAATTCATGTTTACTATTAAAAAGAAACAGGGAAAATCCGCGGTGAAGCGGCGTATGCGTCGAATGGACATCATCTTTCGGACGTGTCCCTAATTCATTATTACTTTCGTCAACAAGAACCACTAATTCCATAGTGTACCCTGAACGAGTCCCGCTAAGCGGGATGAGTCGAATGGGTGGAGCCGCTTGGATTCGGACCAAGGACATCTACTTTATAAGAGTAGCGCTCTACCGCTGAGCTACGGCTCCGATATCGAATCGTTATCGGAGACTACCGTATTATATCAAAGCGGGAAGTTATGATCGAAGGAGAGTTTCCATTTGCTCTTCAAGCTCATACACACGCCGTTTCGTTTTTCCGAAAATAACGTAGGCGAGTTTATCGATACGGAGAAGATTTTCCGATACGATAATAAGGCCTTCGCGGGTAGTTTTATTAAATAAAATAGGCTCAAATTTACGCCGGATGCCGGCAAACGTCTGGGGTTTAAGGTCGGAAATATCATAACTGTTATTGGATAATATATTTGTCGTATACATAAAGTCTTTGCCGAAAAACCTGAGCGCTATCTCATAGATAAATGTGCCTCCCGTACTCCTGACATTTGATTCCGTTACATATAACTGGCCGTTTTTCCCTGCGACAAAATCCACGTCATAATACCCCCGGTAACCCGCTGCTGCATATTTTTCACCGACGAAAAATCCGGTATCGACCATTTGTGCCCCAATTCGGTCGGATACTACTTCGTTATGAATTTCCACACCGCTGAAGATACCATCCCGCGTCATCCGCATGCCGCAATAATATAAGAATTCCACCCGGCCGTTTTTCAAAATTTTAAACTCTACATTCGGATTTCCTCCTCCAATCGCCGGTTGTATTTGAATAAAATCTTCAATAATGATTGGGAACTTATTCCAATACGCTTCCTCCTTCAACAATGAATGAATCTTTTGTTCACATGATAAATAATCAAGCGGTAAATCTCCCGGACGGAATATCACGACACCCATACCTGCGTGACCTTTGTTCGTCTTGATAACAACGCCATTTTCTTTAATATACCGTTTTGCGGCGATCTTTGCGGCGTCTTCAATACCAACGCAAATGAGCCCGTTAGCCATCTGAAAATCCGGCTCCGCGTTTTGACTCTGCTGGGCGAGCTGTCGAATACCCGATTTACTCCCGTAGAAATTTACTGTCCACCCGTCCTCTTCTTCCGGCGCCTCAGGTGTATAGATCGTAAGTCCACGGCTCCGGAGCTCCCGCATCAAACGGAGAAATTCCGGCGTCGTCGCGTAACTCGTTATCGTAAGCCGTTGGGAAGAATTTGCCACCTCTATAAGTTTTTTCATAACCGCCTCATCATGAAGTATGTCATCACAAATCGCACCCGAGTGGATGGCCGTCGTAAGAATCGTGATACGTCTGTTTCCGAAAAGTTCTTTGTAGTATGCAAAAAACTCTTCACTCACGCCCTGAGGACAGACAAAATAGACCGGGGCGTCTTCATTGCAAAACATAAACAGCCGCATGTCTGCAAGATAGACATTCCACTGAATTTCGGTCGCACGGATTTTTTTGTCTGATATGGAATTAATAAACGGCCACACGTCTTCCGACATGTTAAAAATGTACACCGCATGTGATGGTAGTTTCGGTATTCCCGAAGACTCAGAGGGTATATCCATGAAGTTTTAAATAACTGTCATACTAAGCATAATTACCGTATTTGTATTATTTGTAAAGAGGTAATTTTTAAAGTCTCGCGCGGTGCGATATTTCAGCCTCAACCAGTTCTTTCGAGCGGCCGTATTTCAGCCGTGACAACTGGATTATCGCTTCCGCAATTTTTTCATTTTTCTCCGCATTAATTTTCGTCATATCCTTCGTCAAATCCATACTAAACGGCTTGACCGGTTCGTTTCTCACATTTGTTTTCATATACGCGTTAAATTTATCGATGTTGATAAGATCCGCTTCATTAAAGGTCGGTTGGAATTCATGCTGCAAATAATTTGCATCCGTCACGCCGACACGGAAAGAGATAACCGACCCGACGTTGCCAAACACCGCATTTTTTACTTCTTCTTCCATTTGTCCGATGAATTGGTTAGCAACAATGAGATTCAACCGATATTTCCGGGCCTCGGAAAGAATTTGGGCAAAGTCAGGTGTTGCAAAATTTTGGAACTCATCGACATACAGGTAAAAATCCCGCCGTGTGGCCTCAGGAATTTCCTGCCGGCTCATTGCGGCAATAAGGATCCGGGGGACAAGAATTAAACCCAGGAAGTTACTGTTCTCCTCACCTATTTTGCCTTTTGCAAGATTGACGAGTAATATTTTCCCGTCATCCATGACTTTACGGAAATCGTATGATGATTGGGATTGACCGATGATATTACGCATTAGTTTGTTCGTGACGAAGCGGCCGAACTTTGAAACGATGTAGTCCAACACTTCCGATTTATGAAAGTCAGCGGTCTGCGCGATCTGGTCGGTCCAATAACGCCTGATAATCGGGTCTGTCAGTTTGGGCAGTAATTCCTGGACGAATGCGCTGTCGGTGAGTACACGGACAACCTCCACAAACGTATTTCCGGGTTCGACCATGACCGTCAACATAGCGTTTCGGATGGCGTGTTCAAACCGTGGACCGATAATACCGGTTTTCATAGGATCGTAGAGTTTATACATAAGTCCGACGATTGACGTGACGACAAAGTGTTTTTGTTCTTCGGTTTTTGCCTCAAGCATGTTAAGTCCGAGTGGGCGGTCGCTGTCGGACGGGTCAAAATAGATAACGTCCTCGGCGCGGGACGCCGGAATCCTGCTCATAACGCCGTCAATAAGATCACCGTGGGGGTCGATAACTGCGATACCCTTATTTGCTAATATGTCCTGCACGATCATCTCTTCGAGTAATTGTGATTTACCGGTACCAGTTTTTCCGATAATGTACATATGTCGTCTCCGGTCTTCTTCGTCAATGTAAATCGGCCGTTCAACGCCGCGGTATCGCGACCTCCCTAAGAACATACCGGTCATCGGGATTTGCGACGGCGCAGGGGCTCTCTTTGCGTTAAGCCAAAAAATGTGAGCGGTTTCAATGGATTTATTGGGAAAATGAAATACGCTTGCAAGCTCATCAGTGTTTAAAACACTATATTGTTTAAACAACGGGAAATTCATGATCGGAAAATAGCGGTACACAAAATCCACCATAAATAGCTGTTTAAACGGTAATTTAATTTTAGTGAGATGGTTGTGATCGGAAGAAAATTGACTCAAACTCGCGAGAAGATTATCAAGATGCATCTTCGCCGTGTCTTGATCGGTTGATGAAACAACACAGCGGATTACGGTATTAAATCCTGGTTTACTTGTCTTTTGTTCGATCGCTTCAAGCGATTTCGGGTCAACTTTGAAACTCGCTTTTTCGGGATTTGATTCATCTTTTTTAATGTGGGATATATAGGATCTCCCGTTTTCACGCCACTTCCCCTCAGCGGGCTGGATAAGCACCTGGATTGCGGCGGCCTCTCCGGCACGCATTTTTGCAAGAACAGACGTTATTGACGACAACGGATCAGTCGGCAAATCCCGGTAAATCCGGATCGGCATATAGTCGGCATTTGCAAGTACGAGCCCTGCAAACGACACTTTCCCGTTTTCGGAGAAAATCGAATATTCCTCAACTTCTTTAATATCCGCACCGGGGTAAGCACCGTGAA
>CAYLQG010000045.1:0-3089 GCA_964385705.1 uncultured Gammaproteobacteria bacterium
GTTGACCTTCACATTTAATCTGGATGGCCTCACAGCTAACGCCGGGTCGAAAACCGTTTCAGTCGTCGTCAAAAAAGGAGACAACTCCCTACAGGAGCGTTTCGACAATCAATCAGCGGTTTGGGACAGTACCGCCAAGGCGTATAAAGTAAGTCTCGGTTTCACAACGACGATCACGCATGCGGCCAATTTCACGGTATCCGTCAAGGAGCTGTCGCGGCTCCGGAAGAAATTTAAATCGGTGACGCTCACCCAAAATACCAATAACATTCTTACAGAAACGACAGCAGCAAGTAAACTTCTCGCCGGTGATTTTGATAACAATAACAAAATCGAACTTCAGGATTTTGGCCTTATGATGACGAACTTCACCCCCGACACAGGCCTCACGGTGACACCGGATGCCCCACACGCTATCTATGACATCGACGGCGACGGGCAAATCACTGTCAAGGACATCGCATTACTCCTGACGCACTTAACCGGCACACTGCAGATATCTGGAGACGATGAATAATGAAACGATTGTCCGCTATTCTGATTCTCATATTGGTATCGGGCATCTTCCTCTTGCTGCCCGGTAAAACTTTTGCGTTCGTTTCCGGTACAACCGGAAAAATCGGTCTTTCCCCCAACGTTGCTGCCCTTCAAACCGGCACCCCGACCGCCGTCAACGTGACCTTTAATACGGGAAACGTGGCGATCTCATCGCTGCAGGTCGTGGCGACATTTCCCGTAACGAATGGTGATTTACAGGCCACCGTGCAACCAAATTCAACGCTCACCAACAACGGATGGACGTTCGCCATCAATAAAGTCACCGCGAGCGGGAGTACGACGACCATAAGCCTTATGGCGCTCAACGTCGGCGGATCAGGCTATTCGACGAACACGAATACGACACTCGCTACGATTTCATTTACCGCCAATAGCGCATTTACCGGAAAAGTCGTCACGCTGAGTCAATCCCAGACTGAAATGCTTAAAAAATCCGATGCTTCGGATATGGCCGGATCTCTCACGAATGGCACATACACCGCAACAGGGTCGACCATAAACACCCCCACTCCCACCCAGACGAATGCGCCGACTCCGACGCCCACTACTGCAGCGGGAAGTACCTCGACCCCAACGCCGACTGTCCTTCCGGGGCAAAATGCCGTTCCCACCTGTGTAAGTTTGACGAGTGACACATCGGCTGCGGCATCGCCGGTTACGGTCACCTTAACCTGCAGCGGCTCTGATTCCGATGGTGATATAACAGCCGCGGCCTTTACATTCGGTGACGGAGCCAGTCAAACAATTGAACAGAATGTGGGAGGTTCGGGATCTCTATCAACGACACACACATACACGACGATCGGAGCCGTCCGCGCTTCATGCCTTGTCCGGGATAATAATAATGCGTATTCGCAAAGTACGACAAACTGCCAACAACTCATAACACTCAGTCAGGCTGCCGGAGGCACTCCTGTTCCGACGTCCGCGCAATCGTTTACTTATTCAAACTCTCTTTCAAACACGGATGGAATACCAATGCCGGGAAGTGCCAATTCGTTTACGACAGCATCTGAGACCGGGCCGACGACGACTCCTGAAGAAGCGGTGGCTCCGATAGTGGCCGCTCAAGAAACCACGGGCTCACCGTCGTCAAAGAGAATCTGGTTGATCTTAGGCGGCATCATCGCCGTTGTCGCTGCCGGTGGATTCTTTTTATTCCTGAAAAATAAATCAAATCAACCAAAAAATATACCGCCCGTAAATCCGCCGGTTATGACGGAAACACCGAATAATCCGGTAAACCCACCAACCGATACCCCGACGCAACCGCCTGTTGCGTCTTAGGGAGAAGATAATTATCTCTTCACTCACGGTTGACAAGACTTTAGTCTCGTGGAACAATACGGGTATAATATGCTGCGTAATAAGAATGTGTGGCTTCTCGGAAGCGTTGGACTTATTGTAATAGCTATCGCGCTTGTGGCGATTCTCGACAAAACGAGCTCCACGACAACTTCTCAAACCGATGTACGCGCCCGCGCGGCCACCGCCAACACGCTTCAGTTTAACGGTACGGTAAGTAGCGTCAATGCGGGCACCGGAAAAATTATTGTTTCCGATTTGTATCTTGCAAGTGTCAGCAGATCCGGTGATCCGACGAACCTGGGGGTTTGGACGGTAACTGCACCTCCTAACTTCGATGTAACAACAATTTCGCCCGGAGCCAATATTGTTATCGGCATTGACGCCTCAACGTTCCTCGCGACATCGCATACGCTTACTGCCATCACGCTCGTCCCCGGTACAAAATAATTTTCGTTATCCGAAAGAAAATTTACCCTCAGGCTGAATAATTGTTTCACGGCCGCCCTTTATAAGATGGACGCAACCAACCCCGAGAACCTCCGCCTCATGCGTTGTCACGTCGATGACACAGGCGGTCTGTTCATCAATCCCGAGCATAGTGATCCCGCGGGGAAGTAATTTTACGAGTAGATTAAAACGGTCAACACCCATATAGCAGCGTGTCGTATCAAAGTCCTCCCCCTCCTGATTATTCCAATGCGGGATGATGACGACATGCGGAATCCATTCGTTAAACAGATTAATTCCTTCTATCCAATGAAGTTCTTCGCCGACTTTAAATATCTCGTAGACAGGTAACACGTAAGCCCCGACAGCCATCGCTGTCGCTGACCCTAAGCAGACCGTCATACCCTTTCGGAACGCACGCTCAATATTACCTGCCGCACGCGAACCCTTGAGATGCCTCACAGTATAGCCGGGAGAGCCTGCGCCGCAATAGAGGTAATCCTGTTGAAGAATTGGGTCGACGATTGAAGAGTCATTTGTGGAATTTTCCCCGTCACTGCGCCACGCACGTATTCTCGTTATCTCGGGTTTATAATTTGTGAATTTTGTCTTGAAAAACTCCTCCATCCGTTCGGGCCACCCGTGAAGTGCATTTACTTCAAATCCCGTAGGAGTTTCAAGGATCCCGACGGCAACCGGCGCCGTTAATCCGGCCTTATTCATCACTACCTCATGAATTCGTCTGCCCGTTGGAGAGAGTTCGCCGGAACCGAATA
>CAYLQG010000045.1:3189-11755 GCA_964385705.1 uncultured Gammaproteobacteria bacterium
TTTTTTTTTACGCGGATTCCCCGTGGAGTGTCTTCAATAACATAGCCCTTGTCTTCAATTTCACGGCGGACGGCGTCAGCATCGCTGAACCGCTTTTCCTTACGCAGTGTTTCTCGTTTTGCGAGTAATTCGGAAATAGCTGCCGGCGCTTCCATTTCCTGACTTTCCGCACGGGCAAGGTTCAATCCTAACACGGCATCAAATGACATGAGAAGATCATAGCGCTCCTTCGGCAGAAGCTCACCCGCCCGTACCGCTTCCCAAATGACTGCAAGTGCGCGCGGTATATTTAGGTCGTCCTCCAATTCGGTTTTGAATTTTTCTTCAAACGCCTTAATTTTAGCTTTTCGAACTTCTCCCGCTGCTTCTTTACCGGATGCAGCCTGAGTCCGGAGGCGAAGTACTGCATCAATAAGTTCCCGACGCGCATTTTTAGCGGCATCAAGAGCCGTCCAGGTAAAGTTGAGAAACGCCCGGTATTGTGCGGTCAGGTAGAGATACCGGAGATCCAATGGATCGTATCCTTTGGCCTCAATATCGGTCAATCGGTAAAAATTTCCTTTGCTTTTGGCCATCTTCGCGCCGTCGACCATAATAAATTGCCCGTGGACCCAATATCGCACAAACGGCGACTTACCGGATGCTGCCTCTGACTGGGCGATCTCATTGGTATTATGAATGGGAATAAGATCGGCCCCGCCCGTATGGATATCGATCTGATCGCCCAAATGTTTCTTACTCATCGCAGAACACTCGATGTGCCAGCCGGGGAAACCCACCCCCCATGGGCTCTCCCACTCCATATCCCTATGCGTTGTATCGTGCGCGGAGTCGAAAGACCTTCCCTTAGGATATGAAAATTTCCAAAGTGCGAAATCCGTGGGATTTCTCTTCTGCGGATTTGGTTCCACTCTTGCCCCTTCTTTGAGCTCGCTTAACGTCTGGCCGGTTAATGCTCCGTACGTTTTGAATTTCGACGTATCGAAATAAATGCCGTCATCGATCGTATAGGCAAATCCCTTTGTAAGCAGAATTTGAACCATGGCGATCTGTTCCGGAATATGACCGGTCGGCTTCGGCCGGACATCAGGCTCCAAAAGGTTCAACTTCTTACTGTCCGCTAAAAACGCTTCAGTATAAAATTTCGCGATGTCCCACGCGGTCTTTCCTTCACGCTTGGCGCCCTTCTCCATCTTATCCTCGCCCGAATCGGAATCTGAGACGAGATGGCCGACGTCGGTGATG
The DNA here is from genome assembly GCA_964385705.1 of uncultured Gammaproteobacteria bacterium. Lineage (GTDB taxonomy): Bacteria > Patescibacteriota > Microgenomatia > UBA10105 > UBA927 > DATKGN01. The sequence continues at coordinate 4,435 of CAYLQG010000045.1, forward strand.
TTAGAAACGTATTTAACCGGGTATCCGACATATTTTAGCGTCCGGACCAGAAGATCGGTCATCGTATAAGTCCTGAAGTTCCCGATGTGGGCGTAGTCATATACCGTCGGTCCGCAGCAATACACGGTAACCAGTTTTGGATCGCGGGGCGCGAATGCTTCATTTTTTTTGCCAAGTGTATTATAGAGTCTCAGCATGGAGTAAGCTTACTATTAAATTTGTAACTTTTCAACGCCGATGCCAGAGGCGACGATAAGAAGTCCTCCAGCTGCCTGAATGCTACTTAGCGTTTCCCCCAAAAAACAAAACGATAAGAACAGGACCAATACCGGGGTAAATGAAAAAACCATGGTAATGAAAGAAGCTGAACTCTCTTTCAATGCCTTGTATCTGAAGGTCGTGATGAATAGAGACAGTATACCAATGAGCACGATCATCCATCCATATTTCGGAATAACGAACGCGTGCTGCCATAGGGCTAAAAGAATGATAGGGAATAAACTCAGTATTGTTGTTAATGACGCGGCAACGTCCGGATGGACATATTTTGTGATCATTCTGCCAAAGACATTATTCCCGATACTGATAAGAATCGCTTCCGCTATCGTGAACATATCTCCCTCTGACAATGACAACCGCTTCCCGTTCGTCGTGAGCAAATAAGACCCCACTAAAATAATGACAGCAAGGAAAATCTTCTTTTTCGTAATCCGTTCACCCAAAAATACATATGCCCCGATGATGGTAAATAGAATGACCGTTCGGATAAGAAAACTGTAATTGATCGCAGGGCTGTATTTCAATGCAAAGAATTCGGTAATGGAAACACCGACGGTGCTCACGAGTGCTATTGCAGCAAGCAAAAGACCTCCGGGTGCGTTTATATGGCGGATTTCCCTCGTGTGCCGGGATGCGATAAATATCCAATACGGCAGCTCGATAATCGTCGTCCAGACAAGAACGGTAAAACCGCTCACCGTCTGATCCTTTAATACAAGTCGTTCAAAAATTATTTGTATTGCCCATGATATTGATGCAATGAGGGCAAATGTGAAGCCTCGACTTATCTTCATGGTAGGTGATTAGTCCTGTCTCACGTTCCGGTTTTCCGTGGCGGTTTGCTTAGCTTTCTTGCCGTATAAGTCCCCCCGCGGGCGTTTGCTTGTCCCGGTTGGCAGCGATTGCGCCGCCTGCTGCGCCTGATTTTGAGCAAGGACGTTCTTTTTCTGTTCCTGCTCCTGCTGAAGCCGTTCCCAGATGGACGGTTCTTTTTTCTTCGCAATGGCGCCGGAGGTCAACTCTTCAAGCGCACGTCTCGCCATGTGGCGTTTGAGTGCCCTATCCTTTTCGCCGTCAATCTGCTCCCAGGCTGTGCTTGGCTTCCCCTCTTCGCCGGGCTTTCCTGATACTACCGTTTGTCCTTTGGGGTTTTTTGAACTTGCAGTTCCGAGGCTTTCGAGAGCCTTTCCCGCAATATCTTTGGGGACCTTTACTACTTCTGTCCCGATCTGTTTCCCGATCTGACCGAGTTCTGAGATTATTGATCCGCCGATATTGCCGCTGTCTGCCATATAATTTCCTTTTATCACAACTTAACTAAATCCGAGCTGCATTTTTGCCTCTTCACTCATTGTATCAGGTGTCCACGGCGGATCAAAGGTAAGTTCTACCTCTACTTTCTTCACTCCCTTGATGGCACCGACCGTATCTTTAATCGGCTCAGCGATCTGATCAAAAAGCGGGCATCCGAGAGTCGTAAGCGTCATCACAACCCGTACGTTACCCTTTTTATCAATTTCGATTCTATAAATAAGCCCGAGCTGCAGGATGGAAACCCCGATCTCCGGATCCGGAATTTTGTCTAACATCTCTTCGACCTGTTTTTTTGTAATCATAGTTAATACTCCGTCCGGCCCTCCAATGCGCGCCGCAGTGTCACTTCATCGGCGTATTCAATATCAGCCCCGACCGGAAGCCCATGGGCAAGCCGCGTCACTTTGAGGCTCTTGTTTTTCGCATGAGCATGAAGCTGTTTCTGGATATACATCGCGGTTGCCTCTCCCTCCATATTCGGATTCATGGCTAAGATGACTTCCGTCACTTTCGACGAATCGGAGGCTGAACGCTTCACTAAATCCTCAATGTAGATCTCATCCGGCCCGATATTGTTGAGGGGATCTATGGCACCGTGAAGTACATGATAGACACCGCTATAATGTCCCGTCCGTTCTATAGAGAGGACGTCGCTCGGACTCTCGACGACGCAGATAATACGGTGATCGCGCGCGGGATCACTGCAGATAATGCACGGATCCTGTTCTGCGACATTTTTACATACTGCACAGAGAATCGTGTCTTTTTTAAGACCGGTAAGGCTTTTGGCAAACATATCAAGATCTTCCTGTGGCACATGAAGAAGGTAAAACGCAAGGCGCTGGGCAGTTTTGGGCCCCACGCCGGGCAGACGTTCAAACGACTCAATAACCCGCGAAACAGCTTTCGGAAGAATTGCCATATATTTTGTTGTCATCCTCGCGAATGCGAGGATCTACCATTCAACCCTATCAAGAAAAACGATTCCCGATCGGGTCGGGAATGACAAATACGATTGTGATTATTTTACCTTACCAGCGTTGAAATTGCATTGGCGATCAAGGGAGCGATAGAGACCGTATGCAATTTACTGAATTTTTTGTCTCCCATGATATCAATCGAGTTAGTGACGATGATTTTATCAATCGGCGCGTGGGACAATTTTTCAACTGCTTCACCGGCTAAGACGCCGTGTGTTGCAAGCGCGATCACGCTCGTTGCTCCCGCCTCACGGAGAGATTCCGCAGCCTGGACGGTGGTACCGCCCGTTGAAATAATGTCGTCGATAATGATAGCAGTTTTATCGTTCACGTCTCCGATGATCTGATAGGTTTCACTCGTATCATGCTTATCCAAGAATCTTCGTTTTTCCATGACAACCATCGGAAGATCAAGCGCATATGCCAAATTGCGGGCGCGCTTCACTCCGCCGACGTCTGGCGAGATGATGACACCATTTTGTATGTTCATCTTCTTCACCTCATCAGCCAGCACCTGAAGAGCCGAAATATGCATGACAGGGATCTGGAAAAATCCGACAATCGCGTCATTATGGAGATCAACAGCAATAATTTCATCAAACATGCTGATTTCCAAAAATTTCGCGATGACCCGCGCCGATACCGGTTCACCCAACCGGTGGAGCTTGTCCTGCCGCGAGTAACCCATATACGGGATGACCGCGATGACGGCACGCGGCGCACATCGTCTTATTGCATCACCCATGAGGACCATCTCCATAATATGTTCGTCCATCGGGAATGAGAATGATTCAAGGACGATGACAGTTTTATCCCGTATGTCATCCTGGATCCATGGCCGGAGTTCTCCGTCTGCAAACCGCGTTAAATCAACGTGACCGAGCGTTATATGGAGGGATTTCGCAACTTCATGAGCAAGGGGTAAATTACTTGAGCCGGCATACAAAATAAAGTCTTTCATATGCCACTATACTACTCCCAAATCAGGGCGTTGAAAAGAGGGATAAGACCGAAGGATCCATGAGGGAATTCACGATGAGGTCCGGGTTTTCATGAGCGAGTTCTGCAGGACTTCCGTGCATGCCGGTTGTGACGGCGATGGTAAAAGCGCCGATTCCCTTGCCACAGCGGACATCAAAAACGGTGTCACCGATAACCACTACCTCTTCGGGTTTCAGATCCAGTCCGAGCTGGTTCTTCGCTTTTGCAAATACCTGACCCGCGAGCTCTACGCGGTCATCGGCTTCATCGCCGTAGAGACCGAATGAAAAATATGAGGATAAATCCGTATGAGACAATTTCCAATCGGAAATTTTCCGCGCATTGCCTGTCAGAATCCCCCGTATAATATCCGGATGTTCCTTTTCCAGGAATTGCACGAAGGCAACAGCTTCGGGAATGATTTTAAAAAGTTTGACGTCCTTCCCCCACTGGGTCAACAATCCGTGCATCACATCGACGTAATCGGGGAATTTTTTGAGGAATTCATCCCGGCTTATATTTCCGGCTTCTTTAACGAGTTCCCACGCAAGGAGCCGCTCCACCGTTCCATTATACTTCATGACGTTATACGTGCCGGTGATGCCGTAGACCTTCCGCAGTCCTTCATAATACTGCTCTTCCCACTTCCGGACACCTACGTGGTATACGAGCGTGCCGTCAATATCAAATAATACTATTTTTTTATTCATGGTAATGCGTTTGACGGAGCGTGCGAAATACGTTTTTTAGACAACTGCACGTTTGCGTACTTCCACGAGGGTTTCCCTTGAATATGCAAACGTGCATGTAGTGAATAATGGAAATATCTTCATGATGTATATGACTGATGAACGGGTCTAAAAAATATATTTCGCACGCTTCCTGCACTCCCGAATTTATTTAGATTTTTTATTATATTCGGTGAGGGCTTTTGAGAGAAGCTCAACACTTCGCTTCAATGCTTTTGTATTTAAGACATACGCGATACGCACCTCATTTTTGCCCAATCCGCGGGTCGCATAGAAGCCCGCAGCGGGCGCCACCATCACTGTTTCAGCCTGTCCTGAGCTTGCCGAAGGATCCCGGAAATCGGTGAGGAGCCACTTCGCGAAATCTTCAGAATCGCTAATCGGAAGCCCGACGATAGAATAGAATGCGCCTTCGGGTTTCGGAATCGTGACACCGGGGATCTTTTTTAACTCTTCGTAAAGCACATCGCGCCGTTTGGTCCACTCCTCGTGGGTTTCATTAAGCCAGCTCGCAGGAACATCGGTGAGCTTCGCAGCGATCATCTGGTCAACGATGCCGCTTGAAAGCCTTCCCTGCCCAATACGGAGAACTCCCGCCATCACGTCGGCATTAAGTGATACAAGTACGCCAAGCCGTACGCCGCACAGATTATATCTCTTTGACATACTGTCAAGCATGATGGCCTGTTTGGGAATCTCCTTCATATATGCCAACAAAGAGGTTTGTGTGCGGCCGTCATACGTATACTCCCGATACACTTCATCAACGAGCATAAATAGCGAGTGTTTTTTAGCGAGCCCCACAAGCATATCCATCTCCATCTTTGTGAATACGGTTCCTGTTGGATTATTGGGAGAACAGATGAGAATTGCTCTTGTCTTTTTGGTTATATGCTTTTCTATAACGGATTTTTCGGGTAAATGAAATCCGTTTTCAATGGAGGTCGGAACCGGCACTAATTTCACACCATTAACGACTGCATAGGTGTTGTAATTTGCATAAAACGGCTCAAAAACGATGACTTCATCGCCGGGCTGACAGGTGGCAAAAAGTGCCATGGATATGGCCTCCGATCCACCGCTTGTGACCTGAATATTCGGAATATCAATAAAGCTGTACCCCAGGCCATGATAATACGACTTTAATGATTCCAAAAATTCCGGCTGACCCTGCGACAGACTATAGCCGATGGGATCGATGTCCCAATGCTTAAGGACATCCATCATAACGCCGGGCGTCTTAATATCAGGGTCCCCGATATTGAGATGATACACATGGACACCGGCTTTTTTGGCTGCCATTGCAAACGGAACGAGTTTTCTGATGGGTGAGGCCGGAACATTAAGAAGTCTTTTTGAAACCGTAACCATACTATAAATTAAACGTCAAACTGCTCAACGGTGAGTGTCTCTTCGCCGCTCGGCTTACCGAGTTCTTTCCAGGCAGACAGTCCGCGTAAGAATAATTCCATAAATCTGTCTTTCCCTCCGGAGGACCCTGGCGCAAAGGCCAGCTCTCCTTCCATCACATCAAATGTGCCGTCCGAATACCATGCGGTCCGCTTCATGTTCCCGAGGGTGACAAGCACCGGTTGGCCAGATTTGTATTTGCCCATCGCACTTTGCCGAACCGTCGTTTTGATATTGCCGTATCCGTCCACCCATGCAATCCGACCGTCAGGGACATCGGGAATGTCACTGATATTCAGTTTTTCCCCAATATACTTTCCGTCATCCTGTGCAATCCCGACGACCGCCTCCGGGAAAAAATCCCGTGAACGGAACTGCGACCCTTTGTTTGCAACTTTGACTTTACACAATGCTTTCATTTCCTGTTTTATAAAGGAAAAACTATAGCCCGCGTTGACTCCTACCACTTTCATGCCGTTTTTGAGAAGTGCATAGACAAGACTTTCTCCTTCATTTTCTATACGGGATTCTTTATTGTCTTTGCGCGGCGCCGTATTGGTATAAATGATCATGTCAGGCGATGGGTTAACGAGGGCGTACTGTGCGGTCCAAAACCCCGTCGCAATGGTGTTAAACGAGGGAACAGATGTGGGATTTATATAAACCCCCGGCCGGAGGATTTGTAGCTTCTGAATGACTTCCCCAAATGCGGGGTCCCCGACTCCGTAATCCGTAATGAGCTGGATGAATGTAAGCTCACTCATGATTTGAATATTGTATCAATACTTCTCATAAGTATCAAAGGGTAATCTTTTTAGATAAAAGGAATGTCTTTACGATATCAGCATAGGTTTGAAGTCCTGAAATACTCACCCATTCATCGTCTGTATGAGGACCACTTCCCACCGGACCAAATTCCAGTCCTGCCGCATCGGTAAAATGTCGTAAATCCGATCCACCGTGCTTACCCACGATTTGAGCTTTTTGTCCTGTTATCTGTGTTACCGCGTCAGCCAATAAGGTTACAAATGAATTATCACTGGGAGTCTCATGTGACGGCTCAATGGTGTTATACGAAATCGTATCTCCGTTTTCTATACTTGACTCGAGGTCTTTTTTTACCCGCTCTTTATCCTCTGGCACGTATCGGATATCAAGCATCACCGTTGCTTCATCTGGCACTTTATTAAAGGTATTATTTGGCGTTTCAATGCGGGCCAAATTCATGGTTGTTTTCCACACTTCTGTCTTAGGTACCGCAAATTTTGTTTGTATCTTTTGCAAAAATTGATGCGCCTTCCACAGCGCATTTTCTCCATTCCAAGGATATGCCCCATGGGCTACTTTTCCGTGAAATGTTATTTGCGCCCACACAATACCTTTTGAACGAATCCCTATGGTTAAATTCGAAGATGTTTCTCCCACTAATACGGACTGCGCATCTACTCCTTTATTCACTTGAAAAAGAGTGCCATGGTGACCACCTACTTCTTCATCTGTCACAAGTTGTAGACCTAATGGATAATTAAGCTTTTCTGCAAGTTCTTTGAAAAGAAGTATTTCGACAGCTGCAGCTGCTTTCATATCGTATGCACCGCGACCAATCAG
>CAYLQG010000046.1:0-4327 GCA_964385705.1 uncultured Gammaproteobacteria bacterium
TGCCGTCCTTCACCATCTCGGCGGCGAGAGCACGGAGCCAGGCGCCTGACCCGTTGCCCCAGAGCGGGAACATGTAGAGGAACATTATCCTCATAATAGGATAAAAAACGCGCCTGCCTTTTTCAGGCTCTGGCGCTATTATACCCCACCCCTTATATATACAACAATACTCGCTTCGTTACCCCTTCTCATGCATAGGGAACGTGCCTTTGGAAAGCTCTTCTTCAAGTCCCGAGTTCCGGCGATGCGGCACATAGACATTGACCCCGCCGATACCGGTTCCGGGAAAGGAACAATCAACGAGTACCATACTGAATGTGGGCCTCCCTGCCTCCGCGTCCTCCGTGGGTCTCAGCTCGCCATCCGGTACTCTGTGTAAATCCATAAACCACATTTTCCCGAGCGAGAACCCGCTGCTTTTTCCGGCTTGCCAATATTGATCAGCTGAGCCTATCCCTCTTCCCCACTCGTCCCTCGACAATTTGTAAGAAATGGTATTCTTTGAGGCCTTTCCACGAACGTCCAATGAGATATATTCCGTGGAGCCAAGAGGTTGCCCAAAATCTTCACCGCCTTTTATATATTTACGTTTTCCTAACCGGCTGATGATATCCTTCCGGCCGACGAGAATGACGGGGAGAGTGCCGTGATCATTCCACCAGTCCTTTACCATGACGGCAACGGCGTAAATAGAATCAGGAGACATGGGCCGCTCACTACGGCCATCTACGAGTTGGTTAAAACCAAATTTAGGGATTAGTTCTACAAAAGGCTGAGCGTGATTTAGATCCATTGGCAGAATTCTGTCAATGTAAGCTGATTCAGACGGATTTTTCGGCCTAGCATCCATGCCTTCAAACAAATTCATCTGACGGGCAACTAATCCGGCTCTATAGACTACACCTTCCATTTCCGTTGCGACTGGCATAATAATTCCTTTCAAAAGGCAGAATTAGGGCTTGTTATACTGCAATTAGGCCACCTCGTCAATAGCGCGCTCATCATTGGGCAATCATAAATAGATATTGAAAGATATATTTTGATATTTAAAAGTGATAGGCTAGCCTCACGACTAGATACTATCGTATCAAACGGTGAATAACTAAGTCTTGACTTTCCCTGCGTCATTACTATAATCACCCTAATAATAAAACGTGCCAAAAATATAGTATATGGGATCAATCGCGGGTAATATTGAAGGACTCTGCTTCGAACTTGACAAGCACTTCGCCAGTGCCCAGCCTAAGATGACGGTGAAGAGAGAGGACTTTCTGGGTGCTGTTGAGGAGAATATGCTCCATATGCCCGTAATAGGTGTTGAAAAATTTCTGGAGCCATTACTGGAGTCCAAGTCAGTCCATATCCGTGAAGTGGGTTCACAACATATACTTCGACACGGCGTCTCGCTCAGTATTGAAGATGACAAGAGCGGTGGCCATATGCTTGCCCGCTTGTATGTACCGACGGGCCTCCCTAGGCATCTCGTCAACCCGCTTATCGATAAGCTCCACGAACTGAAACCGCATCGAGTACTAAACCTGCACGCACTCATAGATACTCATTTACATGATATACATCTTGCATCTCTGAGATCACCGACAACCGATGCCTCAACCCACTATTATGCGGAAGCCGAAATTACAGCTCGCACCATAGCAGCCGCTTGGACCCATGACACAAACCCATTCCCAACCGCGCTCGTCGATAGTACCGGCCGTGCAGTCGGATTTACACTGGTGTTTCCCGAGGCTGTTACCCATGCACGTGATTTCGAAGCCGAAGTAACCGATACCTTATTCGATGACCCGATGGGGATAACGTATGGTCCCAGTAAAACACTTCCGCATAAAATTCGCGACGAGTACGAATTATTAAAACTGGTTAATGTAAAACCATATATGGAAGCGGGATTCCCTTCTGATCTAACATCCATGATCCTACTTGATCACAACGACGAATTTGTCACCTTTAACCGCGTGGGATATGTTTTGGAACAGGAAATTGAGTAACCCGAAGATTGATCTTAACTACTATATCAATCTATTTAAATCTATATCTTTCTTTTAAAACGAGAAAAGCGAATTTCAATAATGCTAATTGCCGCCGGATTCGCCAGGGCTCAATGATTAGTCTCCACAACCACTCAAACCCTATCGATCTAAATACAACCGGCGCACGACGAATGCGGCCGGCGATCACATCAAACGAGCCGCCGACGCTCATAAAAATTACTAGGTTATTCGTTCTTTGTTCATGGTTCATAGTTTTCTGATTTGCTTTACCATGAACGATGAACGATGAACGAAGCTTCTCAATTAAATACTCCTGTTTCGGTGCACCGAGTCCGACGAAGACCATTTGCACTCCGGCGTCCTTCAATTTCCGGGTTAATTGTTGAATATATATTTCTAAATTTTCATACACCAAGGGGAAATTCAGATCACTGTCATTCACCTGAAATTCACGGCCCTTCAATTCGCCTGACATGTCATTTTGGGCAAACGCAAGTCCAGAGGAACCCACTACAAACTCAGGAGCCCCCATCGCAAGACCGGTTAGCCCCGGATGTTTTTGTCGTAAGCACTCAAACGCCTTGAGCGCTAAATCGCCGCTTCCTCCGATAAGTGCGACTGGAACGTGCCGTATCTCAGCAATCCGGACCAAGTCGTCCATCAGATCCACCCCGGGAATTGCTTTTACAATCGATAATCGATAATCCGTAATCGGCAATCGGGACAAAATTTTACTTGCCCAAACAAGTCCTACCCCGTCCGGGATTGCTACATCGGCCCGATTGAGAACCTCACGAAAATGACTGTGACCCCGCGCATAGACGACCTGCTCAGGATTCGGAGTAACAATTACCAAAGTTTTTCGACCGGTTTTTGGGAAATTATCGCCCCACTTCCCCCCGACTTCCAAACCTTTTTGAATTTCCTTTAGGATTGTTTCTCTCGAAGAATTTGTAATATTTATTCCCAGCATTTTTACCGCATGTAGACTCATAGTTGGAATAAAGTACTTATAGAGTACGTTAAATAATTACTTCAAAAAATTAACTGAACAAAAAATGTATTACGATCATTTTTTTCAATTATTTCGTTAATTTCACCTGAAAAACGCTGCAAAGTAAAACTCTCGCTCTAGGTCATATGTTTATTTCTTCGACAATATATATTTGATGACACTTTTTTGTCTAGATTTTATAATTATAAGTTATTAGCACTCGCTATTTTTTATTGATACTACGTTTATATAGTTCAATATTCTCAATTGCGACTCCGGTTCCCCGGACGACGCATAAAAGGGGCTCTTCGGCGACATGGCAAACCACCCCGGTCAGCTGCGTCATAAGCTTGTCAAGGTTCGTGAGGAGGCTCGTACCGCCCGCCATGACAATGCCTTTATCAATAATGTCAGCGGCCAGTTCCGGCGGAGTATCTTCAAGAACCGCTTTCACCGCTCCTATAATCAGGTGAAGCGTCGGCCCGATGGCTTCGGCAACTTCTGCCCGCGTCAATTCGAGCATACGGGGCAATCCCGACACTGCATCGCGTCCACGGACTTCCATAATATCCAAACGCGAAGATGGAGGATGGAGTGTTGAAGATTGATTTTGCCTTTCTTCCTTCAATTTTCTATCTTCTGTCTTCGTATTTTTATCGTGTTCTAACGCGTCCCCAATGGTGATTTTTATCGTCTCCGCCATCCGTTCCCCGATAATCAGGTTATATTTCCGTTTGATGTAAAGTGCGATCGCTTCATCCAGTTTGTTTCCGGCCACCCGCGCGCTCTTATGGACGACAACTCCTCCAAGTGATACCACCGCAGCCTCGGTCGATCCGCCGCCGATATCAACGATCATATGACCTGATGCCTGGGCAATCGGAATCTTTGCCCCGATTGCGGCAGCGAGCGGTTCTTCGATAAGATATGCCACCCGCGCACCGGCCGACAGCGTCGCATCAAGTACCGCACGCCGTTCAACCTGTGTGACGCCGGACGGAACACAAATCATAACCTCGGGTTTAAAAAATCTGTTCCGACCTGCAACCCTGTCGATAAAATAGGATAATAGTGCCTCGGTAATCCGGTAGTCAGCGATAACGCCGTCCCGCATCGGCCGGGTGGCGACAATATTACCCGGTGTTCGCCCGAGCATTTCCTTGGCTTCATTGCCAACCGCGACAACACGATTGTCATCGACGGTCACAGCAACGACGGTCGGCTCATTTAACACCACTCCCTCACCCGCCAACCAGACGAGACTATTTGCCGTCCCAAGATCTATTCCGATACGTTTTGTAAAATGATTGAACATATTTGT
>CAYLQG010000046.1:4427-11215 GCA_964385705.1 uncultured Gammaproteobacteria bacterium
AATCAGTAATCAGTAATCAGTAATCAGTAATCAGTAATCAGTAATCAGTAATCAGTAATCAGAAGCATTGTACTGGTTTTACATTACCAGTTACCGATTACTGATTACCAGTTACCAGTTTTCAGTCCATTCGCATTTTACCACACGCGGGAGTATAATATTCAGAAGTCCACTGTATGAAATTACCCAAGGTTTGGCCAATTTTGATATCATTTGTTACTGTATGTGCTATTTTAGGAATCTCCTTCATCGTCATAGCGTACGGCCGTGGATACCGACTCGACATCAATAAAACAACATCGGTAAAGCCCACGGGGCTCGTTTCGGCAACGAGTGACCCTATAGGCGCCCAGGTGTTTGTGGACGGTGTCCTCAAAACCGCGACCAACAATTCATTCAGCGTTAACCCCGGCCGGTACACGGTAACGATTTCAAAAGAAGGATACATCTCATGGCAAAAACATCTGAGAGTCCAGGGTGAAGTGGTTTCCCGCGCTGATGCGTTTCTTTTCCCGACCAATCCGAGTCTTTCCCCGATCACAAACCTCGGCATTCAAAATCCCATCCTTTCACCGGACGGAGGTAAGATTGCCTATGTCATTCCCTCAAAATATCTCGATAACAGTCTATTAAGCAAAGCGGGTCTTTGGGTCTACGAGCTCTCCGAAGGACCGCTCGGACGGAACCGCGACCCTATCCAGCTCGGTACGATTGATCCCTCATTTGATGTAAGCGCTGCAACGCTCATGTGGTCTCCCGACGCAACACAGATTTTAGCAGACTACAACGGCACGTTCCGCCTATACGATGCAACGAGGCCTGACTCGTTTCAGGATATTAGCCCGACCGCTCAGAGCCTTCTCCTTGATTGGGATAGTGAACGCATGACAAAAGACCAGCAGAAACTCCAGGCGTTTAAACAACCGATTATCGACATGGCCACGTCAAGTGCAAAAATTATTTCTTTGTCTCCCGATGAAACAAAAATCCTCTACGAGGCAACAGCGTCAGCAACCATACCACAAGTAATCAATCCACCTCTTATTGGTACAGATCCCACTGAGGAAGTCCGGAATATTACTCCCGGCAATATCTATGTATATGACAGCCGCGAAGACAAGAATTATTTTGTGTTGAGTATGGCAGAACTCCCCACTCCGACACCGACACCCATGCAGCTTATCCGAGGTAAAAAACCGATGCCGTCACCGACGCCAACTCCTCTCCTCCCCACAAACGGTGTCACGGAAAGCATTCACTGGTTCCCGACAAGCGCACATCTTATTCTGACGCTTCCCGGCAAAATCGATGTCATGGAGTATGACCGGACGAACTGGATTACGATCTATTCCGGCCCCTTCGAGGATAGTTTTGTGGCTCCGTGGAGTAACGGCTCGCGGATCATCATCATGACGAACCTCAATCCCACCTCCTCCACACTCCCTAATTTATATACCGTCAATTTACGGTAATACCATACCCGACACCCAGGTAACATCATCTTTTTGATTGAGGTGTGCTACCCGGTCAAGAAGTTTCTGGGAATCCGAATGATCGGATTTAATGATAAGCGGACGATTGAGCTTGCCGGCAATGGCGACAACCCCTTCCATCACTTCAATATCGTTTGTCGGATTAATAAGCACACAAGCGCAGACAGAATCAAGGTCGCCAATAGGACCCGTAAGCTGTGTTACGACATCATCAGGGTTCCGGAGATCCCCGATGATATAGTTATCATTCCCGAGTCCGTGTTTTGACCGTTCAGCAGAAAAATCCTGATAATCCACATGTACTATCGACAAGCCCTCCTCCTTCGCAATCTCTTCCTCATAAATCCCCGTATTACTCCCGAGATGAAGCAATATTCTTCCCGTTCCTAGTTCGTGGGGAAATAATTCGCGAAGTAAGGCGAGGCTATTACGAAATAATGGCAAGGTGCGTCTAAAGACAAAGTCCTCATTAATATCCGATAATGTATCTCCCGATTCCGACTGCTTTGAGTGCAAATATTCAGGAAGCCAGGTTTTATCAATAGACATGAGTCGCTCATGCCCTCTTTCCCCTTCGATTTCAAGGGTTTGTATGTCATAGCGTATTCGACTAAGCAAATCGACCTGCTCGGACGTTGACGGGATAAATCCCGTAAGGATGATATTGTGTAGCGCGGGATTTAACCGCGTTGCGATGAACAGTGACAGATGAGCCTTTTGTGTTTTTATCAATTGCTCCGCTTTAGAAAATAGCGCAATCTGCCAATCCAGGTCTATATGGTCTTTCAGATGATTCTGCCTATAATAGGCTAACTCTTCTTTTGAGAAAGGCAATTGCCCTCCGGACTTTTCAAACACTTCCTTTTGTTTCTCCATTCTTTTCATAACAAAATCTGCCACCCTACGCTCTGACATTGCCGATTCAAAACCCGATATATCTAAACATCCGGTCGGATATACGAAGGCTCCCACGAGGTGATGCATGGCAATTTCGAGATTTCCGTCATAATGCTGCCCCTGTTGCATCATGTGTTCAAATTCTGTCAGTTTTCCAGCGAGAATAGAGAAATTTGCATTTTCCGGTGCCTGGGTAAGCATCATCACATCGTCCGCCCATCTGGCAGCGGGGCTAGAACGGAAATTTACATCCGGAGTTCTGTCACCCTGTTCTGGAAGCAACGTTTGCACCATAACGTAATACCCTATAAATATATAAAAGTGTATATAATTATCTCATTTTTCCGTGAGAGGTGCAAATTGTAGGTACAACCCAGGGATTACGATCTATTCCGCGCCTTTTGAAGATAGTTTCGTGGCCCCGTGGAGGAAGGGGCGCGGAACGCGTTCTCATGAAGAATCTCAATCCTGCTTCCTCAGCCCTCCTTAAGCCTCTCTACGGTCAACCTGGGGTAAAGACTCTGACGCGTTCAAATTCGTTTCCACCTGAAGATCAATTAATGCGCTTTTTGATAAGTATCCGAAATCCCGACGACTGATAATTGATTCGTCACCCAGCTTATCTCTTATTCTTGAAATCGCCGTCCAGATAACACACGAGTCAACCTCGTCTTGTGGTTCAATTCCCATCATTTCTTTATATATACGTTCGGTGCTCACCGGACCCTCACCTTTATATGTTTCGGCTGTGATAAAATCGTACAATAATTTTTCTCCCTCGGATAATTCTTTACCAAGCTCAGCGGACACGGGATAAGGCCGGCTCGTTTCACCGTCAGGCAAAAGGAGTCCGTCTGCTATAGCCTTATTATTCAGTCTATGGAGCGTCTCTACGTTCATTAAGCGACAATTATAGCCTGAGAAGGCTCAGAAATCAAAATACACACTCTTGTACCCCTAGAAGGTTTCGTGGTCGTCCGCAAGACTTCGAGCGGCTACTGCCACGAAATCCCGTGTATTCACGGGAAATTGAAGCTTGCAGTTCCGGGGACTCAAACAAAACATCAGTACCCCGAGAAGGTTTCGTGGTCAGTCCGCAAGTCTTCGAGCGGCTACTGCCACGAAATCCCGTGTATTCACGGGAAATTGAAGATCGCTATGCTCAGGACTTCGTCCCTCGACACACGCACAAGACTCAAAACAAAGCCTTTGTATCCCCGATAGGAATTGAACCTATATCGGAGGTTTAGGAAACCTCTGCTCTATCCGTTGAGCTACGGGGACAACGTTTCTATCCGTTGCCGCGCCCTCCGAAGCTCCAACATTCGTACGGGCGAAGGAGGGAGCTATAGGGGCGGCACGATAATTCTACCGGTTTTTGTGATAGAATACCAATACGCGGGACGTAGTTCAGTTGGTAGAACGCACGGTTCGGGACCGTGAGGTCGAGAGTTCAAGTCTCTCCGTCCCGACAAAGGTTATTCCCTCCACGGGAGTCATGCATCTCATGCATCATCAGGATTATCCGGACCGATAGACCTCGTAAATAATGCGACTCTGGGGTGTTGATATGCAGATGACGTGAGCATCCTATTATTGGGCAAACGAATGATGGTATCGGGGAAAAGCATCGTCGATCTCACGCCGTCACCCAGGAAAGAACCGATATCTTTAATGGGAACCGCCAGTCGATGTTCGGGTAATGCTACCCACAACGGATGACCATCCTGATCCCACTTTCCTTCCTGGGAGGTGTCATAGACGCCGGTAATACGATCCCCCACGAATGTCGCCGTAAAAAATGCTTTTGCTTCATGAAACAAATACGGAATCCGGCAAAACACTTCTCCGTCAGATCGCTGAACCGTGATCTCGTCAAGAAATAATGATGTGTGCTGGGCGCTCACATAGACGCCGAGTGGTAGGTCCAAATGATCTAACGTTAAAATACTATAATCCTCGGGTCGAAACTGTTCGTCATCCAGCCGAAACACGCGTCCGCCCAACGTAATCCGGTTTATGACTTTCCCGGTATCTAAAACATCAGATGATATGGTCACTCGTTCGGTTGCCATGAGTACTTAATATCATAAACTATATCAATTTACAACATTCTCCACCCTGTAGCAATTTCGTTAAACGTATGGTAAAATACGGAATAATGAAATTATCCTTCGCCTCCAAAAATGCCCCGCCCGAAGAACCGCCCAAACCTGACGTCATTCTCGCTTCCCAGTCAATTGGCCGTAAAATGCTTCTTGAAAAGCTCGGCATTCGCTTTCGTGTCGTCGTCGCCCGGGTTGATGAGGAAACGATAACAGATAAAAAACCGGAAGTCATGATTAAAAAACGTGCGGTTGCCAAGGCTGCTGAAGTCACCGACCACCCGCGTGTCTACAGTTTAACCGAGGATCATGAATCGCTCATTATTGCAGCTGATTCTATGGCTATCGTCGGCGGCAAAGTG
Source organism: uncultured Gammaproteobacteria bacterium (assembly GCA_964385705.1). GTDB lineage: Bacteria > Patescibacteriota > Microgenomatia > UBA10105 > UBA927 > DATKGN01. The sequence goes on from CAYLQG010000046.1 coordinate 9,285, forward strand.
TACGGCAAACCAATTGACCGCGAACATACACGGGAAATGCTTAAAAACCTGATCGGAAAAACCCACACATTCGTGACCGCAGTCCATATCGCTCTCTATGAGGAAAATAAAGTGAAAAAAGTATGGGATAAGACTGTAACGACAAAAGTGACCATGAAGAAGCTCAGTCCTGTCGAGCTTGAGAGCTACGTCACCAGGTACGATTTAAGCCGCTACGCGGCAGCCTACGCATTCAACGAGGCTCCCTGGGATTTGATTACCAAAATCGACGGAAGCTATACCAATGTTATTGGCCTCCCGTTTGAAGTGCTCCTACCGATATTACGGTCGTTAAAAATAATTCTATAAACCCCGCACCACCGCTCTTGCGAGGCGTGGATGTAAACCTCGCGAGCAAGTAAGGTTGGTGTCAGGGCTCCCTATCCTCCGTCAGCTTAAAATCATCATTTAATTGCCCGTTGACAATATTTATGGGCTCTTGTTACAATCTTTTTAATCCTATGAGATACGGAAACCAATTTATCGCAGTCCGACTTATTACCCTTCACACGAAAGGGAAGGTTGTGTGCTGAAATTAAAGCATTCATGAGAGAAACACAACCCTCCGAAAGACCAGGAGGGTTTTTTTATAGTTAGATAACGAACAGAAACATAAAAACGAATAGTATTAAATGAAGCTATGAGAAGCGTCGAACATATATTTGAACAATTAACGGGAATTGATCCTAAAAAGTGCGAACCGCCCTTAACTGAGTTGTATATGACTGAGGTTATTAGTGAAAAGCGTTCTAAAAAAAGAAACGAAGCGCCCCGGCAAAATTCACCCATATACATCTTATTGGCGTGCGAATCATTAACAGATGATCCGATAAAGATTGACGCACATTATAGTCTGATCGGCAAAAGAAACACAGACGGACAATGGACCTGTGCGATTATAGGTGAACGAATCGATCCACAGGATGTTGATAATGTCGTAAACTCGATAGATCCAAAATCCTGGAGAAATGTCAACGAAGTACCCGGATTAGGAGAGCACATACAATACTGCTATGATCCGGATTTTAAACCAGCTCCTGCAACCCCGGAAACAATGCTTCGTCAGGCAGAAACGTTATGGCGACGGTCCATTGATAACGGCACGACCAAACAGGATGTCTTTAAAACCGATGACGTGATACTCTAAGCGGCCGCCACGCCTAACGCACGAATGGATTACGGATTTTTTGGCTCCAGACGATACCCATGAGTATACAAATTAACCAACTGCAACGGCATATTGGGGATTCGGTTCAGGGTTGACTGCAAAAGATTCAATCTAATGAAAGATGATGTCTCTGATATTCCCAAAGCAGTAGTAAATTCCTTCACGGAAACCGGTTTAGTATGGTTATTCGGATCTACCGCGAATGCGAGATAGAGAAAATACTCATACTCTCTATTGGATATAAGCGGGATTGCCGTGTTATGATCCCTCATTTGAACTGATCTGACGCCTTTCATCGCCTGCCGAAGGAGCGGTTCAAAACCGCCTTTTTTTGTAAACCAAAACGGATCGCTGCGGAAACCCGCGGGTTCAATCACATCCCCAAGATTCACGTCCCTGGCATAGACAAGACCGTCACATCCCTGCATTGTCAGGAGGTATTCTTGGGGAAGTAAATTTTTCCGTAATATTGCGACAAAATTACGAAGAGATGCCCGGCCTACCGCCTGTTCTAAATCACATCCGATAAGATTTGCGATGACACCCTGATGAACATACATGCCCGGCGATGCCCGAAAATCATCAACATGTTCACGTGCGAAGGCCGTAATATTCTCAATCCCCGAAGTCATAGGTCGCAATTGTAGATAAAATCCCGTCAAAGCGCAATAATTTACCGATTTGCCGGGTCCGTTTCCTTGACAGCTATTATACAACCTGCAAT
>CAYLQG010000047.1:0-11213 GCA_964385705.1 uncultured Gammaproteobacteria bacterium
ATTCTGTCTCATTGTCTTTTTGTTTTATTTGATTTTTATCAGCAACATCCTGTCCCAATGAGATAAGATGGTTATCTGGAACGTTACCCGCCGCCTCTTCGTTTCGTTTGTTGATAACGTATTCCAGATAGGAACTATCAGAATACAAAGGATGCTCAACGCGCTCCGAAATAGTAAATTCTTCACCGTTTGCCACACCCTCAAGAGCCCACACAAGTGAAGCCAATCCCTCCCGCAGGTTACTTTTTGATAATAATTCCTGTTCTATCTGACTTGCCAATTCGAGCGCGCGTGCCTGATACTCATCCAAGTGCGAAAGGTCAGATGTATCGCGATGCAGGCGGTCAAGATAATCACGTGCATTTTGACGGCTTTCTTCACTTTCATAACTGTTTTCTATCGCATGAACTACCTCATCAAGGGAAATCTCCCGGTCGGCAAATATAGGTTTTGAAAAATCTGCGTCGTCGACCAATTCTTCTTCTCCAGTTAATCGCACAAGATTCTCATTCAGTCTATGCAGTTCCTCAAGGCTCCCGTCAAATTGGATAACAAATTCTTCAACCTGTCCTTCTCTATTTTGAAACACATCAATATAATGCCTACCTTCCTTAACATCTTCTTCGCTGATAACAAATCCTGTTCTTGCTTCGACAAGACCATCTTTAAGTTCTTCGTACCTATCCCTCCGGTCTTCAGGAACCAGATCCACCAAGTCTCTCCCTTTATTGACAAATCCCCTGTTGTTTTCTTTCTGGTAATTAACTTTGAACAATGTTTTTTTCAAAAGATATTCAAATTCATAAGACAATGCATTTTCAGCGGCTTCAAGAGCAACAGCCTTAACATCTCCTCCGGTTTTTTCCGATACGTTTAATAATCCATCCAGTTCGCTTTTTTTACTGTATTCACTGCACGCACCGAAACATTGGGCTTTTTTACCAGTCATATTTTGATCGTCATCAATATCTCCGAATAGCGAGTTTTTTCCGAATGGTTGATTAAAACCACGATTGAAAGATTGCGTATACATATCGGCAACTACTGCCCATGCACCGTTTGCCACAGTGCCCAAAGCATGGTCTGGCTTTTGCGCAGCACCGGTATTAACTTCCTGAATCTTCGGCATATTAATTTACGAATATAATTTATTCTGTCGGTTGAATAGTCGGAATTTGTAATAGACGCATAATGCATCGAAAGTGAAAAAAGATATCGAATACAAGGTATCGCCAGTAAGGGAGTTTCTGAAAAACGGCAGTGCCATAATAAAACATGTGATGAAACCGTTTAAATTTTTTGCATATAATGGGGTCGCAGCCCACACAGCAAAATTTGTAATAACAAAAAATATTAAAGAAGATAATAAGGTTCCTGCAATTATTCGACGAATATTGGTGTGTTTACGAATCCAAGTTCCGACGAAAACAGCAAGAACTAAACTTCCGTACGTTGCAAACATGAGTGAATGGAACCCGATGACGGCATCGCTTATGAACATTGTAAGCATGGTGATGATAACGGCCTTCTTCGCGTCAAACTTTGCGCCGGAAAACAGCGCAACTGTGCCAACCGCGGTCATATTCGCGGGATGCGGTAATACTCTTGATAACACGCCAAGGATAACAAAGAATAATGTTTCCATAATTTATTAATACAACGGTTTTGTATATTTCCACCCGACAACGTCACCGTTTTTAACACTTTTTTTATCTGCAGCAACGTCACCCGAAGCGCCGTTCACATAATAAATCCACACGTTATTTTTTGAATTTGTAAGATTTCCTATTCGTTCAACAAATATTCCGAAATCGTATTTTTTCGTTATAAGGGAAATTGCATGTGTCCGGGTAACTGTGGCGAGTGCATCGAATGCATTAGAAGCAGGAATACCGTCGTATGTTGCAATGTGGTCTTCGGTATCGATCGTCAATACGACATGAACCGGGTTGGTGTTTATCAATTGCGCGGTTTCCCCTGAGATAATCGCCTTACGCTGAGTCATGGATAACGTAATTCTCCAAATAAGGAAAAGCGCACAACAAATGAAGAGTATGATGCCGAATAACTTTTTATTAACCATAAAACTCCTGCTCGGGATAATAATAAGGAGGAGTTCCGGGCTCTCCGTCAGTTGACGGATCACCGTTGCGGCACAGCCGCTGATTTTCACAGCGTTCCTCGATTCCTTACTTTATTTCTTCTGCCTTGGAATACCAGACCACACAACTTCCTCAGCGCGTTCGTTCTTATTTATAAACCGTGCAAGCATAAAACACAAGTCGGATAATCGGTTCAAATATTTGATGATGCGGGGATCAACCGTTTGTTTGCCTGTTAGGGCCACCACCTGTCTCTCAACGCGACGGCAAACACTCCTGACCACATGTACCTGACTCGCAAGAAGCGATCCCCCCGGAAGAATAAAATTAGTGAGTGGAGGCAACTCTTTTTCCATTGCGTCGATCTCAACTTCCATCTGGGTTACCCGCGTCTCTAGCATGGCAAGCTCCGTCTTCCATCCCGCGAGACACCCGCCGATGGAAAACAAGTCTGATTGGATTTCCGAAAAGAGTTTTTTCAGATGAGTTTCTTTGAGCTGTGAGGCGATAAGTCCGACCCAACTGTTTAATTCATCGACGGATCCGTAAACATCTACAAGCGCCTCGGATTTTAACACCCGCTTGCCGCCAAAAAGTGCAGTGGTTCCGGCGTCCCCGGTACGAGTATAAATAGGCATATATTAATTATGTATCAATTGTAACTTCTGCAATTTCTTAAATACAAGATTTGCTGCATCTTTATATCCCTCTTCGTTAAAATGTGCCGGGTCGCTGAATAAATCACATTTACCCGAATAAATTTTTTCGAAATCAAGAACCGGAATATTCTCCTCTTGCGCCTTTTGTCTCATAAATTCATTATATTCCATTAACCGGGTTGCGAGCTGGTGAATGTATGACTGCAATGTAAAAAAACAATAAGGCCTTGTGACAAAAAACAAATGAATATGATTTTTCTTTGCAACCATAATTGTATCATTCAATTGCTGTTGATAAGTTGTATAAGGTTCCCGAGGCACACTGGCGGTAGCATTCTTATTCACGACAGCGACAATCGCATCGTATCCTGCCTGAAGCAATTGGACGAGTTTCACATGCAATAAAGTGTAATCATCCTCGACATTAATCAGGCTGTATGATGAGTCAGGTGTTAAAACAAGGTGATTGTCATTCATACTTGGACTGATGATAACTAAATCCGGTTTAAGTGGAATAACGTTTTTAAATCGACGGAAAACCTGAAATGAAGAATATCCCCATACTCCCCCATTTAACACGTCTACGTCTTTACCCACTAGCGAACGCAAATACCCCGGCCAACTCACTTCTTCGCCGGTTTGAGCATCAAATTGTTCAGGACCCAGAGTGTTGGAATCTCCTAATGTAATAATACGAATATGATGATTTTCTTTGTCGGAGTTTATTTCCGGACCTGTATATCCTATGGAGTTAAAAAATTTCCTCGCCGACCCTGAGACATCACGGATTTCAAATTGAGGGTTTGGCTTCCAGATGAGCCAGGGATCATACATATTCGATTTATCTAAAAACGTATGATAGTAACGCCAATCACTTGAATGCACGGCATCAGTTACACCAGATTGATCGCCGTCTGATATACCTAACATTAATATATGTAATGGATAATACGTGTAATGAAAAAGTCTTAATAATCCCTCAAGAATCACGATCGTGAGGAAAACTGCGGAAAAAACCAGAAGAAGCCTACGGGCCCACGCGTTCATATAGATGCTTACTGAGAGCTTGAAATCCTGTTTAGCATTCCGAGTATCCGCAGCTGTAACACTTCTTGCATCCTTCTTCAAAAACCAAACTCGCCTCGCCGCAACCCGGACACAAATCCACGGTGACAACCCGTCGTTCCGTTAAAAGCATCTGCGCGGGCGCCGCCCCAACTGGCTCTTCCGCTTTCTCAACCGCCGGTGGCGCGATATGCGCATGACCATTGCTGTTTGTCATTTCGCTTGTAGTTAATGTAGCGGAACTATGACTATTTGATCCATCCGGTTTGCTGTCTGCGTGAACCGTTGCACCCGCAGGCACTGCATTTTCCAAACGATGTTTTGCGAAAAATCCAAAATGCCGGTCAATAACTTTCGCGACAGCATCCGGAAGACTCCGCACCCTATTTTCTCCGAACCCCATAGATCTGGCTCCCCCGATTCCTACGAGTTCTGCCGCAATTTTTCTGGCCCGTTCAATAGCAGGAACCGGAGACGAAATACGGAATATAAGCGAAGTGAGACGGCCGACTGCCTCCGCCATTGCCGTAACATCGCTCCCCGCTTTCCCGACGTTTATGAACATCTCAAGCGGCTGATTGCCGCCATTTGTATTAATGGTGACGTATGCTTGTCCTACTGGTGTCTCAACCTGATATGTGGATCCATGGACAACCATGGGGCGTGGCTTAACCTCGGGCATTTGAGCGACAACCGGTTTGGGTGCTTCTTCTTTTTTCGGCTCTTCCTTCCGAGTTAAAACTCCCTGACGGCTCCCTTCACGCATATATGCGATTCCCTTGCATCCTTGTTCATACGCAAGCGTATAAAGCCTCTTCACATCTTCAACGGTGTGAGTATTCGGCGCATTTACTGTTTTACTGATCGATGCATCAACATATTTTTGAATAGTTGCCTGCACGTACACATGATCTTCGGGCGTCAGGTCATTTGCTGAAACGAACTGTTCTGGTCTTTCTTCGCGGGTTGGTTGGCGTCCATGCACTTTACTGAACTCCTCAAACCACGCTTCATAAAGCGGATGCCGGAGCGTGTGTTCTCCTAACCGGTCACGCCGAATAAATTCAAATTCATACACCGGTTCTATGCCGCTTGAAACGCCGGACAAGAGTGATGTCGACCCGGTGGGAGCCTGCTGCAGGAGCATGCTATTTCTGATTCCGTTTTTCTTTAATTTTTTCCGTACTTCATCCGGCAATTGTTTAATGAAATATCCCTCGAGATGTTTCTTAATATTAATTTTCGGAAACGGTCCTTTTTCCGCTGCGATATCGACAGATGCATCGTAAGCGGCATCTCGTATCGTTTTATAAATTTTGTCGATAACCGGTAAACTTTCGGGCGATCCGTACCGGAGTTTCATTTTGATTAATGCGTCACCCAACCCCATCGTCCCAAGGCCGATGCGGCGTTCACCTTTTTGCTGAACTTTGCGGATTTCATCAAATACATAAAAATCGGCATCAATGACGTCGTCCTGAAACCGAACGCCAATCCGCGCGACTTCATTGAGTCTCGCATAATCCATCTCACCTTTTTCATTGACAAGCGCTGCAAGATTGATGGAACAAAGATTGCAAACCCCCCAACTCGGCAGCCCTTCTTCTCCGCAAGGATTCACGCAGTTCACATATTCAAAGTAATTATTATTAAACCATTTGTTATACCGTTCCATGAAGACGACACCCGGTTCGGCACTTCGCCATGCCGCCTGCGCGACAAGATCCCAAAGAGCGCGCGCCTTAATTGTTTTATGGACAATCGGTTTTTTTCCGAGCGCAAGCCAGTTGGGCATATAGCCGTCCCATTTGGTGTCGTAATCCGGATCATTTTTATCCGGGAAGATTAAATCCCAATCTGCATCATTTTTCACCGCTTCCATAAATGCATCGGACACACACACCGAAAGATTGGCTCCGTTAATACGGGTTAAATCCTGTTTGACGGTGATGAATTCCTCAACATCAGGGTGCCAGTCCCAAAGCATAAGCATGAGCGCTCCCCTACGGCTTCCTCCCTGCTGAATGATATCTTTTGTTGCGACCGAAAAAAGTTCCGCCCAATTACATGGACCTGATGAAAATCCGTTCACCTTCGTAACCCGGGCGCCGCGCGGCCGAAGACTCGAGAGGTTGATACCGACCCCGCCGCCACGGGACATAATTTCTATCATTTGTGTCAGAGTTTTTAATATTCCCTGTCGTGAATCATGGGGGGAAGGGATGACAAAGCAATTATAAAATGTGACTTTATATCCTGTGCCGGCACCGGATAAAATTCTCCCGCCGGGGACAAAGACAAAATCCTGCATCGCGCCGTAGAATTTTTCTTCCCAATAAGTCCGTTTGGCTTTCGGCTCTACGTCTGCAATCGCGTGCGCGATCCGTCGCCACATCTCTTCCGGGGTTTTTTCAATAGCGGTGCCCTTCTCATCTTTTAATGCGTAGCGGTCTAAAAATACTGTGTTACGGATGCCGGTTAATTCCATAGAGTTTCCTTTATATAAATCAAATGTTCTATTAATGCAATCCCTCAATCTGCCAAACCGGCGGATCCGGAATGGAAAACTTTTTTATAAAAGTTTTTTCACTTCCCGCTCAAAGTCTTCAATATCCACAAATTGTCGGAATACGCTCGCAAATCGAATATACGCAATCTTGTCCAGTTTCTTTAATCTCTTTGCCACCAGTTCCCCGATCTTTTTACTCGGAACCTCAGTCGTGTCTCCTCCAATAAGTTCCCGTTCGACCTCATCAACAATACGGTCTATGTCTTCGGTTTTTATCGTCGTTTTTCCGCTTGCCCGCCAAATACCACGCTTCAATTTTTCCCTGTCGAAGGTTTCCCGCCGCTCATCTTTTTTAACTACCGTCAGTGGTACCGTTTCTACCCGTTCGTACGTCGTAAACCGCTTCTCGCATTTTGAACAATTGCGTCGCCTGCGTGTCACCGCTAGGTCTTCACTATCCCGCGTCTCTAAAACGTCAGTATTATCGTAATTACAGTATGGACACTTCATTTCACTCGTGAAATTATAAACGCTACCTATGGTGCTAAATCAAATACTAAGACACTAAATAGACAGCGTCAACTAGCAATTTCTATATCAAACGGGGGCAAGAAAATTTCGTAGCCTCAACTGAAAACTCTTGAGGAAAAAGTTCGGTAATTACTTAGGCTCACCACTCTTTTAGTAACGGAATTACCTCGGATTCAGTATCCCTCAACAAAAGTTACTCAGTACGTTCTTTTCGCATCAAAGAAACGAAATAAACGAATTTGTTACATTGAACAAATTACTGTAGTAATTTTGCCACTTGTGCTTCAAGTGCTTTTACGTCGGAAAGTGCACTTGTATAACTGGCCTTATCTCCGGCGCCGACTTTACCGATAAGATCGGTTAGCACTTCTTCATGTTTACTCAACGACTTTCCGAGCTGGTCTATAACATATCCCGGAATCGTTTGCCCCTGAGAGCTATACATCGTCGCTAATTGCACAGCCATCTTCATATTTTTTGAAGCGAGCATCATCGATTTTACACCGAGAGCTTTCTCATTCTTCGCATTCAAAAATACACTCGCGTTTATATCCTTGTCACTCTCTAAAACATAAAACTCTATCTTCCGGACCGGGTCGGCGATAATCTTTTCCATGATCCAGTCGCGAACCTGCTTAAGAAAATAGAGCGGATTATCCGGCAGCATGCCGGGATACGGTAGCGCATACTCTACCGGTTGCTGCTGGTCTCCCGTTTGGGACACTCCTGCCGTAGTTGATGTCGAATTATTATTCTCCACCATAACAGTCGGCTGAACTTTCGTCGCAGCAAATGCCGGAGCTACAGAACCTAGCGCGAGGGCAATACACAATGCGGATAATAATACACCTATACGTTTCATGGATCCTCCTTTTATAAGAATCAAAATCGCCTTCATTGTACAGAGTGTACGTCGTTCAGGCAAGCGATGCAACTTCTTGGGGTAAAACTCCTATACTGCTAAGTATTTGACGCTCCAGTTCTTTCACTTTCGGATAGCAGGCATCAAGCATTTTCACCGCCTCAGGAGGCAAGTGCTCATCCCGCCAGAGTTGAAAACGCTGATCAACGGTCAGAATCTCAAATTTCACCATTTTGTCGGCCAAATAAAGGAATTTTTCTTCGGATGTTTTGGGAACAAGTGCGGGATCTATAATTGCATGAAGCGGATGACGGCGGACAACCTCCGCTACCTCATCCATTCCCTCTTCATGTAAAACCCGAACCGCCGTATCAGGATGCTGTTCACCGGGTAGTCGCGGAACAGCCTTATCAATATCATGAAGCAAACCACCAGCCCGAAGTAGTGGAATATTTATATCCGCGACAAAACCGACTTCCTGAGATTTTCTGGCGAAAAATAGTGCAACACGGGTAACGAGTGTTACATGCAACCGTTTTTTTTCCGGTAGTCCATATGTATTCCACAAAACTTTAGCCTGATCTTCAGTCGGAATCATACGGTTCATTATAATATAATAACTAATATATATGAAAAAACCGGACAAAAATTCCAAAGGAGCTTCTTCAAATGTTTTTTTCATCGGACTTCTCAGTTTCTTCGGAGGCATCAGTCAGGATATTTTTGTCCCTGTTCTCCCTTTATATCTCGCGAATGTCCTGCATTTTGACAAATCATTTATCGGACTATCTGAAGGACTCGTCACAAGCAGTGCAAGTGTATTCAGAATTGTCGCCGGCTATCTTTCGGATAAATTCCGGAAAAATAAACCGATCGTATTCTTGGGATATTTTTTCTCGTTGGTTGCAAGACCCTTCTTGGCAATTATCACTTCGGGATACGGCGTATTGGGACTCCGCTTCCTTGATGGAGTTGGAAAAGGTGTTAAGGATTCACCGAAAGATGCGCTTATTGCTGATTCAACTCAACAAGCCGCACGCGGCCGCGGGTTCGGCATTGTGCGTGCCCTGGATACAATGGGGTCCGTCGCGGGGCCACTTCTCCTTTTCGTTTTATTATATCTATTAAAAAATAATACATTAAAATATCATTATATTTTCTTCATTACTGCCCTACCGCTCGTTTTGACGCTGACCATTTTGTCATTTTACGTCAAAGAAATTCCAATCAGAAAAAACGAAGTTTCTGATGCCAGCAGTCCTCTTCCAAAAAAGTTCTATATATTTTTGGCAATCGTGATCTTTTTTTCTATCGGCAATTCTTCTGATACGTTTCTCATCCTCCGCTCACAAAACCTCGGCGTGAGCCTGCTTGGGATTCCGCTCGTTTACGCTCTCTTTAATTTTGTGTACGCGAGTGCTTCCATCCCGCTTGGTAGTTTATCCGATAAAATCGGTCGGGAGAAGGTCATTCTTATCGGATGGATATTCTACGCTCTCTCATATCTCGGATTTGCCGCAGCGAAATTAAGTTATGAGGCCTGGATTTTATTTGCGTTTTACGGAATTTATTACGCCACAACTGAGGGTGTGGCAAAAGCGTATATTGCCGACCAGGTTGCAAGCAGTCACCGGGGCCGGGCATATGGTTTGTATAATGCGCTTGTAGGAATTACCACACTGCCCGCTAGTTTTATCGCCGGATTCCTTTGGGATAAAATTTCACCGGCAGCGCCTTTTTATTTTTCCGCGATGGTTGCCACTCTGGCGGCGCTCCTCCTCGTTGTATACACGAGGTTTTCTAAGCATTTGTAATATGTTATGAAGTTGCGCCGAGCGCATGCAGAACAAGGTCAAGTGTTTCTTTCGGACCATTAGAATACGTATCAATCGTCAGATCATAATATTTCGGATCCCAAAAATCCGTAACACCATACATCCGTTGCCATTTCGCAAAATTTGCGTCCTGCCGGTCATGGATGTGGCGTTTGGCGTCCTCAACAGAAAAATTATCACGGTTCACCAAACGGTCAATACGCAGAGAATCATCACATTGTAAAAGAATTTTAAGGACATGCGGCAACCCTCGCATATTCCATCCGGCAATCCAGGATTCTACACAGAAATGCGCTTTCGGATCGGAGAGCTTCTTCCGCATCGCCGCATCTATCTGGTGATCGATATCGTCTCCGTAGTCGGTTGCAAGATGATGCTTCGGATCATCGGGTCTGTGTTTCCCGTTTTCGATTGCGAACTTTCTCGCCCACTCGCCTCCTGAAAACGTTTTCCACCCCCAGGATTCTACAACCGGTTTCAAATTGCGGAGAAGTGTCGACCGGCCCGCGCCGGGAGGGCCTGAGATTGCAACACTGCTATATTTTAATTCCATAAATATTTAGATTACGAAAGTATTTATCCCCCGCTAGATTTTTCCGTTGTCAGAGGATATGTCTATTATAAGGCGCCATTGATCCCCCGACAATGCTCGGTATTAACCCTGAGTGATCGTGTCCCGAGTGGAGTCGGAGGAATCGAATGGGTTGACAATGGTCAATAATGGGTTTAATAATAGCCTATGGCAATAGACTATCTACCGGTTTCCTGGGAAGAATATCACTCTCTTGCACGCAAACTTGCAGAGAAACTTCTCACCGATAAAGCGCGTGTTGACGAAGTAGTCGCCATCTCCCGCGGAGGATTAACGCTTGGACATCTCCTGACGGATCTCTTACGCGTCCCGATTTCCACCTTCACCATCCAAAGCTATTCTAATCTCCTGGAAAAAGGAGAAGTAACCATAACGAAACCCCTCGCAACGCCGCTAAACGGCAAACGCGTACTTTTGGTTGACGACGTGTCAGACACCGGTACAACACTGGAGCGGGCAATTGAGTATCTCAAAATGTTTTCACCAAAAAAAATATATACGCTGACGATGTTTTATAAACCCCACTCTGTCTATAAGCCGAATTATTTTGCCAAAACCACTTCCGCCTGGATCATGTTCCCATATGAACCGGTGGAAACGGTGATCAATATTGTCAAAGGGATGAAAAAAGACGGAAAATCGGAAAAAGAAATTCAGACGCTGTTAAACACCCTCAATTGCAACAAAGACATTATTAAATTTGCCTATAGATTCTATCTTAGATAATCTCCGTACCTCTTGACGAATTACCCTCTTGTCATGTATAAGAAAGCTAATAGGGCTTGTTTAGCGCCCTATTTTTGATGGCAAATTAACGAACAAATTCATATTTGTGAGTTTAGTTGCCGATCAATCCGCCAATAATTGCAGCACGAGCCGCGCTACGAATAGTAGGTAAAGCAAGTGCTAAGATATGGCGGATATATTTATTTCCCGGCGCAATAAAGGAGTTTATTATGCTTGAAAATATTACACAATTAACTGGTGATACTGGTGTAACCGGTGTGGGTAAGGAGCTTCCCATCGTGTATGAAACCTTTGCAGCAGTTCGATTAGCT
>CAYLQG010000048.1:0-11176 GCA_964385705.1 uncultured Gammaproteobacteria bacterium
AGTAACCAAGTAACCAAGTAACCAAGTGACCAAGTAACCGACAGTCTATTCTTTCTTCCGGAATACCCAGGCAAATACCGCTCCCTGACGTGTCACCGTATAGACCGGCACATAGGCCCCTCCGAGGGTTGCTACGAATTCTTTTTCCGAAAAGTGGGATGATTTATTCACGAGTACAATGCTATCAGCGTCACCTGAGTTGTAGACATACTCATCACCGGCTTTAAGATAATACCAGGACAAGTGTCCTCCTATCGGAACCCAAACGCGTGCTCCGGTGTAATTGGTATCGAGATATTGCATCGCTTCATGAACAGACAGCGCCTCGATATCGCGGTCATAGAGAACGTTGGGGTTGGCGGCAAACGCATTAAAATATCCTGATGAATACGGGGCATAGTTGACGTCGATAACAATAAGATATCCAATGATGATGACTGCGGCAAGCGGCAATACCCACCGCCACCGACCGGATATAAGAGTTCCGACGCCGAAAGCCGCAAGAAGCATGAGGGGGGGCAACACTTCCATAAAATGCCGTATTCCGTCATAAAAAGCAGCGCTCGGCATGATGGCACGGGAGAGTGGAATGAGTATCCATAAAATAAGAAGGAACGGAATCCGGTTCTCCTTATGTTTCAGAAAAATCCCCGCCACGCTCCGGAGGAACCCTAAGCCTATCGCAAAAAGGACAACAATCGGGGTGGCCAGTAGTAAATTAGCCCATGGATACCACCACAATGATTTCCCCACTCCCACCTGATAGAGCGTGCCGTTCCAAAAAATTTGATATCCCTGCCCGACCGTCGTAAAATACCGCACTACTTCGACAATGCGGTGCACGGGATCAAACCAGAGGTACGGCCATACGATAAAAGCGACAGTGAGACCAATGACCGCATAGATAAAGATGGTTCCCACAGCCTGACCAAACAGCTTAGGGTTCTTACGGTCGTGCGTAAATAGTGCGGGTAATCCCGTACATACAATCCAAACGCCGGCTATGACCGGCACGTAGACCGCATTAAACTTGGTCGCGATGGCCAAACCCCATACAATCGCGCCGGTAATCGTGAACTTGTTTATTACTCCCGAGGCGTGCTTTTCCAACGTTTCGGCCACCAAGCTTCGTAGTAATAAATACAGACTGAGAGTGAATAGCGCCACCTGGGCGGTATCTTTGAGATCGGAGAGCCCGTGCCCGAACATGGTAGGATAAAGGAAAATGGCACATGCAGCAAACAAACGACCCGCGATCGGTAACCCCATAAGTCCGCCGAATGCGTAGACGGTGACGACGAGGATTGCAAAGAAAACGACCGTCGCAATATGAAATGCGACAATGACATTTGGTCCGGTCATCTGCATACCGAATTGATGCCCAATAACGGCAAACGCAGTCCCAACATAATTCGGTATCGGCGGATAGCGTGCGAGATCAGGCTCTTGTGTATAAATAATGTTGCCGAATATAGACGCTCCCGCGTCTTTCTCAAGGAGAATCGAAGGTTTAAATCCTGATTGGAAAAAATTCCAATACTGGCCGCCTGAAAATATGTTATCCGGCTCATCCCACGCCGGACCAATCGAGAGCGCAAGTGAGACACCGACGATCAGCACCGCTAAAAACAAAAAGACGGGAATAATTATTGTAGAGAACGGGTAACGCGATGCTCTATTCATGTCTTTCCATCATACCACGGCGGCACGTACTTTGAGGCTGTAATACAGCGACCCCGAGAGAATGATGCAATACAAGAGAAGTCCCATGGCGAGCGCTTTCCCCATAAATACTATCCCCTTCTCCCGGTAGACGAACCGGAGAAATTTCTGGAGAAGGAATGTGTGAATTGCCAATAAAATCAGGGCAAAAAGCAAAAATGATGATTTCACAAATGGCAAAGGGACGAAGAAAAATAGAACGATACCCAAGACAAACGATGCGATCGCTCCGACTCCTGTCGCCGCTGCCATACTTTCCCAAACCGTCGTTGCAACCGGATCAAATTTCCGCCGCTCACGATAAAGCTTCGTCCAATAAAAACTGCGCCAGAAATATTTTTTGGCTATCGGCCAAAACCCTTCAAATTCATGGTGTACGCGGACGTCCGAAGCGAATATGATCGCATAGCGCTTAGCAATACGGTAGGTAAGCTCGACATCTTCCATCTGCCTAAACGCCTCGTTAAATCCGCCGAGTCGCAAAAATACTTCGCGCCGGATAGCAGCGATGCGGGTGCTGAATAAGTAATAATACCCGTCGCGATCGCGCTCATTGGTCCAGTAACTCCAGTCGCGGAGGGCCTTAAACTGGGGGAAAAAACCACGGGCTTTTTGATGCTTATCCCAAACGCCCGTGACGGCGGTTAAATCGTGGTCTTCTTTAAATTTTCCTGCAATTTTTGCGAGAGTGTCAGGATAAACCGTCACATCGCTGTCGAGAAACACCAGGACTTCACCATGCGCCCGTTTTGCTGCGGCATTCCTGGCCGCCGCAGGTCCTTTATTGCGGGTCAACCGAACGATCTTAACCCCGCGCCCCACGAAGTATTGTTCGTTTGAGGCATCATCGCCGACGATCACTTCGAACTGTTTATATGTTGATTTGGTGAGGGAGGCCAAGAGACGGGTTAATGAATCGCTGGCGTTGTAGGCAGGGATAATGATGGATAAGTACGGCCTTCTCATGGCGTATGTGTTTGTATATGTTTTATGCGCTATAGTCAAGAGATACCAAATTACAATCTCCAAAATATGCGGTGTTGGGTCCTGCCGTGGGATATATTCCCGTCAGTACTCGCGCACCACCAAACCCCAAAACTAATCTTTCACTTCTTCTGCTCACATATATATCACTTACCTACTAACTCCGGTTATTATGGCATTCGTGGTGCGCTCTGTGCTGTCGGGAGCCCTTATCCCACGTTACCAACTTTGGGAAAAAGCAACGGGAATAAATTCTTTAGATAACTGAACCAACACGCGAGGGAGTCAATAAAATTTAGTCCGGATTCATTTGCCCCTCGACTAACTCGAGGTAAACGAGCTTTTTGCGCTTGCCCTGAGCGAAGTCGAAGGGAACGAACTGAAGTCCGGATCTAAATTTCATTGCGACCGCAAGCGCATTAAGGATTAATGTAATTCGCGCGGCACCCTCTGATATTTTTTGAGAAGCGCGGGGGGAGTAAAATTTTCGCAGATCGCTTCTCGAGCTTAGCAATGTAAAGAATAATCGACAGCGGGACTATTGCGAGCAGCGGAGCAAGAAAATTTCACTACCCTCGCGCTTTACATGATAACATGGCAGAACAGCCAGAAAGTTCCATTATTTTCTCGCAAATGCAATCATATCATCCCCCACGACGCCCTTCGGGCTTCGAGGGGCAGGCACGGATTACTTTCTTCCGTAGGCAATCATGTCATCCCAAGGGTTTATTGGATTCTTAATATCAAAGTGGTCGAATAATTTGCCTAATGATTTTAGGACAAATGCTGCCCATGGGAAATAATCAGCGCCCCGGGTGAAGGCAAAAGACAAAGGAAACGGGCGAGGCGTATCTGCTAGGATTTGGATGTCATGAAATCCGGCTTTTTCCAAAAGTGTCCGCATAGAATTGAAATCCAGAAGGACAACATGCTCCGGGTGAGCAAATCCAAACCAACGCTTCCCCATGACCTTTCTCCAGAATCCGCCGTAATTCGGAGTCGCTAAAATTACCATACCGTTATCTTTGAGTAATGAATGTATTCGCTTCATCATGGTTAGCGGATCCCGTTCATGTTCAACTATCTGAAAAGCCGTAATAACATTATAAGACTTCTCCCGAAGTTCTTTGACCGTATAGACGGTACCGTAAAATGCAGTAAGGTGGTGTTTCCGGCAGTACGTGACCGCGTCGCGGGATAAATCAATTCCTTCCGGCTTCCACCCCACCTTTTTGGCCTCTTCCAACAGAACACCGGTCAGGCAGCCGATATCGAGAAGAGAAAATGGATGATGGACAATAGAAGATAGATGTCTGTTTTTATCAGTCTTCGACCTTCTACCTTCTATTTTCTCTTTAATCTCCTCTATCTTCTGTTTAAAATACGCATGGTGCACCGTAAGCTGCGCGATATACGGCGCAAAATGATCAAAATCCTCATGATACAAACCGGCAATTTGAGAAGCGCTGAGCATGGGGACCACCTGGACTAATCCACACGCTTGGCATCTGCCCATTTTCAAATTCCCGTGATGCGTAAACAATATGGTAAATTTTGTCCCCTGACACACAACACACTTGTTCGTTTTCGTTTTTTGTACTCTCATTGGATTATTTGTTTATTGGATTATTGGAATATTTATTTATTGGTCTATTATACACTCCGCATATATCGTTGATTCGGATTCGGATGAGATCGATAAATGACCCAAAGCTATCGAGCAGCCGGACTTTACTTCCCGATTTATTTGACCATCCGACAGGCATCTCATACACCGGAATATTGAATTTCCTGGCCAAATAAATAAGCTCCGTATCAAAAACCCAGCGGTTAATCCTAAGGTGTGGGAACAATATATTTGCCGTTTCATGCGTAAATCCTTTGAAACCACAGGTGACATCGGCAACGTGTGTTTTACACAGCTTATTTGAGAGTCCGGTAAATAACCGTCCGGCGGACTCCCGTAGCCACGGCTGATGGATAATAATCGTAGAGTTTGAGAGCCTCCGGGATGCAATCACGAGATTCCGCCTCTTCAATAATTGAAGCATCGTTTGAACCTCTGAAATGGGCACAGAAAGGTCGATATCGGTAAATACTATGTACTTCCCGTGGGCGGCCGCAACCCCCTCTTTTATCGCCTTACCCTTCCCCATATTCTGCGGCAACCGGAGTGTGATAATGCGTTCCGCACCTTTTGCCTTAACACGCAGCTGTAGTGGAATATCGGATCCGTCATCAACAAGAATAACTTCCCACGTATAGGATTGACTATTTAAGTACGCCACGACCTTCCGTAAACCGCTTTTCAATCGAACGGTTTCATTGTAGACAGGGATGACAAGCGAGAGGTATACCGTGTCAGGGTGTTTTATAGCCATACGTTGTCAATGTTTCGTTGCCGCAGCGATATCCGAAATGAGATGTATTTTTATAGACATAAAACAAATCTGCGCCTCCCCTTCTTACAACATACACCGGCGTTTGTAAATCCTTCGAGAATTTTAACGACTCTCCGAACCAAGATGGACTGTTCGGCACGAGAGTATACGATGCATATTCAGGGTGATCGGGTTGCATAGTCACGTTTGGCGTATTGTAATACATTGTGAGATGCCGCATAAGGCAACTATATACGGAAATGGGCGCATCACCCAGGTTATCGATATACGTCATCGCTTCACGAGTACTACTGCCCCAATACTCGATATCAAATAAATGCTTTTGGGCCACCGTTTTACTGCCTCCGACGAGAAAATTAAAGTAGCTCGGCTCATAAGGATAAAATGTCTCGGAAATGATGATTTCATGGATAATAACGACGCTTATCAGGATAAGGGATATGATGAATGCGCGGGGAGGCGCAGATTTTGCACCACTATCACGCAGGATATGGTCGCTAGGACCTGATAAATTATGTTGCTTGATAGGGGTGCTCAAAATATGCACCGACCTCAGCGCTTTGTCCAACCACGAACCAATATAGGTAACTCCAACCCCTGCAAGTAAGAAGAACGCCGGCATCACATCGATAAAATGCCGTACTTTCGCATAAATAAGGAACCCCGGAAGTAAAAATCGCCCCATACCAATCCAAAACCATAAAAGCAAAAACAGATACCAAACATTTTGTTTTTTTATCACTCCCCAGATACCGGTAAGCATGCCGACGACTGCAAGAGCGGTAATCTCTATCGGCGTCTGAAAGAGAAGAATGGCGTACGGATAACTCCTGGGGAGGCTTATCCCCGCCCGATACAGCTGTCCCGAATATAAAACGGGCATATAGTACCCGACGCTTCTGAAAAATGCGAATACCATCTCAATTTTTTTAACGGGATTATCCCACAGCCAGGGCCATGCGATGAAAAATATCGCCACAGCGAGCACCCCGAAGCTGGCAACGCTAAAGAGGAATAACGGAAGTTGTTTCATTTTTTTCCTGAACGTCTGATTTATCAAAAGACTCGCGAAAAACCATACCCCTAATATGAGCACAATGATCGCAGCCGAGGGCTTTGAGTCCTCGGCAAGACCCAGCGCTACCGCCCAAAGGAATCCCCATCCCCATGATTCACTCATCTTCCGTTCCCGCCATGCTCGTAAAAATCGGAAAAAAATATAGACACTCAGGACGAGCATGCTCATGAGAGGGATATCTTTGGCATCATTCCTCATCTGCCCGAATATAACCGGATATAAGGCAAATATAAGTGTTGTGCCCACGGCAATCGGGAAGGTGAGTCCGAGTTCAATACCCAGGCCGTAAAATGCCGCCACGCCGATTGACCCAAGGAGAATTTCTCCGACATGATGGGCTGAGATAGAATCCATAATGTTCGTACGTTCAGCAAGGATGTAGGATGCTGCGGAAGATACGAGGAACGGGAACGGCGGATATAATTCTTCACCGGAAACAAAATACATGGGGCTACTCGCAAACCGTTTCGTATTGAGGTAATCAATAACATTCGTCCAATCAAGCGTCTGCCAGAATTGGAGGTTCATGCGCCCGATAAAAAAGCTCGCGGGCTCGTCCCATGTCATCCCGACGCCCCGGACAAGTGAAAGCTGGGTAACAAAAATAACGATCGCTAAAATAATACCGATATACTTTTTCATATTTCTTCAAGCCTATTCGATAGCCAACGAAAATTTAGATCCATCTTCGAACTCGCTCGTGAAATTACCCTTTTTTACTCCATACAAACTTCCCCTCACTCGCAGGGGAATCCGGACTAAATTTTGTTTGCTCTCTCATCGTTACTTATCAAATCTGTATAAGTATCCGCGGAGAGGCGCACAATTTGTCAGCACTCTCACGCAGGATATGGCTGCAAGGAAATGATGCATAGTTTTTTGCTTGAGAGTTGCGCACAAATTGCGCGACGATCCAAGCGGATACCAAAATTTCATTCACTTCCATTTCGCCTCCATAACGCATCCCCCCACCCAGGCACCCGCGTGTAATGATCCTTAATATACGGGAAATCCGCAAGCTCCCACAGTCTCCCGCTGTCTCCCTGATAAATATACGGTACTTTTTTATCTTCTAACGCCTCTCCAAGCGGCGCGGGCGGCCGTGAAAGAAACCGCACGAATTCTCCAAACGGCAGGCAACAAATATAGTAGGCATCTTTCCAAAACATCATGCGGCCATCCAGGTCCAATACCCGGGATTGCGGCGGAACCATTGAGAGAAGAGTTTTGGTTTGAGACAACTGCACGGTATTACTCATCGTCAGTTTAAGAGAATTTACCTGAATCGTATCCTGACCAAGCAATATGGCAAATAATATAAGGACGAGAAGAACGCCGATATCTCCGGCGTGACGGCGAATCCACATAAGAATTGACCCGATGAAATCGGCGGCGTACCACGCGATAAATATGGCGATAGGGATAAGATACTGGCTGTGTTTGAGAGGGAAAAATACAACGTAGCCATACACCGACAGAGCAAATATTCCGGCCACGAGAAGTTCTGCATAAGTCCGTTTCCGGTCTCCGCCAGCGGCGATAAACGGTGTTAAAAGCCGCATACACCCGACGATAATGCCGATAAACCACAGGGTGTGATTTGTAATCAATGGTCTCGTAATCCCCCACCCGCCATAAAATGATGCATTGGGGAAGAAAAATAAATGCGGTTCCATGATGTAAATATGCCCTATCATATTCGCCTCAAACGGCAGCTTGGTCAATGAATACCAAACGGTCGAAAAATGACCAAGTGCGAGGAAGTAAAGGAAAAGTAGGACAAGCGGCGCGGCGAGTCCAAAAGCGAACATCCAATATTCCCTAGCTATTTTCCATGCAACGATCCGTTTTCGCTTCACCATAAACCCAAGCCACTCAAAAAATCCTGCATCAAGAGCAGCAACAGCGACGCCCATCCCACCGAAAGGCAGCGTTTTCACGAGTACGACAAGCGATGCCGAATACGAGACGCCTGCTGCAAACCATATGAGTATTCGTCGTTTATGCTCAGGGTGAAGCATACCGTAGACCTGGAGTACCACTCCGAGAAGCCCCAAAAGCGCCGCCACATTATCCGGCCGTATTTCCATATACTTATCAAACGGCATTGGTAAAAACGCGAGAATAACCATGGGGATGAGTGCATACCGTTTATTCCGGAGGAGCGCGAATAGTATGCCGGTAAGTGCAACCATGAGCGCGAATACGACGAACATAAATACCCGTGCTGCCGTAAAAATTGCGACGCTCCGGCCTAAAATCCAGAAGAGAGGTATGAGCATCCAATAGAATCCCGGAGTGAAAAATGTGAAAAAATCGACGTACGGCTTTTGGCCCGCAGCCATATTGGCGGCAGTGTGGAGGTGCGTAAACTCATCAACGTCAAAAAATCTGGTAAGGCCGACTTGTAAATGCCAGTATAGAAGATATCCTAATAATCCAAGGAGAATAAATATTTCAAGGAAAACAACAATTTTACTACTCTTCATGAGCTCAATACAACGCAGGGAGGCGCACGATTTGCTCAGCACCGTCACGCGCAGGAATAGAGCGTTTCATTAACGCGCTTGAGGTCGCAATAAAATTTAGATCCGGGCTTCAGTTCGTTCGCGAAATGACGATTCCTGTTTTTACAGATTCTCTCGCTCGCAAATGAATCCGGACTAAATTTTATTGACTCCCCGCGCGGGACGTCCAATTCTATTCGATTTGAATAGACCAAGCTTTGACGGATGCGCACAAATTGCACGCCGACCTAAGCGGTACATTCCTAACTTTTTTCCACTATATACCAGCCCTCGGATATAGGCAATCCACAATTTCCCTCCAACTCCTCGCAGGTATTTTGAGCCTCTTTCGAGATTCACTTCCGTCAATGGCACAATATTTTGCATACCTCTTTGGCAAAGAAACGCCTTTTACAAACGCATCAAATGTCGTTTTGGTTAATGCAGGATTCTTGACTCCTCTCGCCTTTTGAATCGCATATCTAGCTAACTCATATGGAGAAACGCTGTCCCGACTTGCAATGTGATAAATATCGCGGGGAGGTACACGTTTTGCAGTCCCTCGACTTCGCTCGGGATAAACACAGGATGCTTGCCCTGAGCCCTGCCGAAGGGCGCCCAAAACGTGTGCCGACCTCAGCGATATTCTCCCGATTATTGTAGCAATCGCCGTTATGACATCCTCAATATACGTTATCGGAAACAATTGATCGGTAAAGAGTGGGTATAATTTTCCCTCGTCATATAGCTTTACGATTCTATGAATGTAATCCAGATTTTCCGACACGTTATTCTTCGAAACCGGATGGCTTAACCGAATAATCGCGCCGCTTACAATGAGAGATTCGGCAACCGCCTTTGTCCAAGCGTACCAGGATAAGGCTGACTCGGGTGAAGTCGCGTCATTTTCCGTAAACGGGCCGGGATGTGCATCATCGCCCGCAAATACAGAGCCCGTTGAAATATAAATAACGTACGCACCGATTTTATCTGCGGCTTCAACAATATTTTTTGTCCCCTCGACATTCACCCGCCAGCACATACCCTTTTTATCTCCCCGCTCCCCCTCCGCTTTATTGTTATCGGTAAATGCAGCAGCATGGATGATAACAGTGGGGTTATTTCGCGTGATATATGCTGCGACTTCTTTGTTATTTGTTATATCTAATTCTTTGTGTGATGGAGTAAGGAGTTTATGTGTTCGCAAAAAAGTGGAACTGATTGCATTGCCAACCAATCCGGATGCTCCGGTAATAAGTACTGTGGGCTCACTCATATCACACGTGTAGGGACATGAAAGTTTCAAATTGTTTTGTGACATATCTCTGCATCTCTTTTGTTATCCCCGGATACACGCCGATCCAGAAGGCGTCGTTCATAAGTTTGTCGGAATTGGTGAGATTCCCTACTTTTCTAATTTGCGGGTGATGAAGGTATGCAGGGTGGCGGGTTAAGTTTCCCGCAAATATACTCCGTGTCGCGATTTTATGATCTTCAAGATATTTTACTAACTCCAACTTGGTGAAGGGCGCACCGTCTTGTACAACCAGAGGGAACCCAAACCAGCTCGGGTTTGTACCCGCAAGTGCTTCGGGAAGGATAAAGTATTTTTTATATTTTGTAAAAAAAGAATGGAGTGCGGCAAAGTTTTCCCTCCGTTTTTTGATAAACCCTTTAAGTTTTTTAAGCTGCGCAAGTCCAAGCGATGCCTGCATGTCGGTGAGTTTGAGATTGTACCCGATTTGGGAATACGTGTATTTGTGGTCATACCCGTAGGGCAATTCTCCGAGCTTCCACCCGAAACGCATCCCACAGGTATTGTCACGCCCCGTGTCGCACCAGCAGTCTCGACCCCAGTCACGAAACTGGCGGATGGCCTTGTGGATCATGTGATTATTGGTCACGACTGCTCCCCCCTCACCCATCGTAATCTGATGCGCGGGGTAAAAGGAGAATGTAGCAATGTGTCCGAATGTTCCCGCTAATTTTCCTTTATACTCCCCGCCCAATGCATCGCAACAATCTTCGATAAACCAAAGTTTATATTTCTCGACAAGCGCCATGATGTCATCAAGCGGCATGAGGTTGCCGAGCGTGTGCGCCATCATAATAACTTTCGTCTTTGGGGTAATGGCTTTTTCCAAATCCTTCGGATTGACGTTTTTCGTCACTAAGTCATTATCAAGAAGAACTGCAGTGCACCCGTTTTGGATCGTCGGATTTACGGTAGTCGGAAATCCGGTACCAACGGATATCACTTCATCCCCCGGCATGAGCGCACGGTCGCGGAATATTCTCGAGGTAAGTGAAGTAAGGGCAACGAGATTAGCGGACGAACCGGAATTAACCAAAGAAACATATTTTACCCCGAGGAATTTCCCGAATTCACGTTCAAATTCCAGCGCAAACCGCCCCTCCGTCCACCACCCGTCCAAGACCGCTTCAACGCCATTCAACAATTCCTTCTCATCAAACACTTTACC
>CAYLQG010000049.1:0-3051 GCA_964385705.1 uncultured Gammaproteobacteria bacterium
AAATGAGGCACCTTTAAACACGGGAATAGTAAAATCGCTGGCCACGTAGTACATCCCGGACAGAGATCCACCATTTATTTTTTCAGCGATCACCCTAGGGTAATAGGTACCGGGCTTTCTAACATTTGCTTCTACCCACAAAAATGTCCCGTCCGAAAAGAGTATCGAATCCATCCCTAAAAACCCCTGGAACCCTTTGTCAGCTAGTGCTTGGGTAAAAATCCTAGCATCCTGTATAAATTTTTTTTGCTGATCCTGTGTGAGCGATGACACCGGGTAGGAACAACCAACGTACCACTTCTCTTCCCCTTCCAATATCTGATCCTTTATGGATACCACGCGAATGTTCCCATTCGGGGCAACCTCTAGCTGTATACTGGGAGATGCGATAGCGCCCTTTGCCCATTCCTCAACTGTGGCGGCGCTCTGTTTACCGAACTGCGGTATCTTTGTTAATGCGTTTTGTAACATGCGCTTCTGGTCTTCTGGAGGGAGTGACATAAATTCGCTTTTTTTAAGCATGGTTTGTCCGGCACCTGAAAGTCCCTCATCAATTTTTATAATAATTTTTTCCGCGCCTAAATCGAAAAGATTCTTTACCGCTGTCCAAGCGTCTTCTTTTGATTTTACTGATTCAAACCCCCGTGGAATCGGAAGTTTAAGTGTTTTGGCGAGTTTACGAAAGCCACTTTTCGTTCCATATATCAAGCCCAAACTGGCATTGGCATAAACAGGTAATCCGGTACGCACTCCGAATCCCTCTTCCTCATATGTATTTTGGTATGTATCTATGTAGGAGGCGCCACTACTCCGAGAATATTCGATAACATTTTTATCATAAAAAATACTTTTATATGTATATCCGTTAAGATTTTTTGGCGAAACAAATGAGACATCTGAAAAATCCCACCCGAGAGATGTCAGATATGCAAGAAACTGTGGATCCGGGGCACGTTTGGTAACCACCACGTCACCAGGCCGTGCGGCGACAATCCCCCGCTGATCAAAATCAAGAATACCAGGAACGTTTTCTATCCCTTTTAGAGTCAAGTTATGTATGATAATGCGCGGCTTTTGAAGATCTATCATAATGCTAAAGGCTCACAGTAATTTTCTTTATAGCGTGCAATGAATACCTCCTTGGTAAAGTCATGAGTCTGCGCGCCGTATTTCTCAGCCGTATAAACGGCATCAAGTGACCGGCCCACTCAATTCTGAGCTTGCCCTTGGAGGCGAGAAACAGGTCTTTTACATCATGATCATTGGTTTGTTTCATATAAGAGAGAATTATATACGATGCGCGGACCTAAACAAGAGATAAGTACATAACGATTTGCCCAATATAGCTCCCTTTAAATAATATGGCTTCCGGTATAACACCGATCTTCTTAAACCCGAGCGACTCATAGAGACGGAATGCGTTGATATTATTTTCAAAGCAATGAAGGATAAGCAATCGTAGTCCTAATTTTTTTGACTCTTCTATAAGCGTTGTGAATAAAATCTTTCCTATGCCTTCTCCTCTGAATTTTTGCGCAATTGAAATTCCAGGGATTCCCACGTGATGACTCCGATATTTTTCTCTCGTAATCCCTGCCATGCCACACACGGTTTTATTAATTTCAATCACGATAGAAATCTCTTCACCTTTTTCTATATTCTTCAATCGATCATTGAGAAATGGTATTTCTTCTTCCCGGGTGATCGGTTCGCCGCTTATTAGAACGTATGTATCCTCAAGGATAAGATTATTGGCGTACGTAAGGATTTGATCAATATCCTGACTCGTAGGAGCGCGAAGCGTAACGACATGCCCCTTTTTACTCGTAAAGGTCTTTATGATCTCGCCTGGTTTCATATTCTTAAAGCTTTATTGCTTCTCCGTAATTCTCTTTATATCGTGCAATAAATTCCTTTTTGGTAAAATCATGGGTTTGCGTGCCATACTTCTCGACCGTATAGATGGCGGCAACCGATCCCATCTGTCCGCAGACAAGAAGATCGTATCCGCGTAAATAGCCGGCGACAAATCCCGCGCGGTATGCGTCTCCGGCTCCGGTCGGATCACTGATATTTTTGGGTTTTGCTGGACGAATATGCATAGCATCATGCCGTGTCTCAATTATTGATCCTTTAGTCCCAAGCGTCGTCACAAGAATCGGCACCATAAGAATAAGTTCTTCATGGCTGATATCTAATTTTCTTTCGATAAGGGCAATTTCATAGTCATTGCCGATAAGAATCTTTGCGTGACTAATACCGCGCTTCAACTCATCGGCCGAAAAATTTGAGACCTGAAACGCGGGATCATACATATAGGAAAAAGCTTCCTTTTCACATTCCATAACGTATGTATTCATGGCGGCGGGCTCTGTTGCGGACAGGATAACGAATGTTTCTTTCGGAACCCTGGATATTAATAAATTTTTCGCGTACTTCGTCGCCCCCAAATAAAACGAGCCGATCTGATTATCATCACTATCAGTCATCACAAAATAGGAACTGGTTGAGACATGATCGTGGAGCGAAATATATTTCGCACTTATCTTGTGCTTCTTCAGGTGCCGCTCATACAATTCAAAATCCTTGCGACCGGCAGGAGCCAAAATCCATGGCGCGACTCCTAATATGTTAAGAGTATAGGCGATGTTGCCCGCCGTTCCTCCGAATTGTTTGTGAAGCCGGTCAACGAGAAAGCTCAGAGAAAGGCTGTGGATTTTATCCGCCATGATGCGGTCGCCAAACCGGCCGCTGAAATCCATGATGTAATCGAAGCTAATCGTTCCGGTGACAACAACGTGAATGGACGCCATGTTACTGCCCCATCGACTTACTTAGTTCGGCAAGCTTGCCCGCCGCAGCTTGTTGCGAACGTTTGATAGCGTCGTTGATCGCCTTGACCATATCCGGCTGATAAACGCCGTCAACCTCCACGGTTTTGACATTCTGATTGCCGGTGATGACGATGCGGACATTCCCCGTGACAACCTCGAATTCTTCCTTCTCAAGCGCCTGCTGGATTGCCATTGCCTGCTTCCGCATCTGATTCAT
>CAYLQG010000049.1:3151-10957 GCA_964385705.1 uncultured Gammaproteobacteria bacterium
TTTTCCCCGAATAATTTATTAAGGACCGTCCCGATTACTTCCCTTGTCTTCACTTCGGATAACTTATCCTTGTGAAATGTATAAAACGCCTCGATAGTCACTATACCACCAACGACAGACTTCGGTCTAGTGGAACGCATGACGCCCGCGACCGAATGATTAAACGGCTTAAGTTCACCGATAACATCACTCCAGTGGTCAATGAGCTTCTCAAGCGTGAGGGACCCGAACGATTCCGCACTGGCCGCAGCCACCGGGGTCTCGTTTGGGCTGGGAGCAGACGACATGGCAATATGAGTTCCCTGAGCTTTCGCAGAATGGATATCCATTACCGCTTCCGTTTTTGATACAGCCACCGGTTGTCCCGCCTCAATATCGCAATATTCGACGACAGCTAGCTCAAGCGGAAGTTCAGGAATCGGCGCGCCCTTCATTTCAATAAACGCTGCGGAGAGTTTGCGGATCGCACGGGTTAAATCTTCACGCGTAAAGCCGCCAGGCGAACTTCCCCTGACTTGTGCGATAAGAGTTTTCTCGAGCAGGGACAGACAGTCAACGGTAAATATCCTGACATCTTTCCCTTCATTCACCAGTTGTTCTATTATCGCAAGCAATTCTGTTGTTTTTTTAGCCCGGAGAGACGTAAGGAATAATTCCTTTATTTTCTCCTCGCTTAACGCAAGAATCGAACGCGCGACTTCCGCGGTGATTTTTCCTTTGTGGAAGCTCACCTGCTCAAGATATTTCACGGCATCGCGAAACGCTCCGTCGACACTCTTGGCGATGATTTCAAGGGCCTCATCGTCAATCTGAATTTTTTCACTTATAACGATCCGTTTGAGCGCACTCATAAGTTCCTCGGTCGATGCTTTGGTGAAGACAAACGACACACAGCGGGATTTTATCGTCACCGGCACTTTTTGCGGATCGGTCGTTGCAAGGACGAACACTGCGTGGGGAGGCGGTTCCTCGAGCGTCTTCAAGAGCGCATTAAACGCTTCGGTCGTGAGCATGTGCACCTCATCGATAATGTAAATTTTGTACGCGCCGGAAGATGGCGTCAGATTAATCCCATCCCGGAGGGCCCGCATCTCGTCAATGCCGCGGTTACTGGCAGCATCGATTTCAATAATATCCAAATCCCTTCCCTCAGAAATGGAAACGCAGGATTTGCATTTGCCGCACGGCCCGGATTTCGTGGGCTTTTCACAGTTAAATAATTTTGCGATGACCCTGGCTGCTGTCGTTTTGCCGGCACCCCGTGGCCCGCTAAAGAGAAATGCATGGGGCAGGTCCTTCTTTGGTTTCTCAAGAAGCCGTAAAAGCGCATCCCGCACAGAAACGTTATCGATTTCATCAATGACCTGCGGACGATAAATACGATAAAAAGACATAGTTAATAATTAGATGATAGAAAATAGACAATAGTGGTCGTCAATAGAATATAGATAATAGAAATCTATCTTCTATCCTCTATTATCTACCACAATGAACTATGCTCTATCTTCTAGATCTCACTCCGGGTGGTGTATCCCCAACAAATGATTCAATCCGTGTAACACTAAAAATACGATCTGATCGTCAACCATTTTATTTTCCTCAGCGGCTTCGTTAACAGCCTGCGGAAATGAGACAATGATGTCACCGAGTCGAAGGACGCCGTCGGGAGTCTCCACGAATGGCGTCTCAGGCTCATCGCTCGGATCATTGAGAGGAAACGATAGCACGTCGGTCGTATCGTCAATGTTTCTGTATTGTTTATTTAATCCATGCATGCGCCGGTCGCCGACAATCGTGACACTGACCTCAGCCGGACCCTTTATCCGTCCGCCGAGTTGCGTAACGATCGCATCAATCACTTTTTTGCGGTCAACCGGAAAATGAGATTCTGTTTGGAATAACACGGTAATCATAAACAATTGCACAATACAACAATCCGGGATTATTTGGAAGAGAGTAATTGCTGAAGTGTTGCCGAAACCCGTCCGCCGTCGGCTTTGCCTTTAAGCTGCGCCATCGCATTTTTCATAAGGAGCCCGAAATTCTTCTCTCCGCTTGCGGCAATGGGGGTAAGTACAGCCTTGAGTTCTTCGTCTGACATCTCTTTCGGTGCAAATTCGGAAAGAATTGCAAGCTCGTCTTTTTCTTTTTTGACAAGCTCTGCGCGTCCTGCTTTCTCAAACGCTTCAATTGATTCGTTGTGCGCCTTCATCTGTTTCTTTACGGCTTCCGCGATATCCGCTTCCGTGAGAGACGTTTCCCATGTGGCACCGTATTTTGCAATCGCGGCATTACGGATTGCCGAAACAAGCATCCGAAGCGTACCAACCCGTCCGGTTTTTCCGGCTTTGAGTGAACTATTGAGATCAGCCTGTAATTGGGCAACGGTCATAAAATTATCCGCGGTTCGGATGTCGCAGCCGTCGTTGAAGTTCGCGTTTTTTCTCCTTACGGACTTCCGCGGGCTTCTGATAAAATTCACGTTTCTTGAGATCCTGTAAAATCCCCTCTGCTAATACTTTGCGGGTAAATTTTCGGATCAATGAATCGGATGAATCTCCTGGTTGTGCTTTAACAAATACCATAAAACAATAAACACCCCCTTTTAGAAAGAGTTGGCGAATCTTTGAGCTTACTCTTTCTTAAACCCTCCGAAAGGCCGCTCTTCGAGCCGTCTACGAATAGTAGTGAAAAGGCGAGAAGTAAGGCCAGGAGGGCTCATTTCAAAATATAAATTCAATTATACCACGATTTACAGATTCCGACGCCTATCAAACGACCCCATGATATGAATATGTACGTGATCAATAAGTTGTGCTCCCCCGCCGTTATTCACAATACGGTAGTGCGTAATATTGTTCTTGCTGATCACGCGGGCAACAACCTGCATCATTGTATCAATTTCTGGTGGCTGTAATGCCATAAAATCGGAAATGTGCTTCTTGGGGATTACCAACAGATGAATCGGGGCTTTCGGATAAATATCCTTTATCACAATTGTGTCCGCGTCCTCTAATACGAGTGTTCTGGGAAGCTTACCTTCAATGATTTGGCAAAAAATACAATCAGCGTCCATGGATTCGTTATAATTTATATCCGATCGTCCGCAGGAATTCTTTCCGTTTCTTTTCTTCTGTTTTCGACTCTGCCCCTTTGGGTATTCCGCCGTCGATAACACCGAGGACGCCTCGCCCTTGTTTCGTTTCAGCTACTATTATCTCTGTGGAATTTGCGGTAGCACAGAATATCGTAACGACCTCAGAGACGTTCTTGATTGCAGCCAAAACATTAATGGGGAATGCATTCCCAAGGAAAATGAAAAATGTGTGACCGGCTCCTACGGCCAGGGCATTTTTGGCTGCCAAATCAATCATCGCTTTATCCGTTCCGCTTGTCCTCACGAGCTGAGGACCTGATGCTTCACAAAAAGCCAGTCCGAATTGAATCCCCGGGACGCTTTCCGCAAGCGTCTCATGAAGATCCTCGACGGTTTTAATGAAGTGCGATTGGCCAAAAATAAAATTCTTGGCGTCCGGATTATGTATAGTGACCGTTTTAATATCCATAGCGCGTCCTATGTAATGGCAGAAATAACCTCGATAACCTGGGCAAGCGATTTCTTCGTCGCCCTCATGTCGGGGTTTTTCGAGCTGCCGTTTAGTACCATATGATGGCTTGCATGGAGAAACCATGTGGCCTCCGGTTCCTGCGCTTTGAGAATATCATAGACAGGAGTGAGGTCGATCTCTTTTTTCGGAAACGCCTTGACCCTCAGATACCCCTTTTTCGGATCTTTACGGATTGCAATCATATACCCCATTTTCTGCGCCAGATGGACGACATCGTCATTCGGGGTCAGGACGCCAATACCACGACCCCACTTCGTGGTAAATTCAACGCCTTTTTCTTTCAGTTCTTTTTCCGCCCACACTTTGTTTTGCAGTGATTTATAAATACCGTCGAGGGCATTCATCGCGAGGTCAACGATCTTAATCGGATTATCGGCGTAGAGAAGCCGCCACCCGTCGATCTGGGCCACCAGTCCGAATTCCCAGAAATCAGCGGTTGGATTTGGAAAGTACACTTCACGGAAATGATCAATGTCATTGACAACAGCCACCAGGCGCTCAAGTGCGGTATCCGCCCCGCGCATCCGTTTAATCTCTTCATAAATAAGCGTGGAAGCGCAGATGTCGGCATCGGTCTGATGGTGGTCAAATCTCCCGAATCCCGTGTCTACATGGAGAATCTCTTCGTCATCGTCGGGTGGAAGTTTTCCAAGCGTCGTCCCCGCCGGCACAAATGCATACGCCGCTTCCTCCCAACCTTGAAGGAATGTTTTCACAAGCCAGACGCTCGTGACAGCATCGCAATCAGGACCGATATGGGTGACAATCGTTTTCATGAGTCTAAGTATACCAAATACTTAACACAACTGCCCGAAGAGTTATTAGCTTATATTACCTGTTGACCGAATGAGAATCGTTTATTCACTCTTTTATGTATTTCTCATTTCTCAATAATTTACCATGGCGAATTTCATTTAAATAATGAATCAACTCATCATCATCTGATAATTCTAAAAACTTTTTAAGCTGAATGGAAACGACATAAGATTTAACCGAACCCTGCCACAAACCTTCACTTCGGGTTACTAACTCTTTATGACCGTGGTCAGAGAATAATCTTTCTATTGCAGAAACAAGCCTATCATTTGTGTTAAATATGAGTTGTGTATCATCTGATAGCGTAAACCAGTCCGGAATATTGATTCCTTTCCGGTATGTCTCATGAAGCGATCCCAGTCCAATCCGAAACATGCCCGCATATAACGCCGCTGTTTGTAAATCATGAGCGGGAATACTGTCGTCTCCTGGCGTAAAGTCTCCACGGCAATTATTATCTAAGTGGTTAAACCGGAAAAACAGACCTGTATTGCCGACTTCATAAACAGGATTATCTTTGATAGTATAACGGATGCCATCGGTGACTTTTGCCAACCTGTCCAAAAAATATTCACGCATTAAAAATTACCCGTTCAAAATCAATACGCCTGGGCAAATATCCAGCGGTGGACGGCAGGTTTCCCACAATAGACACACGTCCCTTTTTCCTCTTTTGCTTCCAATGGAAGGCAACGCGTCGTTGCTTTCGTTTCCTTCTTAATGGCTTCTTCACAGGCTGCATCTTCGCACCAGAATGCCCTAATAAACCCACGATCGGTGGCCATAATATTTTTGAATTCCTGATAATTTGCGGCGTCACGCGTATTCTCATCAAGGAACTTCTTAGCTTTTGCAAAAAGATTTGTTTGGATATCCTTAAGGATTTTTTCAACGGTCACAAGCATGTTCTCCCGTTTCACCGTGATCTTTTCACCCGTATCACGCCGTGCGATCGTGACGCTCCGCTCATCAAACTCCTTTTGCCCGATCTCAAACCGGACCGGCACTCCTTTCACTTCCCACTCGTTGAATCTCCGACCGACACTCGTCTCAGTCCGGTCATCAAGTTTACTCCTGACTCCCCCGTTATTGAGCGCCTCCTTGATCTCTCCGCAGTAGGCAAGTAACACATTTGCATCACTTCCTGTCCGCATAATCGGCATAAGAACGACCTGAATAGGCGCAATTTTGGGTGGCAGCACAAGGCCGCTGTCATCTCCATGGACAAGAAATAATCCCCCTAAACTCCGGGTCGATAGCCCCCATGACGTCTGCCAAGCAAACTCCATTTTCCCCTCACGGCTCTGGAACTGTATGTCAAAAACTTTGGAAAAATTCTGTCCTAGATTATGTGACGTCCCCGCCTGAAGCGCTTTTCCGTCGGGCATGAGCGCTTCGATCGCGAAGGTGGCCTTGGCACCTGCAAACTTCTCCGACTCGCTTTTCCGTCCCAATATGCACGGGATCGCGTAATAGTCCTCATACACCTGCCTGTACCAATCAAGGGCCTTCATGACGATATCGACAGCCTGGGCTTCGGTCTCATGAACGGTGTGTCCCTCCTGCCATAAGAATTCGGTCGTCCGGAGAAATAGGTACGTCCGTTTTTCCCACCGGACCACATTATTCCATTGATTGATAAGCATCGGGAGATCACGCCAGCTGTGAATCCACTTTTTATACATCTCATACATTATGGTTTCACTGGTCGGCCGGACGACGAGTGGGTCTTTGAGCGTTTCGCCACCACCGATCGTAACGATCGCAAGCTCCGGTGAAAACCCTTTGACGTGCTCTTTTTCCTTTTCAAGCAATGAATACGGGATAAACAACGGAAAGTACGCATTTTCAACGCCTGCGGTCCTTATCATCCCGTTAAAGATTTCCTGAACCTTTTCCCATAAGGCGTAGCCGTAGGGCCGGATGACCATCGTGCCTTTGACCGGTCCGTAATCAGCAAGCGTCGCCTTAAGAATCACGTCGGTATACCAATCAGAAAGATTTTCTGATTTCTTTTTTAATTCTTTTTTATCAAATTGTTTTGCCATACCAAGTTGTGAAATTTCGACCTTTGCCTTTTACGCTTTTCGAAACTTCAATTCCTTTCGTTATATCGATATCGTTAAAACCGAGTAGGCACACATCGACACGGGCAAAGTGAAAAGCGTGTCGAAATTCTACTACTTGGCATACATTCCTCCACAAAAAAACCGTTCCTCCATAAGGACGAACGGCTGTTCGTGGTACCACCTTACTTTAGTTCATAGTTAATAGATCATAGTTCATAGTGATATTTTCTGTGAACCATGAACTTGCATTACTACGAACTCTTATTACTGCTGTTTCGGGCTTACCCGTTCCCGTTCTTGGCGGGACCGCTTACCTATGCTCGGAACATAGTATTCCCCAAAGAGATTGCGTTACTCCTTTACTCTACGGGGTTTTCTCTTTCATGTCAAGAATCCCCACCATTATCCTCCCTGAGCGAGTCTAAGAATATCGTGGATGGAGATAAGTACGACCAGTGCAAGAAGTATGAGCATCCCGATCTGATGGGTGGAACGCTCAAACGCCGGGGCGATCTTCCGTCCCAATATCTTTTCAAGAAGTACAAATAACACGCGGCCTCCGTCAAGCGCCGGAATCGGCAGAACGTTTAATACAGCGAGATTTAATGATAAAAGGCTCATAAACTCAAGAACTGCACGGAAACCGAACTTTACCGCCTGACCGGTAACTTGTGCAATTCCGATGGGACCCGCGACATCAGCGCCGACCGGTTTTAATTGCACCAGCTTTACGATAAGACCCCAGATGCCCGTAAACATATCACCGGCTCTTCCGACGTTTTGCTTGACCGCGACCCAGGGTGCACTTGAAAGCGGATACGTTTTAAGTTCCAAATCCGAAACAGCCACGCCCATCGGTCCTTCCCCTGCCGGAAATACCTTGCGGGGGGTCAGAAACACCGGAAACGTTGAGTTATTGCGCTCAATAGTCAGCGTAATTATTTGACCTTCATGAGCCCTGGTAAATGTCACAAGATCGCCGGGAACCGTGACACTTTTGGTCTCGCCGCTTAAACCCTCGGGAGAATACGCGGCCCTAGTGATGATATCCTTGTCCCTGATCCCGGCAACAGCCGCCGGGCCTCCTGCGACCACGCTTTCTATATGCACCTGTCCCGCCGCTTCGTAGACGCCCTGGGTCAAAAGATATGTGGTGATTCCGACGGCCAGAATGAAATTCATCGTAACGCCCGCAAGGAGAATTGCGACTCGTTCCGTTTTACTGCGCGCCCAAAAATATTGCTTCTTATTGAGCCCCTTTGCTAGTTTTTCGTCCTCGTCATCTTCCCCCG
>CAYLQG010000050.1:0-9506 GCA_964385705.1 uncultured Gammaproteobacteria bacterium
CAGGTACTATTTCATTCCCCTTCCGGGGTGCTTTTCACCTTTCCCTCACGGTACTTGTTCACTATCGGTGCATTCATGTATTTAGCCTTGGAGTGTGGTTACCCCAGATTCCCACAGGACCTTCGTGTCCAATGGTACTTAGGAACAAACTAGCGGGGAAAACAATTTCGATTACACGGCTTTCACGTTCTATGGCTGCTTATTCCAAAGCATTCTTCTATCGCTGTCCCATCACATATCGTCTGCCCTACAACCCCTTCGCTTGCGCTCAGGTTTAGGCTGTTCCGCTTTCGCTCGCCGCTACTGACGGAATCTCTCTTGATTTATTTTCCTCACCCTACTGAGATGTTTCAGTTCGGATGGTATCCTGCCCCACACTACTATGACAAATCTTTCGATTCATCTTCGTGTGGGACTATCCCTTGCGGGATGGGTTGCCCCATTCGGAAACCGCCGGGTCGATGGATTATAACTCCTCACCGGCGACTATCGCGGTTATATACGTCCTTCCTCGGCATGAACGCCCAAGGCATCCATTGTCAACTTTGTAGCGTTGCAGAGAACAAAGGATCTAAATTGCTTTAGAATTCCCCTGTCCATTTCAACGAAATAAAATGTGTAAAAAGGTAATCCATCGGATTACCCCTTACGATGCAACTACTACTCGTTTTTGAAAATCCCGTTTGGATTTTTCTAGAACGAGTTGTATCCTAGCAATTCATATCGCTAGGATAACTTAAAATTTATCTGAAAGAATTAGGAATTTCACCTTTCTTTCATTGATGTCGTTAAGTTGTTAAAGAGCCAATTCGCGCTCTTGTCGCGAGAATAAATATCACCAAGTAATACTTATTCTCAATACAAGAACACCGTCATTCGGACCTGTGGCGCAGTGGTTATACTGCATCCACAGCAGTAAGCTATTTTTCTCAGAATCAAAATAGCAACTGCATGTGGACCCGATCGGAGTCGAACCGACTGCCTCTTCATTGCAAATGAAGCGTTCAACCAGGTAAACTTCGGGCCCTCAATAAGGGTTCACCCCGTGAGTCTTACCCTGGCCAGGTTCCCCCCATCCAGACGATCCATGTAAAGTAATGTGCTAAAGAACCAAAAAACCTCGCCAGATGCGAGGTTTGAATATTCGTCTTTCGACGAGAAGCGGCAACTACACGGTAACTCCCCTTAATTGGTAAAAGTTATATGATTGGTTGCTTCTCATGAAAAATATATGTGAATTATGGAAAAATAATTCACAACACACCCTGCATCTATGGGCAAAGATGTATTGTAGCCTGGCCCACGCTCATTGTCAATACATTATTATCATTACCGTCAATCGGTTAATCCTCTTGAGGTTTTTTGTCTTACTTCACGATAATAAATACTCCCGGCAACGCTTTGGTGACAGGCCCGTCCAGATACGCATCGGACTCTTCTTTAGTCAGTTTAAAGACCGGATCATCCACGATGCTTGAAGCCGACGAATTTATATACACCCCCTCTTCTTTCAATGTGATGATTCCTGCGGCCCGGGGTGCTGCATTGTCAACATTCAGCACTTCCCGAATTTCTTCAAGACCATTTTTGTGATATATTTCTGAACCTGTTTCATTATATGTTGGGAATATATAGAGACAATCACCAACGGCCACGTATTTCGCCTCTGCTCTTCCCCATTTTTTACGGGCAACATCAACGATATCGGAAATAGCCTGCACGAATGCTTCCTGGGTTAACGGCTCCGACGTATTCAAACGTATTGGCCTCATGGTCATAAACAATGTTTTACCACTTTCTTGATATGCTTGATTGCTCATGGGTATCGGATCTTCGACACTTGGTGCCATAGGAAGTAAATTATATAGGATATTCCCCACTTCTTCAACTCGAGCTTTTACCATTGTTAGCGCACGGGCCGCTTCATTCTTATATATCCATTGCGGTCATCCGTTACAATAGTGGGTATTCACGTATGGACTTATCTTTTTCACGACTTATATATCAGATCCGAATTATTGCACACCGCACACTTTTCCCGCTTCGTCGTCTGTATTATCGGGCCGCGCTAATGTTCTCAGGTACCGCCCCATCGGTCCGCTGCCCTATCTGCGGATGGGAAGGAAAACAATTCGCTGATTTCGATATCGGCTATGGCAGAATGTATAAAAATGCCACGTGTCCGGTCTGTAAATCCCAGCCGCACCACCGGCTTGTTTATCTCTATGCTCTTAGCGATTTACCGAAAAATCCCCCCGCTTCCATCCTCCATATCGCACCGGAATGGTGTCTGCAGTCATTTTTTCAATCACAACCGAAGTCTCGATATCTAAGTGTCGATACAATCGGCCGCCGCGCCATGAGGCGGGAGAATATAGAACACCTGACATGTACGGATCACCAATTCGACTTGATTGTCTGCATCAACGTTCTTGAGCACGTCTCCCGTGACCGGGATGCAATGCGGGAGTTTTACCGTGTCCTCAAGCCCGGCGGACGGTGCATCCTCATAACTACTATTGGTTATTGGAAACTACATACATTAGAAGACCCGGCAATTACATCTCCGTATGAACGGGCGATGGCGTATTGGCAGGATGACCACGTGCGGCGCTACGGTCGGGATTTTGTAGCCCGACTGGAACTCACGGGATTTGAGGTGTACGCGGTCTTCCGGAGGGACCTCACAACGCCTGATACCTTCCACCGCTACGGGTTACCGCCTGTCCCCTCTATATCGCGACGAAAGTGAAAAAGGGCCATAAGGTGAAAAAATATACGATCCCCAAAAAATTTCTCTCCTGGCTTGTCGACGAAAAACGAGGAAGCAATAATGTCTGGTAATTTTCTTACCCTTATCGAGAGATGTTATCTGCATAGTCTTATAGTATAATCCACGTATCATAACCAATTATGGCCCATATAGAAGCACCGTTGCCGAAAGACTACACACTAGAAATACCTATTGCCGATCATTGGGCGGGTATTGCGCTTGCGAACCGGGGCGATTTTACGTTTCTTGAAAATAAAGCCGTTGGCTATCGCGATCCTGATTCTCCCGAGGTGACGATATACGCCGGAAGCCTCGCAACACCATGGTGGAACCATGAAACCACAGCAGTCCCGTTTCTCATGAAGGTCACCGATAGTACAGAAGTA
The DNA here is from genome assembly GCA_964385705.1 of uncultured Gammaproteobacteria bacterium. Lineage (GTDB taxonomy): Bacteria > Patescibacteriota > Microgenomatia > UBA10105 > UBA927 > DATKGN01. The sequence continues at coordinate 3,160 of CAYLQG010000050.1, forward strand.
GATGGTCCAGCAATTCTCATGAGCATGCCATTATCCGATCCCACTAAACACATCGATATTTACCGCTTTCAGAAAAATATGATGGAAGAATGGAAATCGTGGGTGAAAAAACTGATCACAGAAGGCCATGATGTAGATTGGAACTTGCATCCGGGAAGCGAGGATGAGCCATATATATTCTGGGATATCGCCCGCATCGAATGGGGTAATCCCATCACGGATGCAGACGATAGAATCCCCTATTTGGTCTTTGAATTTTTAGAGGAAATAGAGGATGAAGAAGATGAAGAGATTGAGGAAACAGAAGATGATGAGGAAAATGACGATGAGGAAAATGAAGAACAATCGGAGACGGAAGCCGAAGAGCCTCCCGACGAGGAGGAGGACATCCCATGGTTATCAAAAGAAGCGAGAGCAGACACAATGAACCTGATGATCAACGCCATTCAACGGACATGGCGCTCTGCATCGGAGTTCTCGGCATATTTTGAAAAAGACCGGACACCGCAACTATATAAACAATTAGCGGAAATCCCAAACTATCCTATCACTGAGTTCGTCAACGCATTCATCAATAACCCCAATATTTCAGAAGGGCACGGCTCATGGGAGACACCGCTTCACGGGGTCATTTCTGAAGGGTGCAGCGGCAAAGGGATGATGCAACTCGGAAACTCATCAGTTGAGATCTCTCTTGGCCACCGCGTCAGTGAATCATTTGAGGGATTAGCACTCGAAATATATTATACGAACAATCCATTTCCAGACAAGTCATACTGGCAATTTATTGATGAAAACGGGAAACAATGGAAACGTACTTTTGAGAGTAATACGCCGTTTCAAAACATCCAATTCACTGATATTTTTGCACATCAACCGACATGGCAATATATCGCCGGACGTGACATGGACATCAAATCTCAGTCATTTGGCTCTTATCTGTTGGGATTCGCAATCGGCTTAGATGATGGAGATATTCAAACACTGAGGACACAGGGTTATAGCGATAAGGATATCGTCGACACGCTTATTGAATCAAGTAAAATTTGTCCGGCATTGTAAGTGATGCATGTATAATAATCCGTATGAACGTCGTTATCTGCGTTGTTTCATCTCTCTCCCCGCTTGAGCGAAAGCAATTGACGCAAAATCTTGTGAATGCAAAAAAGCGTGGAGAATATTTCTCAATTAGCCCGGCTTCTATCCCCGCTCAATACCTGCGGCTTAACAAACAATTGAGAAATAATATGGCGTTAATCGCTCTAGCCACTGATGGTGAAACAATTGTCGGCTCCATGTACGCAACGTTCTCACGTTTTCCGACACGGAAAAATTTAGCTAAATTCAATAAGCTCACCGTTAATCCGGACCACCGCGGCCAGGGAATCGCGAAGCGTTTATTTACCGAACTCGAAACAGCAGTCAAAAAACAGGGAAAAACGGTTTCCGGATTTTACTGTCACGCCGATAATCCCGCAAGGAAACTCTACCAAACCATGGGGTACAAAGAAGAAACAAGGGGCGATTGCTCATCGGATTGTCTCATTTCCCTTCACAAAAAGCTCTAAATTTTCATCGCCCTGAGGATCCGCTCAAGGGCCACGATGAAGGCGGCCGTCCGGAGATCGGTCTTGTGTTTGCGAGACGCATCCCACACATCGCCCGCGGCCACTCCCATCTTGGTCTTCAATTTCTTATTGACGGCATCTTTGGTCCAATGCTGGCCCTTAAGATTTTGCTCCCACTCAAAACAGGAGACGGTGACACCGCCGGAGTTAGCGAGAATATCAGGAATCACATGGACACCTTTTTTAAATAGGATGGTATCGGCGTCGGGCGTCGTCGGACCGTTAGCCATCTCAAGCACAACTTTCGCTTTCACCTTGGGTGCGTTTTCTTTCGTGAGAACGCTTTCAAGTGCTGAGGGAACCAGAATATCGACAGGAAGTTCCAAAAGTTCTGCATTCGTTATCTTTTTCCCGCCGCCAAGTGCACCGGTTTTCTTTTTTTGCTCAAGCGTTTTAACCGGATCCAATCCCTCGGGTGCATAGATGCCACCCTTACTGTCGGAGACCGCGACAACCGTAAATCCGGAGTCATGAAGGAATTTCGCGACATTGAACCCAACGTTCCCGAAGCCCTGAACGGCTACGGTCAGTTTTCCTTTCAATCCAAGTTTGGCAAGAATTGCCTGAAGGACGAACAATCCACCTAAGCCCGTCGCCTCTTCCCTCCCCTCACTCCCGCCGTCCTTAATTAATTTACCGGTGAAGGTACTGCGCAAACAAGAAAGCTGATGCGCGGTGAGCTTTGGCAATTTCGAGCCCTGCGCCGAAGGGGCCGAGGCGTTAGCTGAGGATCGCAGGACACGAGAAATTGACGAAGCGATCTCAGCGCGTTTTTTGTTTATATATTCATCAACCATCCACCCCATGATAGCCCCCGTGGTGTTGACGTCCGGCGCCGGCACGTCTTTATCCGGACCGATACAATCGGCGATAGCCCGCGCATATCCGCGGCTAAGCCGCTCAAGTTCTTTTTCGGATAATTCTTTCGGATTAACAATAACGCCGCCCTTGCTTCCGCCAAGCGGGATATCTGCAACGGCGCATTTCATGGCCATCCAAAACCCCAACGCCTTCACCTCGTCAAGGCTCACCTGCGGGTGAAACCTGATGCCTCCTTTATATGGACCCCGCGCGTTATTAAACTGCACGCGGTAGCCCTGAAAAATCCGGAGCGTCCCGTCATCCATCATGACCGGTATAGTCACATTGAGTATCCGTTGAGGGGCTTTGAGGATTTCTACTTTTTGTTTCGCCTCTCTATCCTTCAAAAACGAAGCGGCCCGGGCAAGCTGGGCCATAGCATTTTCAAATGGACTTGTCATGAGCGCAGTCGAATGATTCGTGGTATTCATGTCGTTTTCCTCCAGTCACGATTGTACGCATCTTACTCTTTTATGCAAGACACAATCTTGCATCAAATAGACAGGATATAAATATAGTCGAAGTCTCAGGCATAAACCATGCGGTCAATTTAGAAATACAGCTCCCTGAATATCTGGTGAGGCGGGACAGATGCCGCCAGGAGTTGTGCTTCAACTTCTTTCACCATAAGCTGGTTGCCGCACAGATAAAAATCGCTGCCAGGCAAATTCTGTTCTTCCTGTATGACATGATCTGTTACTCTCCCCCGCTTCCCCTGCCATGAATCAGCGGGCTGGGATAGGGTGAGAACAAATCGGAAATTCGGATATTTAACGGACAACTCCTGAAGCTCACCTACCCAGTAAAGATCTTCTTCATGGCGCATACCCCAATATAAGGTGATGTCGTCGGTGCCACCATTGATAAGGTAATCCAGAAGCATCGAACGATATGGTGCAATGCCACTTCCTGTTGCGATGAGTATTTTTTTCCGATGGCTAACTTTGTCGAGGGTAAACATACCTAAGGGAGCCATGAATGTCGCCGTATCTCCGATGTTTCTCGCAATCGTCCACTTACTCCCGGGGCCATTGGGGAACGTGTCGTGGCACATAAGAATTTGGTTTTTTTCAGATGGCGGCGAGGCGATGGACATCGTCCGGTTAATACCCGGTTCAATGTTAAGCATCATCGTTTGTCCGGCGATGAATGTTATCTCAGCGGGCTCCTGCAGCTTAAACGTCACCATATACACGTGGGTCGTCACGTGCTCCTTTTTTTCAATGATTGCGGTATATTTCTGTGGTTTTGGCCGGTCCATACGATTTAGGAATACATTATATTATCGCCTACCGGCGCGGTTTAATCAATGCTATTTTATCATCCCGCCTCTCACTCCCCCCTCGCGTTCATTCATGATATGCTGTATTTAACCTTGTATGCTCTACAAAATTACCTTCACAAAGTTGGATGTATCGCCGCAAGAATGGCTTTCCTGTTTTCATACAATTCTTTCCGTTTCCAGTAGTTTTTCACTGCATATACTTTACGGCGAACGGAAAGCGGCCTTTTTCATCGAATCCAAAAAAAAATTGGACGCACTCAATAGCCACTTGTCACCCCTGTTTCTGACGGAAGATTTTACTGATCATGAACAGGAAGCGCTGGGAATTCTGAAACAGGGATTCGGCAACCAACCTGTCGTTATCCGCTATCCGCTGTTTGAATATCTCGAACGAAATCATATCGGCGGGCGGCATATTTACCGGATGTCGCTTGCAGTGAATAAATATAATCCCTTATGGCTGTTTCCCAAAATTGATATCCATTTTGAAAAAAATAAAGAGCTCCATCATGGCTCGGGTTTCTCCATGCTGCACCTCAACACGTTTCTGGCGTTTGACCTTACCCGGACGGTGACGGCTGAGATTGAAAAGGTAAAACCGACACTTGCTGCCGGCGCGTATTCACCACAAACGTACCCGGAGGGATTTCTTGAAATGAAGTCAGGAAGCGGGATTGCGAGACTATCAGTCCGGTCCTATGATTTCTGGCGCCACACAATTATATTGGGGCAAAGCGGATCGGGAAAAAGTTATCTGTTGAAGCTCTTGATCGAAGACATCCGGCGCTGGAATCCGGATAATTATTGCATCGTCCTTATTGATCCCCACGCAAGTCTTGAACAACTGATCAAAGGTGATTTTGCGCGGACTCGGATTGATTTCAAAGATACGACGACCAATATATTTATCAACACCGGACAGCCGACACTATCAACGGAACTCACGATTGATCTTTTCTCAACGGTGATGAATGTCCGCGAAAATCAACAGCTGGAGCGGGTTCTCAAATTTGCCCTCAATGCGCTCTATAGTGCAAACGCGATGAGCGTACTCAACCTCAAAAATTTTCTGACAGACAGTCTCAAACGGAAAGAATTGCTTAAGTTAGTAAGTGACAGGACGATTCTGCAGTTTTTTGATACGGAATATCAGGGGCTTTATACGTCCCACTACGATTCGGCTGTCCTTCCGATTATCAACATCCTCTCCGAGCTTAATTTCCTCAATTCGGGCGCAAAAACAGTGGACCTTGTCGAGGCATTAAATTCGTCATTCCTTGTCTCTTTCCCCATTAAGCAAACCGAACTCGGATCCAACATCACGCGCGTTGTAGGAGGCTCCATTATTCAGCAACTCTTCACCATTATGCAGACAGGGAAAGTGAAGAAAAAAGTAATCCTTATGGTTGACGAGGTCTCTATCGTCCAAACACCGTCCCTCACGCATATACTTTCAGAGGCGAGAAAATTCGGACTGGGGCTTGTCCTCACACAGCAATATCTGATGCAGGTGTCAGCCTCAATTTTGCAGAGCATGTTTGCAAACGCTATCAATTATTTTTGTTTCAAATTATCGAGGGATGATGCCGAAACGGTCGCGAGAAACCTCAATTTTGAGATTGATGATTATTTTCTGACAAATAAAAACGACCCGCGGGAGATGCTCGAACTTGGCGTTAAAGTCCTGACGGAATTAAATCCGCGCGAATCAATCGTCCGGGTGCTGTCAAAAGATCAATACTGCTCACCCTTTAAGTCAAAAACCGTGCGTGTTACAGTGTAAGGAGGTTATATGAATAAAATGTTTGAAGATATTTACGAAACAGTCTGGAGGGAAATTTTTCCCGGATTTCCGATGCTTGATATCGAAACATTTCAAAAATTATTTACGAAAGACATGATGCTACCTCAAAAATATTCCTGCGCTATCACAAATACTCCCATATATAGCAGTTCAATTTACGGATATAAGAAATTCATAAGCCGACCTGAAGTCGAAAAGCGGGTAAACCAGGACAACTTCATGGAAGAAAAAAAAGAAATCGGTTCGTTAAAAGACCTCCTCTCCATAATGCAAAAACAGGCGCTTTTCCGTGGAAGTCGCAGCCTCAACTCGGAACTCGTGGAAGAATCAGATGATATTTATTCATCGAGTCATATCTACCGCTCTCTCCACCTCTACAACTGCCAGAAAATGCTGTTCTGCAATAACAATAAAATGTGCGAATATCTTCTGGCTTCAAGCGGGACCGGTGAAAGTACGTTCGGCATTCACATCCTTGATTCAGGAAGCATATCCAACTCATTTGACGTCAGTTGGTCAGGCAAATGCGCAAATTCATATTTCCTCCATTCGTGTATTGATGTACGCGATTCTATGTTCTGTTTTCACCTCTCGTCCAAACAATACTGTATCGGAAATATGCAGTTCACTGAAAAAGAATACACAACACTGAAAAAACTGTTGCTGAAGGAATATTTTGATCAATTGAAGGAAGAAGGCGCCTTCACTATGTTGGCATCGCTGTAAACGCTACTCTGCCTCAAGAAACTTCTGTGCGTCAAGCGCAGCC
>CAYLQG010000050.1:9606-10871 GCA_964385705.1 uncultured Gammaproteobacteria bacterium
ACTTCTGTGCGTCAAGCGCAGCCATACATCCCATCCCTGCGGCAACGACCGCCTGACGATACCGTGGATCCACACAGTCGCCGGCTGCAAAAATACCGGGAACACTGGTTGCGGTTTGCGGTTCCAGAGGTGATGCAACCCTATTCACCTTCACGTAGCCCTTTGAATCAACGTCAAGGAACCCTTTGAGAAATCCGGTGTTGGGTTTATGACCGATTGCGAGAAAAACGCCCTGAGTATTGAATGTGCTCACTTTACCGGTTTTAGTATCTTTTAATCGCGCAGATTCAACCGACTTCTCTCCTAAAATCTCTTCAATGACGGTATTGGTCATAAACGAAATCTTCGGATCCTTTTTCGCCCGTTCAAGCATAATAGCAGATGCCCGGAATTCGTCCCGGCGGTGAATAATCGTTACTTTTGTCGCAAATTTGGTTAAGAATGTCGCTTCCTCCATCGCGGTATCTCCCCCACCGACAACCACTACTTCGCGCCCCCTGAAAAAAAATCCATCGCATGTGGCGCAGGCTGACACGCCTTTCCCGGCAAATGCGGTTTCAGACGGCAGGCCCAAATATATGGCCGACGCACCAGTCGCAATAATCACTGTTTTCCCTTCGTACTCTTTTCCGCCTGCGGTAACCGTAAATGTATTCCCCTTTGATGCTTTTACTATTTTTGTAACTTCTGACACCTGAATTTCCGTTCCGAACCGCGTGACCTGCGATTTCATATCCATCATGAGCTGCGGGCCTAAAATGCCTTTGGGAAATCCGGGATAATTATCGACTTCTGTTGTTGTCGTCAGTTGTCCACCTTCCTGGATGCCGGTGAGGATGAGGGTTTTCAAAAATGCCCGCGATGTGTAAAGCGCAGCGGTGTAGCCGGCCGGACCGCTCCCAAGAATTATAACGTCATACATAATTATCCAATTCTCAAATTATCCAATTCTCAAATTATCCAATAAATTTCTCCCCATTGGAATATTGGATTATTGGTAGTATTGGATAATTGGATTATTAATTAGTGAGTCTATTTAACTCGCTAAGTAGGGTTTCTTTGCTCTGTACTCCGACAAATTGTTTGACAACAGCACCGCCTTTAAAAATCATAAGAGTCGGGATGCTCATGATTCCGAATTTTTGCGGAATTGCAGGGTTTTCATCCACATTCATTTTCCCTACTTTTGCTTTGGCTCCGAGCGTGATTGCAACGTCCTCAACAATCGGCCCCTGCACCTGGCATGGACCGCACCACACCGCCCA
>CAYLQG010000051.1:0-10763 GCA_964385705.1 uncultured Gammaproteobacteria bacterium
GACCGGTGACACGACGTAACGGTGTTTTCTTCGCCAGACTTAATCACCAAGGCAAAATTGTCGAGCGATCCCCTTGATACGGTTGTACATCCTTTGACCTATTATAAATTCCGGGGCGTCGATACGGCCCGAAGGAAAATGTTAGAAGAAGAGTTCGCCAAACATCATTTTGAATTTGAGCTTATTTCCCGGGCATTTTCGGCGGCACACAAAGAGATGTTTGACGTCATCCACGTCTATCATGATTCCAGTATGTTTTTTTCCCATTACCTCGACGAACTTATGCACGATATTCCTGTAGTTTATACTCTTCATGACCCCTTACCGCCGAAAGAAACATACGAATTTAGCGCGTTTAATCAGTTCAAAGATCATAGTTATGTTTCGATCAGTAATAGTTTTCGACAATCTGAGTTGAAACTTAATTTTGTCGATACGGTGTATCACGGGATCAAACTTTCCGATTATCCGTTCAACCCTGCGCCTGACGACCACTTATTATTTTTGGGCCGGTTGGTTCCTGAGAAGGGACTCCACAACGCAATTGCGGCGGTTGGTATTACGGGGGACAGATTGACGATCAGCGTTAATTTACCGAAAGAGGGAGAGGTAAACAAATATTTTTCCGATCAAATTCAAAAAAACTTTGACGCAACGTCCGATGATGAGCGCATGGGTGACGCGGCAGGACCCCAAGAGAATGCGGCAATGAATCCTGAAAGTAAACTTCAATGGTTACCCGTTGTCGATAAAAAGAGCAGGATAGAGCTTTACCGCAATGCAAAGGCGCTTCTTTTCCCGATTGAGTGGGAAGAACCGTTCGGCGTCGTTCTTGTTGAAGCGATGGCGACCGGGACGCCCGTTATTGCCTTTAACCGGGGATCTGTTCCCGAGATTGTGAAAGACGGCGTTACCGGGTTTATTATTGAACCTGACGGCCGCCCTATTAACCCGGCTCTCGGTATTCAAAAAACCGGTGTTGAAGGTCTGGTTGAAGCGATAAGGCGGATTGGCGAAATTGACCGGGCGGACTGCCGGAAACATATAGAAGATCATTTTACCGTTGCTAAGATGATTGAGGGATATGAGCATGTGTATGAGGAAATAATGAAGAAAGGGGCTAAGTAGGACAAGCTACTATATATAATGAATATCGGTATTTTTGTTTCACCAAGGCACTCAGTACCCTCCAAAGACGATCAACGGAGCGTCTCATGGGATACCGCTGCGTATTTGACGGACGGGCTTGTGGGAACTCCCGGTAATACCGTTACGCTCTTTGCTTCCAGGGGGTCTAAGACGAAGGCCGAGCTCGTTCATTTTGACATGGATCCTGTCGACCATTACCGCGGCAACTTATCGACGGCAGATTATCGGGGTCGCGTCGCTCAGATTGAGGTCTCTATGTTTGAAAAAGCATTGACAGAATGCACTAATCGTCATATCGACATCCTCCACGTTCACGACCCTGTTGAGTCATTACTGGAGAGCATAATCCGCGTTAACCCATCGTTCCCGATCTTATTTACCCTCCACGATGCCGTTTTCGGCGACCGGGTGGATGCACTTACAAAGCTTGCCGCGCTACCGAACGTGCACTTTGTGGCCGTGAGTAAAGCGCAAAAGGGCAGTCTGACTTTCCCATTCGCTGATACCATTTATGATGGAATTGATATTGATTGTTTCCCTTTCACAGATAAACCGGATTCATATCTTATGGCTGCCGGCCGTGTGGCGCCTGAACGGGGAATTGACGAAGCCATAACTGCCGCGAGACGTGCAAATACAAATCTCATCGTTGCCGGTAAAATATTTTTGAACCTCATGGGGACCAATTCCTATTATCATGAAAAAATTGAACCCTTCATCAACGATTCGTCTGTTGTCATGAAACAGTTTCTTTCCCGGCCGGACCTTAGATTTTTATTCGGAAAAGCGTACGGTTTTTTATATCCCATGAAATGGGACGAACCGTTTGGATTAGTTCTTGTCGAAGCGTTGGCGGCGGGAGTTCCGGTCATTGCATATAATCGGGGATTTGTTTCGGAAGCAGTTGTCGATGGTACCACAGGATTCATCATTGACCCGGACAACGGTGACCGTCAGGGGAAAGGAACATGGAAAATAAAAAAAACCGGAGTTGACGGAATGGTCGAAGCTATAGGTCAAATAAAGAACATTCAAAGAACTGTGTGCCGCGCGTATGCAAAAGAGCATTTTTCAGTTGATGCAATGGTCACCGCATATTTGTCACTGTACGCAAAACTTGTACATAAACAGTGATATTGTTTCCTCATAATACCTAGTCCGTTGCTTAGCAATTTTCCGATTAAAGCGCTAGCGAAAATAGCAAAAAATATCGCATTAAAGGAATTTAGTTATAGATTGAAATGACGGTATATAAGTCACTTTATAACGAGATAATTATTGAAAACTTCTATTACGGAACAGCGCCCGATTTTTAGAAAAATATATTGATATATCAGAAGCGATTGATAGCAAAAGTGAGGGACTTTGCTACGATCGAAGCCAACGATGATTTCATTGATAACCCATGGATACGAGAGTTCTATTTTTTATATAGAAGATATCGATGCAGTGTATGAATTATAAGCTCTATATACTTTCCCCCAATTTTCTGCCAATTTCTTTAAAAAATAATTTGATCTCTTGACAAGCTTTGCAAAATTCGACAATATGGTAGTAGAGATTCTTATTGTCTATATTTCACATTATTTCAAAAGATTTTATGGCACGTCGAAGACATAAACAACAGGATTTATCTCTTGACATAAAACTTCCGGGTGATGAAACGTTAGTTGCCGTTGCAAATGCGCAGTTGGAAAAAATAGCGCTGGAAAAACCCTCTTCAAAATACGCACCCATCCGTCATATTCTCTCGCTTATAGCTACCGGCAAGGCTGTCGATAAGAGTACCCTTCCGCAATACAATCCTTATTATATAAGGCGCGCACTTGATCGGTTAAAAAAACAACAGCTTATTGAACCCCGCGAAAATATGTATACGCTTACTATCCGAGGAAAGAGATGGTTATTGAAATACTCTCTTGAGGAGCTCGCCGTCGCCGTGCCCAAGGGTTGGGACGGAAAATGGCGGCTCGTTATTTATGATGTAGCACGACATAAAGCAAGTCTGCGGAACATATTCAGAACCACGCTCAGGCGTCTCGGGTTTTATAATGTTCAGGAGTCAGTTTGGCTGTACCCGTATCCCTGTGAAAAAGAAATAGGCTTCCTCAGAGACTATTGCGGTATGGGATCGGACGTTATCTATGTTATTGCCCATAAAATAGAAAATGACGGGGTTTATAGAAGTCATTTCAGTCTTCATTGACGGTATTTGCCAATCATTTCCCAGATTTTTTCAGCTTCAGTTTTAGCAGAGTCTGATTTTTAGCGCTATTTTTCCTTTAGAGCGTATTGACGGTCTGTTACATGCTGTTACACGGACGATTTTTGACGGATTTTGACGCTTTTCGCGGGCACAGCCGGTAGTGTATGATGGTTCTATGCACATACTTTTCGTGACGAGTGAAGTCGCAGGCGTTTTTAAGCTCGGAGGACTTGCAGATGTGAGCTTGTCGTTGCCTCTCGCCCTGGGGAGACGGGGAATAAAAGTCACGGTATGTCTGCCGTTTTATAAAACCATTGACAGCGTGGGGGTAAAGGGGGTCGGGGAGTTGGCTGTCGATTTCGATGGGGTGAGGGAGTTTGTTTTTTTGTTTTCAAAACCACTCGGGGTTCCCGGAGTTGAACTCCTCCTGTTCCGTCACCCGAGATTAAATGAGTATCAGGGATCATCAATCACCGAGACATTTGCATTTTACGCCAAAGCGATTTCCGCCTATTATTCAACCGGAGCACATTTGACCCGCGAGCCCATTGATATCGTCCATTGTCACGATTGGCATACGGCTCTTGTGCCGCTTCTTATCGGTGAAAATAACAAGTTAAAAGCTCATGCGCCGACCATCCAATCGAAACAGGCGGGGACAATTATCACCATCCATAATCTCCTGTATCAGGGTGTCGAGGAAGAGTCGATTGCAGATAGTCTGAATGCTCCGCGCGAGCTGTTACATACAATGGGTTCCGGGCACAAAACTACCATAAGTTTCCTGCGTGAAGGGCTGGAATATGCCGACGTCGTGACAACTGTTTCTCCAACGTATGCAAAAGAAATTGTCGGGATGCATGACACCGGTCATTTGGGAAATGTTCTTCAAAAAAGGAAAGCGGATGTCATTGGAATTCTTAATGGCATTGATGAATGGATATGGGACCCAACCCGGGATAGTGCACTTCCGGGGATGTACGGGCCAAGTACCGTTTTTGACGTAAAACCGCAAAACAAAGCAAAACTTGTTCACGAGCTACGTCTTACCCAAACCCGCGTTCCTCTCTTCGGATTCGTGGGACGTCTCGAACCAAGGCAGAAGGGGATTGATATTCTGATCGCGTCGCTAAAGGAATTGCTGCCGAGGAATCTGTTTCAGATGGTATTATTGGGGACAGGGGATAAAGAATCGGTTGAAGAATTGAAGGCGCTATCGACAAAATATAGCGATTCTCTTATTATTGTCGATCGGTTCGACGATTTGTTGGCTCATCGGATCTATTCAGGAGCTGATGTACTGTTAGTACCTTCCAAATTTGAACCGTGCGGATTAACACAGATGATCGCGATGCGGTACGGAACCGTTCCTTTGGTCCGTCAAACGGGCGGGCTTGCAGACAGTGTCGTTGACGGGCAGACCGGTTTTTTCTTTAAAAATTATACGAGTAGTGCATTAACAGAATGTATGCTCCGGGTTATCGGGATTTGGGAAAAAGATCAGAAATTATGGGGAGATATTATGAAGCGGGCGATGAAAGCAGACTTCTCCTGGGAGAAAAGTGCAAAGGAATATATACAATTATATACACGAGTAATTAAAAGTCGAAAATAGTAGGTTATCTCAGTTATTACGCTCTTGTATAAGTGACCGAACGCCCTTTTCCGTGGGGGAAAATGAGCCCCAGAAGTGCGAGATGCGAAAGATCCCGAGATGCCGTAATCTGTGAGACGCCGAAAATTTTCTGGACTTTTCTATTGGTCATTGAACTTGCGGGATCCGCGAGATGCTCAAGAATCCCTTTTTGCCGGTCATTGAGTTCCCAATATGATGAGGGCAACTCAGGCCGGAAACGTGATCCCGTGAGATCCTCAAGCCGCTCCCGGTAGTTTTCCTCCATTGTTTGTGCGAAGTAGAGGAGCCAGAGATTGAGATTACCCTCACGAGCTAAACTGGCAAGGGCAAGTTCATAGGATGTTTGTCTCGTGATCCACTGCTTTTCAACCGTCAGAAGTCCGCGGATATCATAGCCGTACTTTGCAAGATAGAGCGATCCCATAAGCCTCGCAATAACGCCGCTGTCGCCGGGGATCGGTGCGCTTGTCGAGAGGATGCACTGGGCAATACCGGCCTGGATGACTGGGTGGTCTGATTGATTTTCCAGATATTCCAAGAGCGTTTTAATCGGACCCGAAGCGGAACTCATTGAGCTTGTAAGCGCATCGGCTGTCCGATTGAGCACAATTGCACTAAGGGCGATAATCGTGTTCATGGTCGCCGGTTTTGTGTTTGCGGTAAAATGCTCTTCGATGTATTCGAGTGCGTGTTTATAATAGATGATGTCCGAATAGTCAGTCGGGAGATGTTTGGTCTGTGTGGCTAAAATTTTGACCACCTGGCCCCTGCTGAATAAAGAATGGGATAGGGAAAGAGAGCTGTGGATCCTCGTTGCTCTGGCTTCCCACTTCAATTTTAACTCAACGGTCGGTGATATCGGAACGCTTAAGATATCCCGTCTGAGTGTATCGATTGTTTTGAGATGATTTTTCAATTCGACGGATTCTGTGTACGCGAGAGGGAGCATATCCTATTCTTATCATAATCTTATCAACTTAGTCAATATCCTATGTGATTCATTTTCCAGGCACACAGTTGTGTGAGAAATCAAACAAACGATAAGATTATGATAAGATTATTACTCTTTGCATTTTGCTCATTGACACACCTTTTGCTTATTAATCATAGTAGATAGTGTTGATACAAATTTGTACAGTTGAAGCTGATTTATTAGTACAAACTTGTAAGAACTTGAGAATTAATCAAAACCTGCCGTATGGCTGCCACCTATACCGTCAAACAAGTCGCGCAAATATTAGGCTATTCAACCAATAGCATCTACACCTTCCTCAGGGAGAAGCGTATTAAGGGCATCAGGGTCGGTACCGGAAGATTCCGTATTCCACAGTCAGAGCTTGACCGTTTGCTCTTATCAGGGAAACCGACGCAGACCCCGCCCAGTGCCGCATCCGCACAGTTTGTTAACCCCATCGTTCCTGTCGTCCTCCCGACCGGCGTCGTTGAAACACCACAGGAAGGTCTCGTCCCGTCAGGATTCCTCCCGGTAATGCCGCAAAATAGTGTTGACGTCCCGAGTTTATTTGACTGGTTTACCGGCATGAGCTCGATCATACTCGGGCTTGCGATGTTCTTATTCTCACGGATGTATGAAGAGTTCGCTCTAACGCAATTTTCGGCGTGGACGCCTGCCATACGGGCAATGCTCATCTTCGGCGGATTCGGGATTCTTCTTACTGATGTCGTGGGTCGAAAGCGGAGCGCTTGGCATACGGTTTTTCACTGGGCGCTCCTTCTTGCATATGCAGGGTATACCGTTATCGCCGTACAAACGGGAAGCTGGGAGGAAGTGGTCATCTTCGGGATGCTCGCCGTCGTACTCCTCCTCACATCCATCGTGAGGATCGGCGGTATCGCTGGGTTTGCTATCTACGTCGTGAGCCTTGTAGCATTGCTTCCATCCGTAATGGTTTTGGCGCCGTCGAAATCAACATTGGCGCCGCTTGCTGCAGCCGTACCGATTCCGCTCACGTTGTTTACCAATATTTGGATTATCGGTGTTCTCGCTGTCGCGCTTATCATCTGGTTCGGTTACTTGCGCGAACGGCATCTCTTTTGGGTCGGCATGACGGGGGTAAGCATTCTTTTGATCGGTCTATCCGTTCATTACGCCCAAAACATAGCGTGGGGGCGAGCGCTTTTCGTCCTGATCACCGGTATTTTATCTTTCTTCGTGCCGATTTGGCACTCGCTCACATTTTCCCATAAGCGGGATCGGGCGTTTATATACGGTGCGTTCGGAGCGCTCCTCATATTGTTTATTTTGGTTGTCGGAGTGATCCGGATAATGCAGACGAACATCATGGATTATGCCAGCCGGGAGATGACCAATAAGGTTTCATATGGTAAAACACTTCTTGAGACGACAATTTTATCCACAAAAACTACGTTGTCTTCAGCTGCAATGAATCCGCTCATGGTCGCGGCGATGTCCGATAAGAACGGTAACGATCTGCTCTCATTATCGCGGGCGTTATTTGAAGGAAATACGATGTTCCGTCGGGTCGTTCTAATTGATGATAAAGGGGTCGCTCAGGCTGTCTATCCATACAGCGCTGATGATCAAACCGCGTACGGCACACAGAATTATATTATCGAGGCGACCGCGACGAAGAGACTGGTCACAAGTAATGTTTTTGACGTGACCTCCGATACCGTCAAACACGAGGGGATTGTGATTGCTGTGCCGATTATATCGGGAACCGGAGCTGTCGAAGGGGTCATTGCCGGGTTTGTTGATCTTGATACGTTGGGGAACAAGCTTGAACAATTGGCCTCAACCATCACCGGAGAGTATTTTTATGTCGTCGACAACATGGGCCGCGTAGTGATCCATCTTGATAAGAGTAAAATCGGCTCACTTCTCAACTTACAGAGTCAAAATTACACTGAATCCCCGAGCGGTCAAAACATTCGTGAAGAGTACGGAGACAATGGCGCTCGCCTCCTTGAATCGTATGCCACGGTCGGCGAGAACACTGGGTGGGTGGTTGCGCTTGAAGTTCCCGTTGCAGAAATACTTCTTGAGACCAATGCCGCAGGAATTACGATTGTGTCCGTCATAATTCTTAGCACCTTAATCGTCGGCATGTTTTTCCTGAGTCACAGAACGCAGATAAAAGTTGCAGAAACTGCGGTCAATGAACGGCATAGAATTCCGTGGTCAGAAAAACCGACGAAACCCCGACTTTCAGCAAGGAACACAAAAGTTCGTACAGACACATCATGAGATACCTACATTATTCTATATGGGTCGGTATCCCGCACAAGCGGGATTTTCCCATTTTAACAGGGGGGTATTTTTGCGCTCCGTCGAGGCTCATTTTTACCAGTTTTTACCAATTCATACCAGGATTTATACCAAAGTTTACTAAGAATTACGTATGAGACGAGTCTATCAATTTACAGCGGAACGGCGTTTTACACCCATTTTTATCGCGTTTGTGATCGTGATCGTCGGAAGTATTGTATTCTCCGTCTCGCACGGATTAACGTCGATTATCTCCGGATTTAAGTCAGCGACTCCGCAGCAAGCCGGTGCGGGCGCGGGAGTTACGGTGACAACGATTGATGAAGGAGTACTGAAACAAAGCTCATTTTCAGGTCCATTTCTGATGACCGTTCTTCGGAAAGATAACTCGTTCTCCTATGCGATTGTCGTCCGGGCTGATCTCGTTAATGACCAATATGTCGGTGATATAGAAGTACAATATCCGAACGGAGATTACGGGGACATAACGGAAACCCAGGGTCTTGTTGATCTGTTTTTTACCAAAAAGGGCTCAAAGGAATCGGTCAATGTTATTGACCGCCTCATTAGCGGAATCCGTTTACCGGATGATTCGATATTACCGGTCAAGTTTACCGAGGCGTCTATCCGGCAGGGACAATTGGTCGGTAATTTTGAGTTTAATGCGTTTGCTGAGAAAAAACAGGTTATCGGAGAGATGTCGCCGCGGGGCGATTTAGTGTCGCTGACGGTCTCGCCGAGTTTAATCCCTGAAGATACGACATCGACGCTCGTCATGCGTGAGCTGTTAAAGCTTTTGTACTCAACGCAGGGACAAGGAGAACAGAATGTTCTGGGGGCTCAAATCGATACATCTTCGCCGACGGGCGGCATCATCGGATCGGATACGACAGGAATATCTCTTGGTTCTATTTCGTCGTCTATCATTGCGCGCCGCTATGAAGATGAAGGTGTCGTCCGGCTTTTCCAGGAAGCGTCACCTGTTGCCCCCGTTCCGGTGAGTATCCAAAGCCTGACGCCGGGGCTTGAAGTTATCCAGAATCAGGGGATAACACAGCTCAAAATTACTGCACTTGACGGACTATCATTGTCCGGTAGTTTTGGCGCAACGGGGCCCTCTGGATCGGCAGGATCAGCGGGAGGTGCCGGTGCTACAGGAGAACAGGGACCGCAGGGTCCTCAGGGTGAAAGCGGCATTGGGCCAACGGGTGCAACGGGAATCGGATCAACAGGAGCAACAGGTGTGCAAGGGAGTACCGGAGACGTAGGTCCGACTGGGCCAACAGGAACAGGCGGAATCGGTGGCCCGACGGGAGGAACAGGCACAACGGGAGCAGTCGGGAACTTAGGATCAAGCGGTCCGACCGGTACAACAGGAGCGACAGGGTATCAGGGTCCGACGGGATCGACGGGATCGACAGGCGCTGTCGGACAAACAGGTCCGACCGGTACAACAGGAGCGACAGGGTATCAGGGTCCAACCGGAATGACGGGCGGAACCGGGGTCACCGGTCCAACCGGAATGACGGGCGGAACCGGGGTCACCGGTCCAACCGGAGGATCAGGATCAACCGGCGGCACCGGTGTATTTGGCCCAACAGGTTCAACCGGTGGGACAGGTCTTCTGGGAACAAGTGGCCCAACAGGTACAACGGGAGCAACAGGCGGAGTCGGTGAATCAGGTCCGACGGGAACAACCGGAACAACCGGTACATTCGGTCCGACAGGCGCAACTGGAGGGACAGGAATCGCAGGTGGTGGTGGCGCCGGTCCGACGGGAGCAACCGGGGAAACCGGTACGACAGGCGCAACAGGAGCAAATGGTCCAACCGGTACGACAGGCGCAACAGGAGCAAATGGTCCAACCGGAGGAACAGGTACTACAGGCGCGACCGGTTCAAACGGACCGACGGGTGGAACGGGAGGAACAGGCGCATTCGGTCCGACAGGAGGAACCGGCGTAGTTGGGCCTACCGGTACTACAGGTGCGACCGGTTCAAACGGTCCGACGGGTTCAACCGGCGGAACCGGCGCAGTTGGTGAAACTGGTCCCACGGGAGAAACAGGAGTTGCCGGACCAACGGGAGAAACCGGCGGAACGGGTGCTCTAGGATTAACAGGTCCGACAGGTTCGACAGGTACCACCGGTTCAACCGGTGCGACAGGAAGTGCTGGTCCGACAGGTGCTACCGGTTCTACTGGGTCAACAGGAGTTTCCGGCCCCACAGGGCAAACGGGAGCAACTGGTCTTTCCGGTCCGACTGGTTCAACAGGTAGTACGGGAGTTGCCGGTCCAACAGGATTTACCGGAACAACCGGAGGAACAGGTTCTATTGGTCCAACCGGTATGACGGGTGGAACTGGCAGTAGTGGAGTCACGGGTCCAACCGGTATGACGGGTGGAACTGGCAGTAGTGGAGTCACGGGTCCCACTGGTCCAACCGGTATGACGGGGGGAACCGGCGGAACCGGTGTTACCGGTCCGACAGGCACTACCGGTTCAACCGGTGGAACCGGTGTCC
>CAYLQG010000052.1:0-10604 GCA_964385705.1 uncultured Gammaproteobacteria bacterium
ATGTGCTCGTCAGGTCGAAAAATGCGTGAATAATACGTGCGCTCGTAAACTTTGATTTGCCGTATCGACGTGCGTGATGAGCCACGGGGACTTCACTGACGTGAAATCCGCGTGCAGCCGCAAGAATGGGAAAATACCGATGGAGTTCTCCATACAGATGAATTTCCTTTGCAACATCGCGTGTACAGGCCTTAAGACCGGAATTCATATCATGGAGCTTCACGCCGTAAACACGAGACACGATCGAATTAAATAGACGTGAGGACAACCGTTTTATAAACGTGTCTCGACGGTTCGTTCGCCAGCCGATAACCAGGTCGCTATCCGCTTTCAGTCGGTCTAAAAGTGCCGGAATAGCTGCCGGCTCATCCTGCAGATCCGCGTCCAGCGTAACGAGGTACTCACCTTTTGCATGGGAAAATCCGACAGCTAACGCCGCAGACTTACCCAAATTTTTTCTGAACCGGAGAAGGACTATAGCACGTTTTTCCTGAGTCCGGATCGTTTTGAGTTCTTCAAAACCACCGTCAGTGCTTCCGTCATCAATATAAATGTATTCAATGATTTCCCACCCGGCTGGCTTCACAAAATCAAGCTGCTTCGTAAGTTCCCGCAAGCTCTCGCGTTCGTTATAAAACGGGATAACGATACTTACTGTCCGTTGTTTCATAAGGTTTGACGTTTAAATGCGAAAAATAAACCGCTTTGGGCGATTAACTGATAATCCTTGTCTTTCAGTAATGATTGTAATACACGCTTTTGTTCGTCGCCACTCGGCCATGCATATTGATCACCCAATAATACTACGACATAGTCGGCAATGGTAGCGTTAATAGGATAATTATATAAAATTTTCCTTTCGGAAAAATGGGCACCGATATTGTTTGTCGCTGACACAGAGTACCTGGAGGGGATACTTTTGGCTACCTGTTTCATGACCGTTTTTTCCGGTTGTACCGTATGGAAAAACCAAAAACGCGAATGCACCCCGTACGGCAATTCCCCCCAATAATATGCGGATCCCAGTATACAGGCGCCCACAATAACCGAAAGGATTATCCAGCTGTTCTTTTTAACGAAGGTTTTCGTCCGAAGCATCGACTCGGCGACAGCAAAGCCGTAAATCGACGACACAAATACCCACGGTGATATACCGCTTGTATATTGATAATCAATCATACGCATCATCTGATTGTTGCTAAGGACATTAATCCCGAGATTCGGCAACGCAAATAATAATGTCCACGGCGATAGTAAAGATAAAAACGCGGTTGGCGCTAATAATTGATAATAATAATGAAGCCTGTCAGGCGCGAAGGCCGATATGAATGCCTGCCACGGATGCTTAAAGATATTCCTCAAAATTTCATTCATGTTTGCGCCGTATTCTGACAAATACGCGAGTGCCCAATATTGTTTTGACGGAGTCACGGCCGGTATAAACTTCCAGAATAATAAATAAAATATGAGAGAACTGACAGCGAAAACAGAGGCACCGAACGCTTTAAATTTCGGCTTAAAAAACCAGCAGACTCCCAGCATTGCGGAAATGGCCCAAAACTGTTCTTTTCCGAGCGCGGCAAGCACGATGAATACGGTAAAAGCAATCGGGTTTTCGACTACAAAGTACCAATATGCGAATAACAGGAATGTCGTCGTGAGAGAGGTGGCATGAAAATCATGAAGCGTATTCATCTGTATCGTGGGATAAAGGAGATACGCTGCGCTGAAGAGCAATGCTATCCATTTTTTGCGGATAACCTTCTTCGCCAGCCAATAAATTGGCACGGCACCGCAAGCCAATGCAACGGCCTGTATTATGAGAAGCATCTTCGGGTTTGACCATATAAGATAAAACGGGGCAAGCAAAATTAAGAGGAAGTCAGCATGCACTGCGAGGCGCGATTCCTGAGCTGTACCCATCGGGTCAGTGAGCGTAAACCCGTTCCCGTGAAGTACGTTCCACACCGTCTGATCCATATTACCCAAATCCAAACGGAGTGAAAAGAAGTTGTCATGCCGCAAAAAGGAGTCGTAAGTGAAATATCCGATAAACAGCAGTATTAGGCATAATAACAACAATTTGACGGTTTTTTCCGATGCCAAAATTTGTTGCAATTTGTTAAACCAGCCCGGGGAATTCGAATATTTTTTGTTCTGCATCGAAATAATGGAAATAATAATTTATAAAATTATCCCACTCGTATCTGAAAGTGGGCTGAATATTTACCTATCAAACGTTAGTCGTTATTGTGCCATCTTATGCAGCATGATGCAAGCTGTTTGCCACAAACGTCATGAGTAATATTTATATACTATTATCGGATGATATATCGGGTGACAAATTCAATAAATTTCCCATAATGCGTATAGATGAGATATCCGTTAAGTAACAATAAACCAGGAAAAACGCCGAGCGTCTCCACAAAACTCCCCGTCGTAACCCGAAGCGCTTTGAGTGGAGGAAATCCCATTCTCACAGGGATGGGAAACAGCCACGGAACCCCTTCTTTCGTAATCGTATCCATCACAAGGTGCGACGCATAGCCGAACATAAACGCCCACCAGACAATATGCATATCGACTAACAGGAATTTATGCACATACGCCAATACAAACGACAGTCCCCACCCTGCAAGCCCCATCCCGATAACTGAATGGGATATCATCCGATGATGGCCAAGAAGCGGCGAGATAATGTGTCCGAAAATAGATCCGGCTGGTATTTTCCGCCATAAATCCGCGGTCGGCTGATCTAAGTCCGGAGTCACCCCCCCGACGGCGCACATCACCCCCGCCACCACTGCTGTGGCTAAACTCATCCGTATGAGAGGCTCATACGTGAGAAATACCGTCAACGTGGTAAGCGCAGCCAGATCATGAGTTCTTCCGGTCATGAAATTATAATACCTTATTTGTCGGAAAATTGAATTTGTTTATATACGTCATACCAGTTATTCGCAATACTCTGTTGCGCCTCGACTAGTGTTATAACACCGTCACACACTTCTTTGTGTAAATAATTCTCAACGAGGTCTTTTTCGTTCGTCGACGGATGGGGCTCCGGCCAGAGATTTTTCGGATCTTTTGGGCTCCCTCCTAGCTCAAGAGATATGAAATGATCCTCTTCATAGTCAGTCATATTCGTATCGCTAAATCCATATTCCGTTATCTGTTGTTTCTTCAGTGCGTTGGTATAGACAACGGCCGGCCGGACCGTTTGAGTGTATCCCGATTTGCAAATCGTGGCATCTATATTTTCCTGCGTAACTGCGGGATCAGTGACTCCCGGCGTGCAGTTATGGTCAGGAAGATACGCCTGCGGATCGGACTCATTCACATGAATCGCCTGACAGGTGCTTCCGGTCGTCTCCGAGAGCACATTACCAGGTGTCGGAGTCGGGGTACTAGGCGGCATTGATGTTTGTTTTGTCCCCTGATTCGTCGACAAAAACAAAACAACAACGATAAATAGTGTGACGAGTGTAAATAATTGTTTTGATCTTCTCATTTTAATCCGCGGATTTTTCTCTTCGCATCGCTTTCATGATCAGCGATGAAGAAACAAATAAAAAATAGGACGACTTCTGCCAAAATAATCCATATATATGGATGATCGAGGGTCAATTTGTACCGATTCCAAGCGGTTATTATAAGGACGCTTATGAAAATAAACGCGACCCCTGATTTCGGAACGAAGTACCAAAAATTTATCATGTATCTCATTATTATCATCAAGTCCCGCTAAAATTCAAGAAAGAATACATAATATTGTTGTATACTATATGAGGGAATGTTTAAGTTTGGGCTTTATACTGGCCCGATAGGGTTGGTCTCCGGCGCTTCGTTTTTGGAAAGACTTACACCCGATCAATAAGCGAAATCCACACTTTGTATAAGTTGTTTTATATGAATATATTTCAAAAATACAGCGATAAAACATTTTCATCACTCAAGATCCGGAACTACCGTCTGTATTTTATCGGACAAGGGATTTCACTTGCCGGCACCTGGATGCAGACCGTTGCACAGGCGTGGCTCGTTCTTCAGATTTCCCATTCCGGCACGACGCTCGGCATTGTTTCGGCACTTCAGTTTTTGCCGATTTTACTCTTCGGACCGATGGCGGGCGTACTTGTAGACCGCTACTCCAAAAAAACAATTCTCTACTATACACAGGCGGTCTCTGCCATACTTGCGCTCGCTCTCGGAATACTTGTTGTGATGGGACACATCCAGCTCTGGGAGGTCTATGTGTTGGCGCTTTTGCTCGGACTCGTCGGTGCACTTGATAACCCGGCACGCCAGACATTTGTTCTTGAAATGGTCGGGGAAAATGAACTTTCAAACGCAGTGACCTTGAGCACCGCGGAACTCAATCTCGCCCGTGTCGCGGGACCCGCACTTGCGGGAGCCCTTATCGCAACGGTCGGATTGTCAGCTTGTTTTATACTGAACGCCGTATCATACGTCGCAGTCATCTTCGTATTTTTCATGATGAACGATAAGGAAATTCACGCACTCGCGACAACTAAAAAACTGAAAGGCCAGCTATCTGAAGGATTTCGGTACGTTCTCTCCACTCCCTACCTTCGTGATGCACTTATCATCATGGCTATCATAGGGACGTTTACCTATGAATTTGCAGTAAACCTGCCTCTTTTTACCCAATTCACCCTCCACGGTGATGCCGGCACGTACGCAGTTCTCACAGCGTTTATGGGAATGGGAGCCGTCATCGGAGGATTATATACCGCCCATAGAGCGCAGGCGACCGAACGGATGCTCGTGAATACGGCATTCTTTTTAGGCCTAAGTACACTTCTCACCTCACTCATGCCGACGGCATTTTTTGCATTTGCATCTCTCGCGATTGTCGGATATTTTTCCGTAAATTTTATATCACAAAGCAATATCCTCCTTCAGCTTAAATCAATTCCTGAAATGCGCGGACGCGTTATGGCGCTCTGGACAGTGGCATTTTTGGGATCAACGGTGATCGGCGCTCCCGTCATCGGGTGGATCGGACAGACACTTAGTCCCCGCTGGGGGTTGGGCGTAAGCGGTTTTGCGGCGATCATCGCGGCGGGCTACGGGATGGTCAGAATGCGCGGAACGACACAACAACAGATCCCAGAGCAAATAATGCTTGAAAGCGAGGAAGCACAATTAACAGAAGAGAAAGAAACGAGAGCCATATAGCACAAATACCTCAAACGTTCGCCATCCAAATTCTGAAACGAACACGGTATTTTTTAAGACTATTAAAATTCAACGCGTAGTATTCAATGCCCCGTTAATTTTCATCATAAATTTTCAATGCCTCAGGAAGCATTGAAACGACCGGCTTAATACCTGCGACTGTTATGGTCATGATGATGGCATCAACAACCTCTTCTCTTTTTGCTCCGAGTTTTTTAGCCATCGGGACATGAAATTTAACCGCCACCGGGTCTCCCAACGCGGCTTTCATGGCGATGTAAATAAGTTGCTTCGTCTTCTCATCCAATCCCTTTGAGTCGCGGATCGATTGAATCAAACTGTCAAACGCTTTGGCAACATCAGGGGCTTCCTTTTGAAAAATTTCCATTGGGTTCTGTATATTATCCATTTGATCTCACCTCCTCAAAGTTTCTCACTTCAGGCACGAATAAAGTAGACAAACTGACGGCAAAAAATAATAATCCCGCAATCAAAAACATATAGAATACGCTCATTTTAACAGCCAAACCGGCGGATATCTCCGACAGAGGCACTAGCCCAACCGAACATAACATGATGATACTCATAACCCTCCCCATCATTCGTTCTGGCACCTGATGTTGGATCAGCGTGATGAAGGAGATGGAGACATATCCACTGATCATAGCCATGATGAAACTGAGCGCTCCATAGGCAAAGGTTGAGTTGGCGGCGGACATTAACGCCAAAAATACTCCCATGAAAGCCGTCGTGATCAGTAATACCGATGTACTTTTAAATACCGGAGAAACTTTTGTCAGCACACCAACCAATAAAAAACCGATGAGAACTCCGACACCATACATAGACATAATAATTCCATAACTGGCTGCACCCCCAACTAATTTAGCGTTTGCTACCACCGGAATTCCTATAAAAAACGGACCGACAACAAGAAAATTAATCGTCGCGACCAGAACTAAAATATACCGGAGTCCGATATTTGACCAAGCGTATCTGATACCCGCGACAATTGAAGCCATAATATTTTCTTTCATTTCCGTGACCTTTACCATCGGGACTTTTATCGCCCGCAGGGTCAGGAGTGAGACCACAAACGTAAAAGCGTCAAAAACCATAGCGAACCCGATGCCCGTTAGGCTGTGATTGCCTTTATCCAATAGACCAATGAGAAAACCGACTAACGCAGGCCCGACAAATTGGCTCAACTGGGCAGAACCCATGATGTAAGTGTTCGCTTGGGCCAGATCCTCCTTAGGTGACAGTCGGGTGACAATACTCGTTTGTGACGGCATGAAAAAAGCGTCTGCGATACCGAAGACGAGAGCATAGAGATAGATCATCCACAGAGTCACGTGTCCCGTAAGAATCATTGCTGCCAATAAACCCACATTGATTAATCTGACGAGGTTTGAGACAAGCATCACGTTCCGCGGCGAAAAGCGATCGGTCAGCGCCCCGCCTACGAGCATAAAGACCGCCCGGGGGATACCAGCCAGGGCTAAAACCAGACCTAAAATGAGAGGGTCACCGGTTAACTTCAATATCAACCAAGGGAGGGCTATCAACGTAAATTGGTCACCGAGATTTGAAATCGTTTCACCCCAGAATAACAGGCGGAAATTCGAATTAGCCATTAGTGGTGATCTGTCTTTCATAATCTCTTTACGACGGATTATACGCAATTATGACCACGACAGAAGTGATCTAAATTACATCGGATTCGTTCAAGGATTTGCAGGCAATCATTCAAAGACTTGGAATATGAACTACGTAGTAAACTTCTTTAAGATCTGTTTACCGTGGCCTCCTTCATGACCTTCCCCCTCATATTCATACGCGTAAAGTGAATATACCGTGACCGGAGACCCGTCGGCCCAGCATTGGGTATCGCTTTGATGCCGCCACTCGGATTCCGAAAAATTCTCCATCTGCTTTATCTCAGCCCAAAAGGAATCGTCCCAATCCTTAAGGACTTCTTTCCATGACATATTTTTCCGCCGCGCGATCCCCTTCTTGTTAAACTCATCTTCGCCTTTGTTTCCCTCATATCTATCGGGCCATGACGCCTGATTGTTTAAAATACGGATTGCTTCATCAAGTACTTCCCAATTCCAGGCAGCCAGATGCGCAACAATATCCTTAACACTCCAATTGCCAAGGGTATTCGGTTTTTGGACCGTCTTTTCAGACAATGAGGAAACCAGTGTAAAAAATTGTTCGTGTTCCTTCTTAAATCGCTTAATCGTTTCTGGTCTATCGATATAGGTGATCATCACGATGATTTTATCACACCGGGCTCAAAGTTCCGCGGTTATTGTTTGAGCTATATATTCCTTTAGTTGTCTCTGATATGTCCTGGTCAGTTGATCATCCTTTCGCACAATTGACTCATGAAGATTAATAATCGGAACATATCCGGCGTAAAATTGCCTTCTCCAGTCAAAATATTTATCAACCGGCGGATAATTCGCGTAAACAGTCTTGAGAAACGCTTGGCCGTACCGGTCAAAAAATTTGAAGTCGTTTGCCGGGTCAGCAATGCGCAGTGAGAAATCAATGATGCCGTTTAACTCGTGCGTTGTTTCATTGATGAGAATATGTTCTGAAAGCAAATCGGAGTGCGTTACGGTAACATCAAAAGGGCTCTCTTTTATTATGCTGATATAATCTTTGAAAAGTTTTTTTATCCAGAGTTTATCATCGTCCAATAACAACGGAGATACAGTTACATCAACCACCTCTACCAGGTCTTCAAAATACTTCCAATATATTACCGGATCCAGCTCGTCCATCCCCATTGATCGGGCGCTCGCGATCGGAAACGAATGCAGTTTCGTAAGGAATTTTCCCATATTGACAGCGATGTGTTCTGATTCCTGTTCTGTAAGGGTGGCGGCCGCCTCGATTGATAACGGAACACCCCGGATAAAATCGTACCGTTGATAGGTGACACCGGTCGCTGCATCCGTATAACCCGTTATATCCTGCACCGGACACGGCGAAGTTTTCGCAAATATATGCAAAAACTCATTTTCTACATGATCCTTTTTCCCATGGTCGATCGAACGGGGAAATCGGAATGCGTCGTGATTATTGATCAACAGAACATCATGGTCGTACCCGTCCTGAAATACGGTGATGCTATCGGGAGATATATTGGGATAATAATTCCTGATTATCGGTAAATATCTATGTACAACCTCCGCACCGTCTTTTTCTCTCATGAGGAAATTATATCAGAGACCATTCCAAGCTAATGTTACTTCGATTAATAGATAACCATTCGCCAGGTATCTATCCCCCAAATTCTTTAAGACGTACAAAGTAAATTTTGTTAATACAACACCCTGACCTTAATTGTCCCCGGTACGTTTTGAAGCTCACACAAAACGCCATCATTAGCTGAGCTCACGTCAAAAAGTGCATAACCGATTTCTCCGTTTGTCAGTAATGATTCACCGGTGATATTTATCCCGCGATCGGCGAACCGTGACGTTATTCCCGCTATAACTCCGGGAACGTTATGGTGTATATGCACTATCCGGTGGCTGTCGAACCCTGAATGAAGCTCAACATTCGGCAGGTTTACGCTTAATTTTGTATCGCCGTATTGCATAAAATCAATGAGCTTTTTTGATACGAAATCGGCGATATTTTCCTGAGCTTCCTGGGTGTTTCCGGCGATGTGCGGTGTGAGGACGGTATTTGGAAGGCCCTGAAGCGGAGACCGAAACTCTTCGCCATTATCCGGTTCTCTCGGAAACACATCGATCGCGGCTCCTTTTAATTTACCTGTCCTGAGATATAAAGCCAACGCATCCGTATCTACGACAAAGCCCCGGCTCAGGTTGAGGAATATTGCCCCCTGTTTCATGCTCTCGAATTCGCGCGCGGAGATGAGATTATCATTTTGGGGCCTTTTTCCGCTCACATGAACACTGACGACATCTGCTTTCTCTAATACTTCTTGCATACTATGCATTTTTTTTGCATTTCCCAGATTTTGTTTCTCTGACGAATTAAAATAAATTACTTTCATTCCCAGAATTTCGGCGAGTGTACCGAGCTGAGAGCCGATATTTCCATACCCGATGATGCCCAGGGTTTTGTCGCGAAGTTCCGCTGCTCCCTTGGAAGATTTATTCCAGACGCCGCCGTGCATTTCGCGATTCCGGTCAGCGACACCCCGCAAAAGCCCAATCATATGTCCCAGAGCCAGCTCCGCAACACTGCGGGTGTTAGAAAACGGAGCATTAAAAACCCCGATTCCTGCCTCAGCGGTTGCCTTTAGATTTATCTTATCGGTTCCGATGCAAAAGGCCCCGATGACAGCAAGTTTATTTGCGCCGGCCAGCACACTTTCCGTTATTTGCGTTTTTGATCTGATGCCGAGAATACTCACTTCACCCAATGCTTCCCGAAGCGAAGATTCCGGTAAACTTCCTGCCCTGCTTTCAACGGGATATCCGGCACTTTCAAATGCATGTCGGGCATTCGGATGAATATTTTCCAATAGCAAAACTCGTTCCTGCGGCATATATAAATAGATGGGCCGGATGTGCTCGATTATAAACAATCCATTCAAAAAGGAAAGTCCCAATCCCGTTGACAGTCTGAATATGTAATCTATAATACATTTATGAAACAATTCCTGATCACCTATCACTTCACGAACGGCACGAAAGAAGAATGGCATGAGGCTATTTCCGAATTTATCCGCAATGTGGAAAACGATCCGGACCTGAAAGGCAAAATCTCCTACCATGTCATGAAAAGCGCCAAAAGCGATGAATATTTCCACTTAGCTTCACCCAAAGACGAGGAAGTCGTAAAGATTCTTGAAACCAGGGACTATTTTAAGCGCTATCAGGAAAAAACGAAACTCGTTTCCGGCGGCACTGTCGTCGCCATGCCGCTCGAGACGATTGCAGAAACAAAATAGATAGATAGAGAGAGTATTCGTGGGTACACAATTATAATTAAGGCTGGGTGAGATCTTTTGTGCTTACAGTGAGTGGTCCATGAGTTACATCAAACGGGTAAACTATTTCGTTTCGACCTAAATCGTTACCGCTATAATGCGTTTTAGGAAAGTCATTCATGAACAATGGCCGCAAATACGCTTCGAGACCCGTTCTGGTATTTTGACCTACCATCGTCAGAAATCTCCTTGCCGTATCAGTATTGGAGAAATAAACCACAAACGCATTTGGATACGTCCTACCCATCTCTGAATGATGCATAACGCCACCACCAAATACTCCTATTGGATAACCAGGACGATTCGCAACCACCTTCATGAATACAAATTCTTTAAAGGGACCTAACGTATTATAGTTAACAAGTTCCTCTCCAAATGCATCGTATAACATCGTGGACCGTCGATCATCTTTTGATAT
>CAYLQG010000053.1:0-10414 GCA_964385705.1 uncultured Gammaproteobacteria bacterium
TTCTTAACGCTGACGGAACCCAGTCGACCGATAATTCGACCGATACTAGTCTCACCGACAGTCAGACGGCAACAACCTCTGCCGACGCTTCATCTTCCGCCGATCTTATAACGAATACCCCCACTCCCGAACCGACAGACACCGTAGCTCCAGAGGCAAGCACGTCAGCGGTCACTATTACATCAATAACGCCCAATGAAAGCGTTGACACAACGACGCCGGTCATAAGCGGGACGGGAACTCCGGGCTCGACCATCACCATTGTGATTCACTCAGACCCCCAGACTGCGGTTGTCACGGTCGATGCCAATGGCAACTGGGTCTATACGCCGACAACACCGCTTGATCAGGGATCTCATACGGTTGAGGCAATGGCAACCGATCCGACCACTGGCCAGACGCAAACCGCGACAACGCCGTTTGTTGTCGCATCAGGCGAATCTGCACCTGACGTTTCTACGGGAAGTGCGATACCTGCAACCGGGAGTTTTGAAACAACCCTTTTCTTACTCATTACAGGTGTGATATTTTCATTAGTGGGCGCAACGCTGCCGTTATTTATCCAATAATCTATGAGCAATATGCTGACGGACCCGACGAAACCGAGGATCACACAGATCGTATCCATCGTTGCGCTTTTGATCTTTTTACCAATTCTTCTTATCGGCGCTCAGCAGTTGGTATCACTCGTATCAAAAGCATCAGGAACACCAGCAAATATCGTTGTCGACACAAAATCGCTCCGTGAAGTACTCAACCTTGATTTCTACCATGCGTTCGCGCAGGGCGGCGAAGAATCAACGGACATGATTAAACCGGTCGTCAGTGAGGTGCACGCGCTTAATCCAAGACTGATTTGTATCGATCATATTTACGATTCTTATAATGTCGTCAGTAAATCCGGAGACCAAATTAATTTCGACTGGTCCAGACTCGACGGGGCTGTTGACAGCATTATCGCTACAGGCGCCACACCGTGTCTCGCTTTATCCTACATGCCGCAGGCGATCGCACAGGATGGCGTTATTATAAATCCGCCGACTAATTGGAACGACTGGTCATATGTTGTCCAAAAGACAATTGAACATTATAGCGGCAAAGCGAACCGGAATATGAAGAGGCTTTATTATGAAGTCTGGAACGAGCCGGACTTAGCACAATTCGGCGGCTGGAAATACTACGGAGCAAAAAATTATATTACTCTCTATCAATACGCCTCAAACGGTGCGAAGAATGCTTCAGGCGTCAATGTCTTTTATCTCGGGGGGCCTGCAACAACGGGGCTTTATCAAACCTGGATTCAAGCAATCGTCACAAGCGGAGCGCGGCTGGACTTTTTCGCCTGGCATACATACAACTCTGACCCCATGAAATTCAGTCAGGATCAGCAGAATATTACGACATGGCTCAATCCGTATCCGGATTATATTTTATTACCGAAAATTATTACGGAATTCGGATTTACCGGAGACAAATCATCGTTATATGCGGCAAACTATGCAGCTGCATTTACCGCGGCCGCTGTCCGGCAACTCTTAAGTAACGGGATAACCTACGCTCTCTCTTTCGAACTCAAGGATGGTCCGAACCAGACGTCAGGCGACGGATGGGGACTAATATCCAATGAAAACAGCGGAAATAAACTAAAACCCCGTTACTATGTATATTCCTGTCTGGATCAGATGGCGGGACAGAGAGTATTACTTACAGGGGAAGGTACGTGGGTGACCGGTTTTGCCAGTCAGAAAAACGATACGACGAGTGTGATGCTTATTAATTATGATCAAAACGGTATACACACGGAGGCGGTACCGTTAACATTTGGACATCTTGATCCGGGTACGTATACGTATTCCCAGAAATACTGCATTGGCGCCGGAACCGCTGTGACCACAACGGAAACCGCTACGGCAAGCGGTATCATCCAAAAAACAGTACTTATGCATCCTTCAAGTGTTGCCGTCTTTAAAATAACCAAAACCGCTGCCGCAAGTACACAGTAGGCATGAAGTTGGCTAAGAGGATAGTTTCAACGATCAATTCCCACGCAACGTTTCTCATTGTCTTTTGGATCATTCTTTTAACGATTCTCTATAGCACGCTTGCGATTGTCCGTCATAATCATTTTGAATCCGGCGGTTTTGACTTGGGACTATATGACCAGGAGGTATGGCAATACAGTAGGTTTCTCGTCCCGTATAACACCGTAAAAGATGAACTTATTCTCGCGGATCACCTCAACCTCACGACGCCCCTTGTCGCTCCTCTTTTCTGGATTTGGAATGATGTCCGGATGCTTCTCATTTTTCAGTCGCTCTGGGTAACGCTGTCGGCACTCGCGATTTTCAGTGTCGCGAAAATCCGTAAACTTACGCCTGCGGTTTCACTTGCAATCGCCGTAATCTACAGTCTGTTTTATGGCATACAATACATGATTCTTTTTGATTTCCATGCAGTGGCAATTGGCGTCGGGCTTCTGGCGTGGCTCTGTTATTTTTGGGAAACAAAAAGAGAAAAATTATTCATTACTACGGTACTCCTTCTCCTTCTCACTCAGGAGAACATGGGTATCGCACTTTCCTGCGTTAGTTTCCTCTATATGTTCCGTAGAGAATACCGCGTACGCGCTCTCGTTCTGTTCGTTACCGGCATCATATGGACGTTAATTGCAGCCAGGATAATCGGATCACTCTCACAGGGCGGATTCCAATACGCACCGACTATTTCATCAAATCCCATACGGATTGCAACTGATTTTATAAACAGCACCGAGAAACGTCAGGTGTGGCTCTACACCCTGACGTCATTTACTCTTATCCCCGTCTTTTCCATCGGCGCCATGCTTGCCGTCGGTATGGATCTCGCACAATATTTTGTCACCGGGAAAAATTTTGCCCGCATGTGGAGCCCGTTCATGCACCACAGGGCGATTCTCGCAGTCTTTCTGGCATTGGGCGCCATAGAAGTCATGACATTTCTCAAAAAGAAACACATCAATATCGGAATTGTTGCACTTATCCTCCTTTTATCATGCTTCGCCCAACAATATGTTTTTCATTTTCCGCTTAATAAGCTTACAAAATCAACCTTCTGGCGTGAGGAACAGTGGATGCGTGATGATGAGTCCATGATTGCAAGAATTCCGCCGACCGCATCAATTGCCACACAACAAAGTCTCATCCCGCACCTCAGCCACCGGGAGAGTATTTATCTTGTCTGGCCGCGTGTCCACGATATTAAAAGCATGCCCTGCGGCCAACTAAGTTGCTGGTGGCTCGATTTCGGCGGACACCCCCAATATCTACTCATTGATCTGCACCCGAACGAATGGTTAACGCAATTATTGGAAACCAATGATCATGTAGCACAGGCGCTTGCCAATATGCAAAAAACCGGGCGGATTCATCTTTCCCAAAAAATCGGAGATACTGCATTATATACAGTTACAAACACCCGTTAAGAAAGTTTATCCTCAACACCGCCGCCGATGACTTCATCTGCAGGTTCAAGTAACACCGGTGCGGTTTTGCGTACCCGTTTCATGAGCGCGATAAACGAATGTACTTCTCCGACATTAAACATCCATGAAAAGGCGATATAGACAATAAGACCGACTCCCCCCGCAGTACCGGTCAGAAGAATAAGTCCGAATGTTCTTGTCGTATCAAAGATCAGCTGATCGAATATTTTCATGGGTATGTAAACAGCAAGACCCGCAGCCGCTGACGCGATAAGCATTTTAAGGGGGGGTATAAAAAAGTCCCTTTTTGAAAAAGAACCCACTTTCCGATCCAACAGAATGAATAATACGGTTGCGTTAAGAATGCTTGCGATTGATGTGGACAACCCAAGCGACCAAACAGGAAGATGAAACACAAGAATAAATAAGACACTCGCGACACTATTGGTTACGATCGAAATAACGCTGATGATGACCGGTGTTTTCGTATCATAGAGAGCATAAAATCCCCGCGCAAACACGTGGACGCTTGATTGCGCAAATAAAGAAAGACTAAACATAAAAAGCGTCATGCCCGTCAAATATGTTGCCTGCCAATCAAACCGTGCTGCGCCGAATATTAAACGCACAACGGGAATTCTGAGGACTATAAAAAAGACCGATGAGGGCAACACGAAAAATAATATCTGATGAATAGCGCTGATCACGGATTTTTTAAATGTATCTTTATCTTCCCTCACTGTTGCAGCCGAAAGTGTCGGAAGCGCCGCCTGAGCAACCGTCGCCCCGAACAATCCGACGGGCACCTGCTGTAAATTCTGGGCAAAATTAAATATCGTGACCATTCTCGCGCCCAGGAGGCTCGACATCATAAGATCAACTGTGGAATCAATTTGTGAAACCGCAAGCCCGAGTGTGCGGGGGCCTATCAAGCGCCCGACCTCTCTCACCCCTTCATGATGAATATCAAGATCAGCGGAATGCTTGTATCCGATCCGGAAAAGGAGCGGCAATTGTATGACGACGAATAAAAATGCACCGATGCCTACTCCGACAACCGGCGCATACAAACCAATTGAACCCGATAACATGACGATGCCAATGATAATGCCAACGTTATAAACCACCGGCGCAAGAGCTGATACAAGGAACATATTGTAGGATTGAAGTATGCCAGTTAAAAAATTACCGACCAGGAGCGGCACAACCTGGAAAATAATCATAATCCTGCTAAAAGAGGCCATCTGCTGTATTTGACTATCGGAAAAACCCGGCGCCAGAAATCGGGAAAATGTCGGGGCCCATATGATCATCGGAATAGAAACAATAGCCAATATAATGACGCTGAGATTGATGAGGGTTGACGCCATGTGCCAGCCTTCTTTTTCCTTCCCCTGGGTCACGTATTTCGTAAAAACAGGAATGAATGCGCTGGTCAATGCGCCGGTCACGAGTAATTCGAAAATGAAATTGGGGATGCGGAATGCCGCAAAATATACGCCGAGGACGTCAGGAGAAAAACGGGCGGCAAGAAGGCGGTCCCGCACCAATCCTAAGACCCGTGAGGTCAAAACCATGATCACGAGGATCGTTGCAGCAGACCCTACGGAGGTCTGTTTCCGCTCAATAATCTCCCAAACGCGCTTCATTGACCGTATTATAGCCTAAGTATCATATCTATGAATATATGAGAGGTTATGATATACTAATGGCCTTATGCCGATCATTAAAGGTGCAGCAAAAAAACTGAGACACGACCGAAAACGAACCGTTACGACAATGCATGTACGGGAATCTACGCGCAATGTCGTGAAAGCGTATCGTAAGTCGCCGTCCAAAAAATCCCTCCAAAAAGTATTCCAGGCATTGGATAAAGCAGCAAAACTGAATGTTATCCATGCTAATAAATCCGCGCGGCTTAAATCCCGCCTTTCAAAACTCCTGAAAAAGTAACGCCTTCTTTCGCCGGCTAGACCGAACCGTGTAATTTCGCTATGATAATAGTATGCCTGCCGGAAATATCTCGGTTAATCTTCTTGGTGATTCTGATATGGAACATACGCCGGTCGGGCGTATTGTCAGTTGGGCAATCACCTACGGCAGATACATCATGATCGGTACTGAGATCGTTGTTCTCCTTGCGTTTATCTCCCGGTTCAGCCTCGACCGAAAACTCACTGATTTGAATGATGAAATATCGCAAAAACAGGATATTATTCAGGCAAATGAGGATTTTGAACAGGATGTCCGGTCCCTCCAGGACAAACTTGCGAAAATCAAAACATTATCCACTACCCCGATAAATGCTGTTGACACCGTCACCCAGTTCCAGGCATTGGTTCCTGATGGAGTATATCTTCAATCGTGGGATCTGGCAAAAAATCAGATAACGGTTCAGGCTGATGCAGGGTCTACGCTTGCATTTTCGCAATTTATCGCGAATCTCCAGGCTGCAAAAAATCTGTCAGCGCTTGATATCGGTGACATAAAACGCGATCCTCTCACCGGTATTCAATTTACCTTTACGACACAAGTTGTACCGACAAAATAATCCTATGGCATTTAACTATAAAACAGAACTTAAGGAATACCGTAAATATTATCAATCAATAGAACCGATATTTACGAAACCATCAGGCCGGGGCTATACAACCGTCATTTTTTCCTTCCTCGCCGTATCTCTCTTCGGCTGGTATGCCATAAGACCTACCATCCAAACGATATTATATCTACGTCGCGAGATAGCCGATAAAACCGAACTCAATAAGGAGATGGAAGACAAAATATCTGCTCTCATTGAAGCGCAGGCATATTATCAACAGATAGAGCCACTACTTCCGGTCGTCGACCAGGCCTTGCCAAGCCAGCCGGATGCGGTCCCGCTTTTCATTCAACTCAGAAACGCCGCAAGTGCGAGCGGAGTACTTCTGAGCTCCCTCCAAACTCCCGTTATCCCGTTATTATCAAATAGTGTTCAAAAAGGACAGGCAACGGGTCCGCCTCCTACGCAACCGAACTACCTCCTGACGATTCAGGTGCGGGGCCCCTATGACGGAGTTAAAACTTTTATAACAAACGTTGGCAGTTTACGGCGTATTGTAACAATAGATAGCGTTGCGATCGCGCCCGCCGATTCATCGCTCGTGAGTAGCCAAAGCGCTCAGCCAAGTAGTAGACTGTTACAAGCGACTCTCCAGTTAAAAACGTACTATTTAATGAAATAAACTATGGACAACGACCGTGATCTTTTACTTATATCCGTGTTTACATTTTTTACCGTTTGTTTGTGGATCACATTTGAACTCCTAAAAACGGTTAAAACCACAACGGTTTCCGCCACAACACAACAAATTATCATACCGTTATCGCCGAAAATTGACGTCGATACGCTATCGGCGATTGCGAATAAAAAAGTATTTTAAACTCCATCTTGTACATGTACTCAAGATGACTTATAAAATGAAGTGTTAAGGACTTATCATGAGATTGCCGAAAAAAATTCCAACCATCGTGGGATTATTTTTAATAATATTCATAATTGGCGCTATCGTTGTGCTTCAAAATGTGTTTCTCGCACCGTCCAACGCGTCTGGATCACAAGCTCCGTCGAGTGTTCATATGTCAAATGTCAGCGATTCTACGTTCACCGTATCATGGACGACCCAATTACCCACAACAGGGACGATCCTCGTTTCAGCACCGGGAAAAAGTAATCAGATTTACTACGATGACCGGGATTCATCCGGCAAACTCAACACGTATACAACCCACAGCGTTACCGTACGTGATGCCAAACCCGAGACCAATTATTCAATTACGCTTTTATCCAACAGCAAATATTATGATAATAAGGGCCGGGCGTATTCACTTCAGACCGCGCAGGCATTGCCACCCAATACAATCGGTCTTGAACCTGCATATGGCACGGTTCATACCACCACCGACAGACCGGAAGATGGCGCGCTTGTATATCTGACAATCGACGGAAGCCAGGAATTATCGACGCTTACGAAGTCGTCAGGATTATGGTTAATTCCGCTCAATCAAATAAGGACAGCGGATGTCACAAGCTACCTGCCGACGGTTGACAGGATGACAGAACACATCATAGTCGAGGCTGAGGGCCTTGAATCAAGTGCAGTAACGGATACGCTCAATGATTCTCCTGTACCCGAGATGCAGTTAGGAAAAACGTATGATTTCCGCCGTCAACAGGCCAAAGTCCAGGGCGCGACAGCTCTGGCTCTTCGTCCGACACCAACCCTCCCCACCGCAGCGGTTCTCGGTGATACAACAAGCCGGACATTTATCGTTTCACTGACGACTCCGGGTCAGGGCGCGGGGCTTACTACCACACATCCGCTAATTCAGGGGACGGGGATTCCCGGTAAATATGTAGGAGTCAGTGTCGGTATCACGCAAATAATGAGCGGCTCAGCAAAGGTTGACCCGAACGGCTTGTGGAGTTATACACCGCCAAAAGCACTGGCGCCGGGCAACCAAAGCGTGACCGTAACTTCGGTGAATCAACTGGGTAAAACGGTCGCAATCACCCATACATTTGAAGTATTTAAAAGCGGTACACAGGTGCTAGGCGATGCAACGCCATCGGCTACACTTGAACCCACTGATACACCAATTGATACGACGACCCCGACCGATACCGGTACGATAGCGGCAACGACAACACCCGAGTCAACACTGTCAGGACAACCACAACCGGTAACCGGCAACGAACTTCCCGCGATTCTTTTGATTCTCTTCGGGGTTGCTTTACTTGCGAGCGGCTCGCTTATTGCCATCCGGTAATGATTTTATTTATTGACTTCTCACACACAACCATTCTAATGTATAGTTAGGCCTGATTTTATCTGGCGGATTTATGGTATGGCAGACATTTTAGACACAGCACAAACCGATTTAAATAGTGCCACAGGCTCACAGGGATTGACGCCGGCACCCGTGTCACCGCCGCCGCCTGATCCATCATCAACCGGTCCGCAGGGGAATACCGGATCAATCCAAGCGCCGCCGCACCCGCCGGTTACAACTCCTGTCCCCGACGTTCCGGCTCCCGCGCCGCTTACCGGTTCGCCGTTTATGTCATCACCTCCGTCTGATTCTCTCATTATCCCGCCGCCGGACGAAGAAATAATCGGAGCCACGTTCTCTAAATCAAAACAAGGTCCTCCGCCTGAGCCGGTAACTCCGCCGCACGGGAACAAACCCAAAAAACAAATGAAGCGCTCCGTCCTTATCGCCGCCGTGTTATTTATGCTTATCACACTGCCTATCGCAGTTGTTGGTGTAAAAAATACGCTTACCCTTTTTGGTTTTGCCTGTGATAAATCAAACGGATATTGTGCAAAAATTAATGCAAACCAGGAAGCAAAAAACGCGAACTATAACGCTCAGCAAGCTGCGGCAGCCGCAACGACAGCCCCAACAGCCGCCACAAAAGCAACTCCCACCGATGGGGCTAGTGTTGGAAATCTCGGAGCACAACCTGCAGGCACCTATGTTGTTTATTCAGGAGGAAGTACTGCCACAGGATACCGCTATATTCAGGCGTCAGGCGTTGTTGATGCGGCTATCGAACGGGCTGCATCCAACCCAAGTGGAGCAGATGCAAGATTACTAGCAACCACATATGGTCTTTCTACTTCTGATATACAGGGTGCGGCATCGCACATTGCAGCCGGACAAACGTGGGTACCTGCCGGAGTGGGTTGTAATGGCACCACGGCAAGTCAGGATAAAACTTCCGCATCTTATTGCGGAGACTGGCACTGGACGACATGTCAGAGTCACCAGGGAGTAGACGGAGTTGGTTGTGACGTGACAACTTCAAGTGGCGGCGGAGGCGGTGGTGGAGGCAGCACTCCCACTCCTACTCCTTCCGCTCAATGTACAAATCTAAAAGTATATAAAGGGACGACTGTTCTTGACGCGGCAGGGCTTGCCGCACTTCAGCCGGGTGATGATGTGACCATTGCGGTCGCGGGCGGCAATGCCACAAAGGCCCACATCCGCGTCAACGGCGGCACATTCACTGAAACAACAGCGCAAAACAGTGCCGGTGAGTATACACTTGATTATACGATTCCGACAGGCACAACGAACTTTACCGTCGAATCGGAAGTTTACGGAGCGGACGGTCAGTGGCACTAAATATGAAAATGCTGAAAAACAATTGGTATGTATTCTTGGTCGGAATCATTACGATCGGCCTTGCCGCACTTACTTTCATCACGAGCCAGCAGTTAACAAAGACCTCTTCGGTCGCACCTAACGTTCCGCAAATAACGCCCAAGGCGGCAGAACCTGCATGTACACTCTCATTTGCCATCGCAACACCAACGGCTACACCAACGGGCACTCCCGGACCAACCAATAGCCCAACACCCACCGGCACACCGAGCGTAACGCCCACCAATACACCGACGAATACACCAACGCCGACGCCGCTTGCCGGATGCAACAATTCATGTACCGTCAATGCGGATTGTTCAAGCGGATTAGTCTGCTCGGGTAGTTCATGCCGTAACCCAAGTTGTACCGATCAATCAAGCTGCTCTTGTGTCACCGCAACAGCGACACCCACGCCGA
Source organism: uncultured Gammaproteobacteria bacterium (assembly GCA_964385705.1). GTDB lineage: Bacteria > Patescibacteriota > Microgenomatia > UBA10105 > UBA927 > DATKGN01. The sequence goes on from CAYLQG010000053.1 coordinate 10,070, forward strand.
CACCGGTTCTCTCATCGTGTAACAGCGGATGTAGCGTCAATACCGATTGTAGCTCGGGGCTCGTGTGTATCTCAGGCTCATGCCGTAACCCGAGTTGTACAGACAAAACGAATTGTATCTGTGAAGTAGCGGCCGCACCGACACCGACAACACCGGTGACCGGCTCTGGTCCTTCAGTCCTCGGCGCATCCGTTGTCGGCGGCGCTTTCATGCTCGTCCTCGTGGGACTGGCTCTGTAATACAGAGCCTTAGCGGAGTTGACCTGATATAAACCCATCTTACTCGAATTTACAACGTTCTTACGTGAAAAATCTGATTATACCCTTCACAATCTGAATTGTTACG
>CAYLQG010000054.1:0-7242 GCA_964385705.1 uncultured Gammaproteobacteria bacterium
AGATAGTACACTTTATACGGGGATAACAACAGATCTCACCCGCAGAATTACCGAACACAATTCCACAAATAAATCTGCGGCCAAATATACGAGAACGCGTAGTCCCGTCATACTTGTGTACGCGGAAGAGGCGTCATCACGATCAGAAGCTCTTAAACGGGAAGCGGCCATTAAGCGGTTGACCCGCCGGGGAAAAGAAAGCCTGCTTAGAACCGTGCGCCGCACATACCATTGCACGGATTCGGAGTAGTTTGTCATAGTTTATTTAAGTTGACAGGGCGGGGCGTCTATGTCACTATGTTTCTATGATAGGCAAACGCTGGTTATTGTTGTTGTGGTTCCCTACAACACTTATCATGCTCATCATCAATTTATCGCTGCTTCTTACATTTGCCAGGCAAAAAAATGAACTTCCGAAATTAAATGCTGCAATCCCTGCACAATCAAATTTTCAATTAACGTCAGCGGGAGGCACATCACAGGTATTAAATGCAACAGTTATTGCGGGTGACGCGCGTGTTCTGTTGGTTCAATCTTTCTTACAAAAGTACAACTCTCCGATGGCTCCATACGCGGATCTTATCGTACAGCAGGCTGACCAGGACAAGATTGATTGGAAATTAGTGCCGGCAATTGCGATGTGCGAAAGTAATGCCGGAAAACATATGCCTAAGAAAAATGAATTCAACGCGTTTGGTATCGCCGTCTATACGGGTACGAAAAGCGGTAAGGCATTTACCAGCTGGTCCCATGCGATTGAGTGGGTATCGGGTTATATAAAAGACCAATATTATAACAAGGGGATTACGAACCTGACCGATATCGGTGCGATTTGGGCGCCCCCCTCTATTGAGAACGGGTACTCATGGACCAACTGCGTCCAGAGCTTCCAGGACCAAATTATATAGGTTTTATCTTAGCTTCAACTCAGCCTCAAAGAATTTTCGTTTATCTTACTATAATCGGATTATTCATAACCGATATTTACCCTAATAAGCCCATAATACTTGACAAAGTGTTTGGGAAGCTGTATACTCTTCCCTTAGATCCTAAGGTAGATTACTAATCTAATCTGCTTTAGGATTTTTTATTGGACTCGAACTGACGATTACTGCTTCTCTTCATTCTTCTGCCTTCTATAATCTGCTACTCATACATCGCCTCGATAGACCGGAAAACGGCCTTTCGAAGTGACGTAGGAGATATATGAAACGCATATATAAACACATCATATTGATGGCGATCCTGCTTATCCCCTTTATTGCGGCAACGCGCGTGCATGCAGATGAAAATGTATCTGATCCGGCAGCCAATGTCTTCACGATCAACGAACAAACTGCAGATCCTCGCATTCCATTCCTGCAGTCATTCTTACATGCAAACAATTCACCGCTTGAAGGGGAAGCGTCCACATTTATCCACGAAGCGGATAAAAACGGTTTGGACTGGAGACTTGTCGTTGCTATATCCGGCGTTGAATCGACATTCGGCCAAGCAATTCCGAAAGGCTCATATAACGCGTGGGGTTGGGGAATCCCGACCGGCGCTGAGTCAGGTGTCGGATTTCAAAACTGGAAAGAGGGGATCGCGACGGTTTCCTATGGCTTAAAGCATAATTATATTGATAAAGGAGCGATTACACTTGACGCAATCGGCCAAACGTATGCTGCATCAGGCGCATGGTCAAATCATGTTCAATATTTTATTGATCAAATTAACTTCTATACACCGAAGGACCCTCTCGCCCTTGATATTACACTATAACGCTGGCTTCATACACGTCGTGGCTATATAATACGAAGGTACACGATACTCAGGGATTTTGCTCCCGTGGCGGAATTGGTATACGCGCAGGTTTTAGGAACCTGTTCCGTAAGGATTAGAGGTTCAAGTCCTCTCGGGAGCACAAAAAGAGTCATTTGAAAATAAGTAATCCACTGTAATTGATATTTCTAATCTCGTGATGCATACTAACGCTAATGGAAAAAATAGGTAAGGATCGACCGCAATTAATTCAGATAGGGTTGATATTCTTCTTAGCAATTGTCGTCTTAATTTGTACTTGGGCGATAAGACTAAATAGCGATAACCGATCAAAAGCTGCCGGTACAACTCAACAAATCACTTCCCTAGTTGGTTCATTTAAAGGATCTCCTATAACATTACTTACTTCCGATATTCATGGTGGCGCAATCTATTCACTTAAATGGCAGGGTAAAGAATTTCTTGATACACACGATAACGGAAGACAACTTCAGTCAGCGATCTCATTTAATGATATGGGAGGTTGTCTTAATCCCACGGAAGCTGGGAATTCCAATGATTTAAATGGTATGAAAAGTTCAACCAAATTGCTTCAATCTGACGTTGGCGGGAATATATTACGAACAAAATCTCAAATGGCCTACTGGCTTAATCCCGGTCAATTAACCATTCCTTATTGCGGAAATATAAATCGAAGTACTTTACCGATCGGAAGAGGCGTCAATACTTCGATCATCTCAAACATTTATTTCGCGAAAACTGTTCAGCTCGGTGCTGACGGATTACCTAATGTGATTGATTACACTAGCAGATTTATTTTGGATAAATCATACCAATCGGTGCTTTTTGAAGCGTTGACTGCCTATATGCCGGTAGAATTTTCGCAGTTTTTAACATATAACCCTGTTCAAAAAACAATATCCAGTTTATCCTCCGGGGCAGGATATCCTACCTATAACGCATACGGATATGACGTTGTTCGTGATCAATTGCAGTCCTATCCGATAATTATTGCAACTCCGGATAATCAGTTTGCGATGGGTATTTACTCGCCGGATATGGCAAACAGATTTACCGGACCGGGATATGGTAATTGGCAATATGGGATTAAACCGCTCGGTTATGGTCGATGGAAATTTACCAATTCGAACGTTAATAAATGGAATCTTATGTTCCGAGGCGGATTTACACCATCAGGTACATATAATTTCCGTCAATTTGTAATTGTCGGCACAGTCTCCGATGTGACACAAGCCATCGATAAGCTTTATGTCATAAATCAAAAAGATCTGAGTCGGATTCAAGTAGCTAATATAATCTCACAATCGTTTAATTTAAAACTGATCACCCAAACATCAGATAACTTTATTGATACTCCCGTCTCAACGTACGGAAACGCGGCAAAGATTTTTGCGGATAATCAAGTTACGACTGGATGCTTAGATAATCCGCGTATGTTTTGCCCTGATCGGATCACGACAAGGGCAGATGCCGCCACATTCTTATTAAGAACAATTAAGAAGCCGACAAACCCACAGGATATAACTCCGATTTTCGCTGACGTACCTCAGGATCAACCATTATTCCAATATATTCAACTCTTAGGACGGCTAAAGTTAACCACAGGTTGCGCCCAAAACCCAATACGTTTCTGCCCTGATGATCCAATCACTCAACAGGATTTAAATACATTTATTTCAAGAATTAAAGCATTGCATTAAGTAAAATAAATACCGTCTTTAATAGAAATAACAAATTAGTTTGCCTTTTCATATACTATCTTTGGAAAAATCTGTGACCCGAGGCAAAGGTGGATCAGTTTCACCCACCTTTGGTATCAAAAGCAATCGCGATTTTCTGAATCCAGCGTAAAAGGTGTTCAAATAAAAGTATATTAGAGGCACAAAGCTGTAATATATCCGCTTTCTTGACCGCAATTGTTTATACTGTTACGATGGTTTTATGAGGAAACTCCTTGCCCTATCTGTCCTCCTCATTGTGTTCGTCGTCAGTGCTGCATTATTGCCGCAGCGCGTCGTTGCAACCTCACAGCAGGCGTATCAGGACTTTCTCTATCAGTTTGACCTGTATAGGCAATCGTATTCTGATTTCCAGGTTTCCAAAAATGAGTACGAGAAGTTTCAATCTTTACCCGCGCAGACCGATGCGCTCAATAGAACAAAAACGATGCTGGCGGGGCGCGACCAGTTATTGCGGTCTTATCTTCTGCTCCTTGACGAGAAGCTGACGGAGGACCAGGGATTAACTGCCTCAACGAAAGTGTTATATCAGACTCTCGTCAGAAACGAAGCGTCCTTCCTCGCTGACGATGCAAATAAGATCACTGCCGTCGCATCAATACCTGACGCTGAGCAGGCCTCTTCCAACCTTGAATCACATTACAATATTCTGCAGTCAAGCGTTAAGCAAATCCTCATCGGACTTGCCCTCGGGCAGCTTTCGCTTCTGAGTAAATATTATGACAATAATGTCAGTTTGGCTCAGACACTGATCGCAAGCTACAGTGGCTCCATGACTCCCGATAAACAGCAGACCGTTAATCGGTGGATATTGCAGATCAAGAATAAACGGAGTTTTTATCAACAGAAGTATGATGAGATTAACGCGGAAGACACAAATCTGAGTGCCCGTGATTCGCAGGATTTGGATGACAAGTACAACACAATGACGCAGGGTCTTGCGGATGCACGTCAATATCTTGTCGAGGGAGCATCGTATTTAGTAGAACTTAAAAATGAACTGAAGTACACACAATAATATGGATGAGACCGTACCAACACCTGAGATATTGCCGCAATCGGATAATCCGCCGGTAGCGGCGCCTTCTGAAGAGAAAGTCTCGCCGCCGGCGTCACCGCTCAAATTACCACCGATGCCTGAGTTAAACCTTCAGAAGATCGCTCCCGTCGGGGTTATCGTACTTATCGTGCTTATTATTCTCGTTGCGATCTCGGCGATGAGATCAAACAATCAGGCCGCAAAAACGATTTCCGTAGCGCCGACTCCAACGCCTACACCTGTCCCGGTCGTCAGCCACACGCTCGCGCCGTATGCGACGCAAAGCGCATTTCTCAATTTTGAAACTGCGATTGATGCACTGCCGGGGACCATCCAGAATGCGGTACTCCAGGATCAGACACTGACACCGCCGGAACTTGACTTATCGCTCGGCTTTTCAAATTGACCCTGCGTATGATACAATCTGATGCATGAAAAGCACTATTAACCGTTTAGCAGATGGCACAATTGAGTTCACAATTACCGTCCCCTGGGTTGACGTAGAGAAAAAGTATAACGACGTCGTTGAAGAAGCAGTAAGAAACACAGAAGTTGCCGGCTTTAGAAAGGGCAAAGCACCCCGCGCGGTTGTCGAGGAAAAACTTGATAAGACAAAAGTATACGAAGACGTCCTTAAACTGTTAATCCCTGAATCCTACGATCAGGCTGTAAAGGAACATAAGGTGCGTCCGATCGTATCACCGAAAATTGAACTTAAGGAAGCGACCGAAAAAAAAGACTGGGTTTTACGCGCGTTAACCTGCGAACGACCGACGATTACGCTCGGAGCATACAAAAAAGCCATCAGCGATCTTAAAGCGAGTAAAGCGAAGAAAATCTGGGTGCCGGGCCAGGAAATTGCCAAAAAGCCGGGGGAAAAACCCGAATCAGAACAGGGCCCGCAAAAACCCTCTCTCGATGAGATACTCAAAGCACTATACGATGCGGTGACCACAACAATTCCGGCTCTTCTTGTGGAGCATGAAGTGAATAGACTTCTCTCCGATCTTATTGATCAGACGCGCAAACTTGGTATGTCAGTTGAGCAATATCTCTCCTCGACAGGGAGGACGTCTGAGAGTGTCCGCAAAGAATATGACGAACAGTCAAGAAGGACGCTTACCCTGGAGTTTGCACTTGAGGAAGTTGCGGATAAAGAAGGCATACTCATATCGGATGACGATATTGATACGGTCATAAAAACAGCCAAAACCGATCAGGAAAAAAAGACCCTCGAAGCCCAACGCTACTATATTGCATCGGTGCTGCGGCGTCAGAAGACTATTGACTTTTTGGCCGCAGTGTAATAATCTTTGCGTAGAATACAAGCCTGTAGTAAAATACAGCTATGGATACGAGTGCATTCCAGCAGCAACCGCAGCAGAAGAAAACGCAAACAGCGCATAATGATTCTATTCTTGAATCCCTAAGAACGCTGGGGAGCGGTGTCGGGAAGACGGTCGCAAAAGACGTCACAGGTAAAATTGCATCCGACGCACTTTCTTCACTTTTCGGAACACCGCAAAGACAACAGCAGGGTGAACTCAGTGCAAATAATCCGGTTGACCTTGGGCGTGAACGGTTTCCATTTCCCGGATTCAGAAGGCCAGAGATACGCCCCCGTGAACCGTATATCGCTCCCACTGAACCGCATCTTAAAGAACAAATCGAAGCGGTTCGGATGGAATTAAAAGCACTTGCATCCTCAATAAAAAGCCTGAATACGGAAATTCAGCGAACGGTCGCAGATGCTCCGGTTGATCCCGGTGTGTATCACAAAAACTTTTTCGAGCGCCTCCGGTCTATATTAAAGGTGCTCCGTGAACAGGTGGACGATAGCCGATCCTGGATGTCTTTACAATCCGGCCGCAAGAAAAAAGCTGGCTATTGGGGATCGTATAAGAAACACGGTACCTCCTTCGGGCTCTCCAATGAGCGGACGCTTGCCACACAGGCCGGATAAAACACGAAGGCATTCCATTACAAAGCTCCAGCGTATATAATTCATGTAGGTTTATGGGCGCATAGCTCAGTTGGCTAGAGCGTTGCATTCACATTGCAAAGGTCCGGGGTCCGAATCCCTGTGCGCCCACAACAAATCAATGGAACCGCCGAACCCTGCCTTTGGCACGGTGCTCATGTAGCCTCAACAGCCTCAAACAGCGATCAGTTTGATACACAAAACGCTAGTGAACCATATTGAACCATTGACGGATAATGACACCCTGTGTTATAAGTAAGACTTCGTACTTATTATTGGTATTCTATATCACACATGATAGTTGATTCAACGCTCATGACCGTGCGTGAGGTTGCCCAGTATTTGCGGTTAAGCAGCCTTACTATTTACGACTATATCCGCGCAAGGAAGCTGAAAGCCGTGAAATTTGGAAGAAATTATCGGATTGTATACCGTGATCTTTTGCAGTTCATAAACAGCCACAAAATCCCGTAAACCTTATGCACTTAACACTTTTACATACTTGCGCAGGCACGATAGGCACAAAAACATACCCATTCGCGCCTATAGACACCCATACTCGAATATACCACTTGACATATAACTATAGGTGTTGTATAAATATAACCTATAATTTTACGTAGTGAGATACCTAACAATGAATAACTCTGAATCACTGCTGACAGTTAAGGAAATAGCCGACTACCTTAAACTAAATG
>CAYLQG010000054.1:7252-10229 GCA_964385705.1 uncultured Gammaproteobacteria bacterium
TGTCCTCACCGTCTACGAGTATATCCGTACGGGTCAGTTGAATGCCGTTAAACTTGGTAGATACTATCGGGTAATAAAAAAGGATTTATCTATCTTTGTAGAGAGTCATAAAACGTCTCAAAAATCCTTATGAAAACAGCAGGATTATCTATCATCGTACCAACCTATAATGAGGCGGGCAATATCAAGAGCCTCATCTACCGTGTCCAACGGGCAATGGAATCATTTGACATAAAGTATGAAATAATTTTTGTCGATGACCATTCAACCGACTCAACACGGAGAAAAATCAAAACCTTCCTGACCATTTCGACCATAAAATTATTGATGAAGCAGGGGCAGAAAGGTAAAGGTTACTCGATCGTAGAGGGCGCTTCGCACGCACAGTATGATTATATCGCGATGCTTGATGCGGATCTCCAGTATCCGCCGGAAATACTGCCGCAGTTGTATGCGGAAGCTAAAACACATGGCTTTGCCGTCGCAACTCGAAAGACGTATAAGAGTACCATCCTTAGAACTATCGCTTCGAGGCTCAACGCCCTCCTTTTCGGAAAGTTGCTTCTCAACCTCAACACGGATGTTCAATCGGGGCTTAAGATTTTTCATAGCGAGGTGTTTGAATACCTCGATCCACGGCTTGTAAGTGCTTGGGCAATCGATATCCCGCTTATCCATATGGCCTACGAATTAGGCGGTAAACCCGGACACGTTGATATTGATTTCCGTCCCAGGCTCCAGGGTATCTCAAAGATAAATTTTCTCTCAACTTCCTATGAGATCGCATACGGTGCGATAAGAACCCGTATACTGCGGCGACCACTTCTTATCTCGCCTCAAGGTAAAGATACGATGCAGGGGAGCGGCCTAACGTATAAACGCAAACGCTTCATAACACACACGACTCTGTCGCACCAGGAAAGTGCACTTGTCACGTTCACATTCTGGCAGCAGATGATACTTTTTGCAATAATTGGCGCACTCACAGCAGGACTACTTATAAAACCGCTTCCGACAGCAATTGTCGCTGTTGCAGTTCTCAGTGCCATATATTTTTTGGATGTACTTTTCAATCTCTATGTCATCTTGAAGAGCCTGCACTTTCCTCCCGAAATCAAAATCGGAGACGAAGAAGTGCGAAAGCTCGATGAGAAAACGCTCCCGGTTTACTCCATTCTTTGCCCTTTGTATCATGAAGCAAGCATACTGCCTCAATTCGTAGAAGCAGTCAAAGCACTTGACTGGCCGAAGGAAAAACTGGATGTACTTCTCCTTCTTGAAGAGGACGATACGCTGACGGTCGAAGAGGCAAACAAATTACATTTACCTCCCTATATCCGTATCGTCATTGTGCCGCAATCGGAGCCCAAAACGAAACCGAAAGCGAGTAATTACGGATTAAGCCAGGCAAAAGGCGAATATGTCGTCGTTTTTGACGCGGAAGATAAACCCGATCCCGATCAATTGAAAAAGGCGTATATCGCGTTTTCAAAAGCGGATGCCAACGTTGTCTGTCTGCAGGCAAAACTGAATTACTATAACCCGCGGCATAATCTTCTTACGAGGTTATTTACCGCTGAATATTCGCTGTGGTTTGATGTCATTCTTCCGGGACTCCAGTCGATTAACACGTCTATCCCCCTGGGCGGCACGAGCAACCATTTCCGGACAAGCGGGCTTATCGAGCTCCAAGGTTGGGATCCGTTTAACGTAACGGAAGACTGTGATCTTGGCGCCCGGTTGTTCAAGAAGGGCTATAAGACAGCAATCATCGACTCAACGACGCTTGAGGAGGCCAACAGCCGCGTCCATAACTGGTTCAGACAACGGAGCCGCTGGATCAAAGGATACATCCAGACGTATCTCGTTCATATGAGGAACCCAGTCCAGTTTGCGCATGACTACGGCTACCATGCTCTTATTTTCCAGCTCGTTGTCGGAGGCAAAATCGCCTTCATGCTCATTAATCCGATATTGTGGATTATCACGATTTCATACTTCGTTTTATACCGCTTTGTCGGCCCGACTATTGAGGCGGTCTATCCGGCCGCAATTTTCTATATGGCTGCATTTTCTCTCGTTCTTGGCAACTTCATCTGTCTCTACAATTACATGATCGGGTGCGCCAAACGTGATCACTGGGATCTCGTCAAATACATATTTTTCATACCGTTCTACTGGCTTATGATCAGTGTCGGAGCTGGCATTGCAACATTCCAGTTATTCTTCAAACCCCATTATTGGGAGAAAACCATTCATGGGCTTCATCTGCAGAATGAGCTCGCCATCCGTGAACGTAACGCGATGAAATTGCAATCCGCCGAAGCCCGTTCAAAGAATATACAAAAACTTATTGATCTCGCCTCCACCGACTGGGCACGCGGCGGATTATTGATCGGCGCGACCATGTTTGCGAACTTCTTCAACTTTCTCTACAACACCTATCTAGGTCGGACGATTAATGTTGAGGAATTCGGACTTATCGGTCTCATCGGTAGTTTCACATATATATCACAGATCCCGCTTGCGGCAGTATCAGGTATGGCCACGTTCAGAAGCGCGTATTTCTTAGGAAAATACGAAACGCCGATAAAACAGTACTGGAGCCACCTCCGGCGCTTAACCATGCCGTTTGCCATCGCGGTTACCGCCGTCTGGGTCGTGTTCCTCCCGCAGTTTTCAAGGGCATTTCATATATCGAGTATCGTCCCACTCCTTATCATCACTCCGCTTTGGATTGCGTCTCTAGGAGTTTCGCTCAACAGCGGATTTCTCAAGGGAAATCTGAAGTTCGAATTTCTGTCGCTCCTCATTATTCTTGAGTCAATCGTGAAGTTTGCGATAACACTTATTCTTGTCCATACAGGTCTTACGGCATATGTGTATTCTGCTATCCCGCTCTCGCTCCTTGCATCCTTCGTTGTCGGGACCTGGCTTATCAACATTCTGAAGGTGAAGAAGGCCGCCGGACGCCGCC
>CAYLQG010000055.1:0-9816 GCA_964385705.1 uncultured Gammaproteobacteria bacterium
CTCTCGTTATGCCCTGGCGTATCCACCATGTGGCATACGATGAGAATTTGAACCCCTTATGGTAATCGAATTTATCGACGGCTTTAATGAGGCCGAGATTACCCTCCTGGATAAGATCTAAGAACGGGACGCCCCGACCCACATATCTTTTCGCAACACTGACGACAAGCGGCAAATTAGCGTTAAAAAACTGTTCGTGGGCCGTCAATCCGTCTTCGATAATACCCGGAATTTCTTTCAATCTATCGGGGCTTAATTGCCCTTTGAAATCCCGGCGTTCTTTTTCTGCCATTTTTCCTTTTTCGATACGCTTCGCAAGCGTTACTTCTTCGGTTGCATCCAAAAGGGGAGTGTGTGAAATCTCATTCAAATATATTTTCAGAGAGGCTCCGGAGTCGCCGATGAGATTTTTGTCGCGAAGTATGTTGTCAATTGGCTCAAAGTCTTCTACATCATCGGAAAGATCGTCTGCAGTTGGTTCGGGCATATCTTCAAGATCGCGATGACGTGGTCCTTCCAATTCAAGCGAATCATCAAATGCTGATGGTTCATCGGGGAATTCTTGTCCACCTGATACGTCGGTAGGGGTTCCGTTGAACCCGTGGGATGCTGTTTCTCTGCCATCGCCAATTACTTCGGTTGACTGTGTCATATGCGTGAGCTATGGAACTTTGAAATGCAATTATAGGATGATTTGAATGTGGATACAAGAGAAGTTAAAAATTCTTTAGATGCTACCGGTATCAGGTCTTTGGATTATACCCGCTTCAAACCACGGAGTAAGGATGTGGGCGATGGGATCAATTCCTCGTCTGAGAAGCTCGGTATACATTTGCGGTGTCAATCCGACGCCCGCGAGGTCGCCGTCAGAAGGATCCCGGGGAGCAAGCAGGTTATACACGTACTCTTCTATGGGTAAAAACCCGCTGTACGGGGAAAAGTTTGCCTGAGTTCCAAAGGTATCAGGGCTATGGGCAATGCGATAATAGGACATAAAAAACAATCCGTTAATGCCATTCCTCGCATAGGTATCATGGTGTATTAATTCGTGATCTGTTGCGTCTTGGACGACCTGTGCGGGATCGCCCGAGGTGTGAAACGACGAGTGGTAATATGTATGATAGACCAATAAATAAAAACCTTCGGGTGTACGGCTAAAGACATGATTATTATTGACAAGATACTCTTCTTCTTGCGGGATTTCCGGCAAGAATAGATTGCCTACGAATACGGATGGTTCAAGGTTCGAAGATATATGATTCCACCGGTCAAATCCGCTATTTATGGGTTCCTGAAAATCATTGTTTCGGCCAAGATCGATTTGCGGAGCCGCGGCAATTGCGCTTTCGACAAGGTTGGGTAACTGTTCCCACAAAAGGCCGCCCTCCCTATGAAACCAGGATTGAAAATGAGCGTCAGTTGCCCATGACCCTTGCTCTACAGCCATGGTATCTATTATAGCCTATAATAATAGATTGTGCAAGATATTGTTGGGATTTTGGTAAAGTTGTAAACTATATCATTTTATATCAAAAAATGGTAGGATATCCGGCATGGTAGAGGAGGGTCGACATCACGTCCGTACGATAGAAACGATCCATAACGGGCGATATGATATTGCGGTGAATCTGACGGCGGATCAGACGAAGGTTGCCGCTGTCCAGCCGCTCGTTGAAGACGGTCTCTCAACATGGGTTCCCTACCATCGGCAGATAGATGATCACGGCAATTTGTTCGTGGATGCAACAGAACCAACATTTATCGCAAAGGTCCGTAGCGATAAGCGTGATTCCATACACCTGGCCTTCATGTTAAAAAGCATAACGGACAGGCAACGGCACATTGCGAGAGCCCGTAACAGTATTTATAACGAACTTGCCATGGCGCCGCGCGTCCGGGCGGTCATTGATTCATACGAGATGCAGGAATTCACCCGCAAGATATTGAAATGCGCGTCCATGAGTTTTTGCGAACCTCTGGTGGGGGTCATCGATAGACAGACAGAGAAAAAGGCGGTGGTGTATACCTGGATTCCGGATGCCACAGGACTCTATCACGGCACGGATAAGAATTTGAAGAAAAAATTGCACGACATGGATGACCACTTGACGTATAAACTTGAAGCGGTGTTCAGGTCTCATGGTATTGATTCGACAGCAGATGTGGGCGCGACACAGTGTCTGTTGACGAAAGATAAAGCCGGTATCCACATCCACGTCCTTGATATCGAACAATTTACACCCATAATAGGGTAATCCTGCCGTTTCTTGCACTTTTCCCTATAATTCGCTATACTCCGTCACATTATTTAGCTGCCGGATAAATACCATTATGCTGCAAGGGAAAGAAAGCGCTCATCCTCTTCACGATACGCTGCAAACAGCGAAGGACCGCATGTTTCTCTTCCCCGCATTGGAATACAATCTGCTGTCGATGAGTAGTTGGAAACATGCTGTTGATCAGGTTCTTGATCAGGGTGTCGTTCAGTTTGTCGAATCATCCGCCAAACGGTTTGGTATGAACGAGTTTGAGCTCGCGGGTAAACTGGAATACTCGCTTGGCGTGGGGGCTGACCGAATTGTCAGCGTCGCATCCGTGAACGATTTGGAGGGTGACGTAGGAGAACATGTGGGTGATGCGATTCTCGCATCATTGGAACTATCCCTGGTCCGCAACAATGCAAGATCGGTTAATGTAACAGATACACAGATTAGAATAATTCCCATAATTACCCAGGGCATCGATTATTCCGAGTATCACGAGGAATCCCGGGGCGAGGTGGCCCGAAAGTCGATTATCGTCTGGGAGAATGTGCTTTCAGCAATAGACAGAAAGGTGTTCATTGAACATACTGGTGAATGGGTGCATTTACTCCACCAGGACGTGAAAGCAAAAGATCTGAAGGCGTTTATATCCGCATTTGTCCTTGAGCAACTGGCGCGGGACAGTCATAACGGGCGTCACCATGAGGGTGCGGTAAATCCCATTGAGTTGTGGCGAAGAGCATTGGGACGGGAGAACCGGTCTGATTTTTATAGCGGTGTCATGATTATGTCGTCCGTATTTGCCGGGGAAACGTCACGCGATGACGTTTTTGTGCGGCCGGAGCTTCATCTTAACCCGCCTGAATATTTTGCAAAGCCGTTCTTGAATGTCGCGTTTGAACTTAAAGGCTATCCGCCGGATGGAAATAGGGCGGCTGTAAGGATTCTTAACAGCCTTATCGCAGGTGTCGTGGGCTATAATTATCTTCTCAATCTTCCATTGGATCAGATTGAAGACACCATCACGCAGAAAACGGGCTTCAAAATCGGCGACAAAACAAATCTAAACCGCATGTTTATCGGCGCGTTTCGTGATCACATTTATCAGATTGAGGATGAAAATGATTGGCGGAATATGTCAAATACCGAAGCATTTAGTCTCATGTATTTGGGCCGGATGCTTAATCCCAATAATGAGGGTGAAGACGTGTTGTTCCAGCAGCTTGTCAACTTCGGCTTACATCATGAGGATCCCTCAGTCCGGTTGATGGCGTTTCGCACCCTTGTGCGTGGGGAAGCGTTGGTTGAAGGCTGGTCAGATAATCTGGAGGAAAACTATACCACGATAATTCATGATACGCTGTTTGGACGTATATCTCCTGACACGAAGCAGGTCTGGCAGGAGGTTATGAAGCAAAGCTCCATGCGGAAAGCCGCGCAGTGGCTGTTGGAAGTATTATACGATGACAATAAAATGAGACGTCTTGGTAAATGGGCCTTTGACGCATTTGTCGTAGAAAAGGGCAATCCTATACATGAGTTCGTCCTGAGAGGGGAAACGGATGATAGAAATGCGATAAATGAGCTTGCCGACGCCGTAGAAAGCAGATGGAATCAACTATATAAAAGTAACCCTACTGACTTGGGTGTGTTGAGTTCGTATATAGCGGCGTGTAAAACCGACTGGCTATTGAAAGATTAATAGTGTTTGCGGGGCCCCGCTCTATGTTCCTGTTATATTTCTTATCACGGGAAAGCTGAACTCCAGGTCGGTTGGAGCTTGAAAATAAAGGTCTATATACTCGAGATCAAATGCGACACCGTTTGGTAACGAAACGTGTTTTACCCAGTGATCATCGGATGTGCTATCAGATAGGTCCGCATCCCTGTAGATCGTGTCAAACCCTCTCCTCACTTCTCCGTCGCCTCTTGCAAGCACATGAGATATAATCTGCGGAAGCGTTTTGATTTGTTTCTCAGCCTTCTCGAGCTTGATAAACACGACGTGAATGAGGTCTCCCGCCTGGTCCGACGTTTCGTCTCCGATAATGATCATGTCCCGGTGCGGCTCGGTTGATCCGGTCTCTTCGGAAAATACGAAATACGGCGCCTTGTAGGTTTTCGATAAGGTGCGGATCGATTCGATGCCATAAATATCTAGCTCCTTAAATATGTCGGCAAGTCCGGAGGACTGCATTTGCTCCCATGAACCATCTTCTTCGATCGACGTGGTCATATAGTGTTGAAATCCCATGAGAGAGAGCTCTGTAAGCACCGATCTGATGCCGGGGTACGGAACAAATGAATCTTGGACAATTTCTCCGATTGTGTGGTCTTTATCCCAGCAAATTAATTTATTCTGTTCAGTCGAATTCATAATAGCGCATTATAGCGGAAGAAACGGTATTATGCACCATTCCCGGGACCATCTTCTCACGCAACAAAAAACCATATTCCTGTTATAATCCGTTCACATGTCAGAGGACCATATAAGGAATTTTGTCCCGCGAAAGACTGGGACGGCGTTGCTCATTGTATGAAACAACAAAATATTCGCAACTTTGTCCCGCGAAAGACTGGGACGGCGTTGCTCATTGTATGAAACAACAAAATATTCGCAACTTTGTCCCGCGAAAGACTGGGACGGCGTTGCTCATTGTATGAAACAAGATCACATTCGCAACTTCGCTATCATTGCCCATATCGATCACGGGAAGTCGACGCTTGCTGACCGGCTCCTCGAGCTTACCGGTACCGTGGCTATGCGCGATATGCAGGCGCAGCTTCTTGATAGTAACCCGATTGAGCGCGAGCGGGGGATTACCATAAAGCTGGCACCGGTGAGGATGATGTATAACGCGAAGATAGAGGGTAGAGGGTCGAAAATAGAAGAAGACAAGTCTATCGTCCATCTTCCACCTTCTACCTTCGTGTTAAATCTCATTGATACTCCCGGCCATGTCGATTTCGGCTATGAGGTCTCCCGTTCGCTTGCGGCCTGTGAGGGTGCGCTTCTTGTCGTTGATGCGACCCAGGGTGTGCAGGCGCAGACACTTGCGAATCTCCATCAGGCCCGTCTTCACAATTTAACCGTAATTCCCTTAATCAATAAAATCGATATGCCGCACGCGCGGATTAAAGAAACGATCGAGGAGCTCAAGGTACTTGAATTTAAGGAAGAAGAGATGATTCAAATTTCGGCAAAGACAGGGCAGAACGTTCCCGCAGTTTTAGAGGCAATTATTAAACGGATTCCACCGCCATCCGGTGACCCTGAAAAACCGCTAAGGGCTTTAGTATTTTCTTCACAATATGATCCGCACAAAGGGGTAGTCGTGTTTGTTAGGGTAGTTGATGGTTCTATGCAGTACGATCCACATACGAGTATTAAATTTTTCGCCTCAGGTGCTCAAATACAGGCAATTGAGGCAGGCTTTTTCATGCCCCAGATGCTAAAATCAGCAGGGATTTCGACAGGAGAAGTCGGATATATTGCCACAGGCCTTAAGGATGTACGTTTAGCCAAAGTAGGTGACACCATAACGGTCGGAAGTACGCTAAACGCTCATATACAGCCTAAGCAGGCGAAAGACCCCCTACCGGGATATAAGGAGCCCAAACCGATGGTTTTTTTGAGCCTCTTCCCATTAAACGCCGACGAATTTACCCATGCACGGGAATGTATGGAAAAACTGCGGCTTTCAGACTCAGCTTTCACCTTCCGGCCGATCTCATCCCTTGCCCTGGGCAATGGTTTCCACTGCGGATTCCTCGGATTACTTCACGCCGAAATCGTGCAGGAACGGCTCTCGCGGGAGTTTGACCTTGACATGATCGCGACGGCGCCGTCGGTCGAGTATCACTTGACGCTTAATTCTGGAGTGGATCCTGGGAAATTAGGGTTGAATCGAGGAGCAGAAGAGAAGATTGAAGATGGAGGATCGAAAATAGAAAATAGAGGATTGAAGATAGAAAAATCAGATCAATCTTCTACCGTCGATCTTCCACCTTCGCGTTCCTATGCCATCCAATCCGCTACCGAATTTCCCGATCCAACCTACATTGACGGCGTAAAAGAGCCCATCATGGAAGTCAAAATTTTTACCCCCAAGCGCTACGTCGGCGCCATCATGCAGCTTGCCCAGGAGAAGCGGGGAGAATACATTGATTTGAAATATCTGGCCGAACAGGCGGAATTTACCTACCTCATCCCACTCTCCGATATGATTATTGATTTTTTTGACCGTTTAAAGAGTATTTCGGAGGGTTATGCATCGCTCGACTATGAATTTTTTGAATTTCAGGCGGTCGATGTGGTAAAAATTGATATTTTGGTCAATAAAGAAAAAGTCGACGCACTCTCATTCCTTGCTGTCCGCGACCAGGCGCACCACCGGAGTATCGCCATCGTCGAGCGGTTAGCGCAAGTCATCCCGCGGCAACAATTTCAGATCCCCATTCAGGGCGCCATCGGCGGCCAGATCGTCGCCCGCGCCGATGTCAAAGCCTTCCGCAAAGACGTTATCCAGAAGCTCTACGGCGGCGACCGCACGCGGAAGGATAAGTTATTGAAGAAACAGGCGAAGGGCAAGGCGCGGATGAAGCTTATCGGAAGAGTAGAAATTCCTCAAAGCGCATTTTTTGAAGTCCTCAAACGGGAGTAACGCGTCATTGGCGGTCGATATATCCTATATTTTTGATTCAAACGGCGTAACGTATTACAATTATTCTGCTTTATGAATAGCGACAGTGAGGTCCATTTGGATATTGGGGCTGGTAAAGAGGCGGAGTACGTGAAGCGATTGGCTGGTGAATTTCCGGGGCGTAACTATTTAGTGCTCGAACCGGAACTGCGAGAAAAGCCAGTAGATTGGCCCTCCAATGTGGGACTACTTCACCCGGAAGATGGTGCCGCGTTTTCAATTCCCTTAGGGGACCGAAGTGTGGATAAAGTATCATGCAATTTTTTATGCGGAGAACTGCATGATGATCCGCCCGAACCGGGAGAAGGATCCGGGCATGGAATATTTGATGTTCCCCGTTCCTATCTTCAACTTCTTGTGGAGATTAAGCGCGTGCTAAAACGCGGAGGTACCGTCGAGATCACCGAACCCCTGAGTAATATACAGACTATTCTTCCCGTGCTCGAGCGGATTGGGTTTGAAATCATGAAACAACCCGCGGTAGTTCATGACAAAAATAAAACATCATGGACGCGATTTTTTTCTACTCTCGCAGGAGATGCACCTTTGACAGATTCATCCCCGATGGAACTCGAAGCAGTTTCCTCATAGAGTCACCCGAAATGTTACGGCAAGTTCTTTTTGAGATGCTTAAACGGGAGTGATATAATCGCCCAAATGGCAGCATTCATCGAGTGTCGTTATAATGGGTTGGCGCAAGATTCAGGAGTGGACTTTATGTCAGTGAAGGGGAAGCCGGACGGATCGAGTGAGCTTGTAATCAACCCAAATACATTTTCCGAGCTTAATGCATTTTTGGAAAAGAACTGGGGCGCTACGATTACTGAACAAGTTCTCCGAGACACATGCGTTAGCTGCGGCCTATGCACGCCCACTATCCGTCGGGATGGAGAAGGCTTCCGCATTGACCGCAAAGGATATTCGCCTTCGTACGATACGGAAGAGAAGCCGCTTTTTGAAACGATCATATTACCACCTGAGGTTTCCGACGATAATAGCAGGCGGATATGCATTGTCGATGATATACCTTCACATTTGGGTGAGATTCTTGCGCATAACCATCATGTTCTCATGGTGAACGTAGACGCCAACGTAAAGCCAACCCTCTCGTCAGAACTCGCTCTTCGTACAACAATAGAAGCATTCCGGCCCGAATGGGTGGTGAGTGATAAAGGATTGGGCAATCTTAACGGAATTCGACTTATTGAAGACGTGAAACGATCAGGCCGTCGAACGATTATGTTTACCGGTGAAATCCAAACGGATGAAACACGGAGGGTGGCTGATGTGTTTATTGAAAAACCCCACTATCAGGATGTGGTTACGGTTATCGAGAACGATTGATGGTATTTCATGCTGCACTCTTTCATGTTGGCCGCGTCGAAATTCTCCAGTCGGCATTTTTCGAAGTACTCAAGCGGGAATAATTGCGCGAGCGGAGCTGCGGTTATTCTTCTGTTTCTACACCGATAGTGGGATCAAAAGAACTGATAAAATTTGCTAGACGCTCAAAGGGGCTCATATCAGATGCCTCAACAGTGAACTGGGAAAATAATTCTTTCTGGAATTCGTCTGATCTCCGTGGCGGCAAATGAACGTATCCTGCTGTGAGATTCGCGAGAAACGACGTGGTCATAAATTGCGAAACGTCTTTGTTTGTTTCTCCGGTTTCGCGCATATGGTCCATGAGAATCGAAACGGATGCCCATGGTATTACGAGGTCAATTGCGCGAGCCATTCTATTAGAATGCAGGTTTTTGGGGAGCTTCATCGTTGTACTCCAATCATGAAAGAAGGGCATGAAGTGGTTGTCCCGCAGCGTTACAATTTCACAGTTGCTGCTGGTCATCTGACGGTGATAAAGGTTAAAAGTATCATGAAGCGTCCGTATAGCTCTTCCCATGGCAACCGTTTGATAGCCAAAATTCCTCTGAATCCGTCTGTTTATGGACGCTTCATAGTGTTTTCCATACTTGTTGAAAAAACTATCGATACGATGGCTCAGCCTGTTTTCAGGGGAAGATGTGAACATAGCAACTCCGTATACCGGATTACCGGTCGGGTCTGTAACTTCGGAGAATTGATAGACGCCCACAATCTTCGGAACCATAAACATTTGTTTATCAGGAAAATCGAGTTCCTTCAATTTTTCCAGACTGGCCGTGATAGAGAGGGTGTCAACAGCTTTCTTTAGAGCCTGCATTTGTGTATATGCTCCCGTGGGGACATATTCAGGCTGTGTTGTCGTTATTTGGCCGTCTTCTGTAATCGCATTGGTTCTAAACATCGGTTCACGTCCCAAAACGAAATTATCAGCAGATAGCATATGGACAGTATTTTTCGATATCGCCATCCCGTTTCTTGATATTTCCAGTTCCTTATAAAATCCTCCGGAAAGCTGAATATGGGTATATATGGGGTCTGGGGAGCCTGGCCGCAAAATAAATGTATTTCTCCCTTCCATTGAGATAATGCCCCGAAACTTTTCTGTATTTTGTCCGGATAAAAGATCCCAAACGAGGGAATGTTCCGCCTCGGAAAGGGTATCCCATCCGGTCGGGATGCCGGTTAAATCAATATCTTTTGGATTTACATCCGCAAACTCAATAGAAGCCATGTCGAGATTATATAGTAATGTATAGTTAGATATCAATATATATAGTTATTATCAGGGGCGTGTGAGAGGAAGATAAACTCATTGGAGGAGTTAAAAATTCCCCAACGTGCATTTCCGCCTCACCGGCGGGTCGCCGGGGATCGGTCTTGAAGTTCTAAAGCGGGCGACTGATCAATGTTCAGCTTCCGTGGGTATTTTGCCCGGAGGCTTTTTGCATTACCCAAATATGACC
>CAYLQG010000056.1:0-9806 GCA_964385705.1 uncultured Gammaproteobacteria bacterium
CCGAAAAATTCCGCGAAAGCGTAAGCAGTTGAGAGAGAAACCGTGACTATTCCCATAAATCCGGCATTTAAAATACCGATGGCAAAAAGCGTACCGGCAAGATCGCCCGCAAACGGTTTAATCGCAAGGGCCGCCTGCTCGCCAGAGACGAGGGAAATATGGTGGATATAGAGCGTTGCGGCTGTAGCAACAATCATAAAGAAGGAGAAGAAGTCGGTAAGAAATGCCCCCCAATACGTTTCAAACTGAGAATACTTAAGCCGCTCAATTTCTATTTTTTTGTCAAACGCGAACGAGCTGATAAAAAATTGGCCCCACGGGGTTACAGTTGTCCCTAATACTCCGAGACCGATCAGGATGTAATTTCGAAAATACTCAGGCGTTAATTTGACCCCGTGGGGGATGATAAGATTTGTGATAGCAAGGGACCAATTCGGGTGCGCTTTTACTGCGGAAAAAATGTAGGCAAGATAGAAAAGGCAGGAAAACAGCATAATATTCTGATTGAGCTTGTAATTTCCTTTAATAACGAATACGAACGTGAGGATAATAACGACAATCATAGTCGGAATTGCCGGAAAATGGAGCATTTGGCTTGTCACCTTGACTGCAGCCAGGTCGACGATGATCGTTCCCATATTCGCGATAAATAAACAGGCAAAAATAAAGAGGGAGACTTTGACACCAAAGTTTTCCCGTATGAGATCACCCAAGCCCTTTCGGGTTACAAGCGCAAGCCGGATACCCATCTCTTGTGTGATTCCCAAAAGAATTGTGATGAGAAGGAGGATGAGTAAGATTGGATATCCCAATTGAGCGCCCGCAATGGAGTAGGTCGCAACACCCGAGGCATCATTGTCTGCCATAGCAGTAATTGTTGCGGGACCGAATACCGCGAAGAAAAGAAAAAAACGGCGCCGATATTTTTTCAGGATGTCTATCATTATATTTTTTTGAGAATAATATCCGCAACGTCATCGACAGTGATGATGCCCAGTATCTTTTTTTCTCGATTAATGACCGGAAGCGCCGCAATTTTATATTTGAATAATTTATAAATAACTACTTCAACCGGTGTCGTTAATAGAACGACAATAGGTTCGGGAATCATGAATTTATACGCGGGCATATCGGGGGCCTGCATGAGGAGTTCGTGGGTATTAAAGACGCCGACAAGCTGATCATCACGGTTGAGGACATAAATAGCCTGCAGCCAGGAGAAGTCCGCGGTACTTGTTTTTACTGATTTAAGAATATCGCCCGCTGTCATATGGGATTCGACCGCGAAAAATTCGCTGGTCATGAGTTTGCCGACCGGGGTTCTTGAAAATGTCATCAGCTGATGAAGTTCCTGCTGCTCGGCCTTTGGCAGTATTCTCATAATTTTGTCCCTCTTCGTCCGGTCGATTGCGAGAAGGATGTCAACCGCTTCGTCAGGATCTATTTTTACGATGACATCTGCAGCCTGTTGAGGCTCAAACCGCTGGAATAAATCGACCTGATAATTGATAGTTAAGTTTTCGATGACGTCGGCGGCTTTGTGACTATCAAGTGTTTTTAAGAAGGAGTGGATATTTTGGATGTTGGTCATTTCGAGGTAGTCGGCGAGGTCTTCTTCGTGGATTTTTGACAGGCGTTCTTCATGTTGTTTTAGTTTAATCTGACCGTCTTTAAGCTCCAGAGTTAAAATATCGCTCCAGCTAAGGAGCGTCATCGGGAGATCAATATGGAGAAAATGGGCAATGTACTGAATTGTGCGTTCAAGGCCAAGCCGGCGCAGAAGCCCCTGGACGCCGATATCGATACCGGATATTGAGAGAACCGGACTGTCCTGAAAGACGATATCGTTTGCCCGCACAACCTTATTGCCGACGAGATCGATGATCTGTTTATCCAAAAGAGTTTTTCTTGCTGATAGTTCGTTTTCTCGGATCATCACTCGTTTGAATGTCCGCTTGATGACAATGTGGCTGTTTACTTTTTTGAGGGTTTCGATCGGAATTTCACGGCGGGTTAATTTATGGGTGGTGACAATTTTTGTTACTTTCGGCGTTTCGGCGTTAAGAAAGATGATGTCAGAAAGTATGCCGAGCTCGCGCTGGTCTTCCGAATAAACATTTTTTCCGATAAGTTCAGAAAAAAATAACATACCACACGCCCTCACTTAAATACTTTGGTGTGTTCCTATAACTGACTCAATAATGTTTTATGTGTGGATTCTTGATTTTTACGCTCTTCCCGAGGTGTATCTACTTTCCACCATTCATTGTAACCCCTCT
The DNA here is from genome assembly GCA_964385705.1 of uncultured Gammaproteobacteria bacterium. GTDB lineage: Bacteria > Patescibacteriota > Microgenomatia > UBA10105 > UBA927 > DATKGN01. The sequence continues at coordinate 2,280 of CAYLQG010000056.1, forward strand.
GTCAACATGAAGGAATAGGGGAAATAATTAATGCCATTCTACCCTGAGGAAGTGCGTCGCGCAGCTCATGCACGGATCGTAGGCTCTGATGATTTTTTGGATTTCCATTGTTAATGCCTCTTTGCTGTCGTCTATATGCATTCCGACGTAATCCCGTATCGCTTTTTCTATGCCGATTTGATTTTGTCCGGTTGGTACGATCACTTTTGATTTTTTGACTTTACCATCTGCAGTCATCTCGACGGCATGAAAGAGCGTCCCCCTGGGCGCTTCTATTATCCCGATGCCCGTTGATTCTTTAGGGGTAATCGGGAGCGGGGATTCAACAAGCCCCTGATATTGGTTGATAAGGTCGAAGCTTGAGTCAATCGCGTGGAGCATTTCAATGGCTTGAGCAAGATTATTGTGATAAATATTTTTACTTGGAAATCGTGAAAGAGCCGGAGCTGCATCACGTTTGGTATTTGCGTGAAGTGCGTCGTGGTTAATATTTAATCGGGCGAGGGCGCCCACCATATGAATATGATCATCGAAAAGATACCCGGTTGCCTGCGAGTGGGGGATATCTTTCCTTATGAGGTGGGCAGCAAAATCTTCTGGAGCAATTGTTGCTCCGTCGCTTGTTTTCACTGTGCCCTCAAGAAATGAAAATTCCGGGTCGGTAAGAGCCAAGAATTTCAGATCTTGTGTAAGTTCAAACGGATAACGTAAGAAGACGTCAATAAGTTTTAACACTTTTGGTCTGATGTCGGTTAACGATGGAATAAGATCGAGAAGCGATTGTTTGGTTGCGATCTGACTCATCCCTCCGACGGCTAAAAGGGGAGCGTGCACGGACCTTCCTGCAACAGTGATACTTAATTTGTTCCCTGCCTCTTTAACGGCAAAGCAGTCGTGAAGTAGTTCATGTTCTTCGGGATTTGTGTCATCAAACGCGAGAATGGATTCACGGTTGTAGAGATCCGGAAGAACAAAAACATAAAGATGAAGACCGTGATCCCGTATTATGAGACCGTAATTGAGGAGTTTCCGCAAAAGTTTTGTTTGCGGGGTTACCGTGAGTCCCAAACCATTCTCAACGGCCTTAAGACTCGCCATGAGGTGGGCGTTACTGCAAGTGCCGCAGATTCGGGCTAAAAGGTGCGGAAGATTGGTAATTGTTTTACCGCGTACTGCCTGTTCAAAAAAACGACGCATTTCGATGATGCCGAAATTGCACGTCGCGACCTGGCCGTCGCGGATCTGAAGGTCTAGCTTCGCCGTCCCTTCGATTTTGGTAATTTCATCAAGTGTTAAATCAAGATTAGTCGTATGCATAATTTTATTATATTGTCATCCCCGCGAAGGCGGGGATCCATACTTCGCGCTGAAGTCGACACGCATTTTGTGCGCATCCGTCAAGCAATTTTATTTATCAGACTTCCTTGTCCATATTCTGCGTGACGGTGCTGCAAAATGTATGTCTTCTCGCGCTTATTGGGAATTTACTATTCCAAATTCTTTTAAATATTTATCAACAAGATCCAAAAATGGTTGTTCATTCATCGGACATCCGTTCACCTCATCATCGACAGTCACGACCTGCCGGAGCATCTTCACCGTATCGGCCTGTTTAAAGCGGACGAGTAATTCCTTGATTTCCTCTTTCGTCGGTGCGTCGAAGCGGTTCCGTTGGTTGCTCGGCATTCCTGTGCAGGCGCATGCGCCGATGGCGACTAATTTTGTCGCAAGGCCGCGTATCTTCTTTACTTTTTCATCCTGATCGGTTGATGAAATTGCCCCCTCAACGAACGCGACATCCATGGGTTCCCATCGATTGGTGTTTTGGAGGACCTTTGCATGGACGAAATCTATCTTTTCCCGCCAGACTTCATAGCGTGTATTGAGAAGTTCGGTGAACACGATGGTTGAATCTTCACAGCAGGTGAACGTAAACCACCCCACACGCAATTTTTTGTTTGACATATGACGTTATTGGCTCAATGCCTATGGTCCATAGAATGACGTGCAGTGAACAGTAAACGGCTGACTGTGAACGTTTGCTTGTCTTATTTCACCGCATTTGCCACGGCTGTCTGAAAATCATTAAAGCTTGTCAAATCAAGTTTTTGACCATTGAGGAAAAATGTCGGCGTCGCATCAACACCAAACGCCGTTCCCGCCGTTACATCCTCGTTCACCCGGTTGGCGTAAGTGCCGCTACTTAAAGCCGCATCAAATTTAGTCATATCGAGGTTAAGTTGTTTGGCGAGCGTATCGAAATAGGTATCCGAAAACTTATCCTGGTTGGCAAATAGGAGGTCGTGCATTTCCCAAAATTTTCCCTGGGCGTTTGCCGCCTCTGCAGCCTCGGCCGCCCTCTCGGCAAACTGGTGCTGCGAGAGTGGAAAATGCCGGTACACAAAAAGCAATTTATCTTTATATTGCTTCACAATGGCTGCAACCGTCGGCTCGGCAGCCCCACAGGCCGGACATTCAAAATCGGAAAATTCAACGAGATACGCTTTTGCCTTCGGATTGCCCTCCGTATGAGAATCGGGGAGGATGAGATCGCTTCGGGAAAGCGAAGGCGCCGGTTTCGTTAAGGTTAAAGCGGCAATGGTTACAAGAATGATGGTCCCGATGATGATACCGATAAACAATTTCGTTTCATTAGTAAGTTTCATAGTCTTATTGTTATATTGGATTTGAGAATGGAAAGCAAGAGTTGGGAGTCATCGTACATTACCGGCTTTGGAGTCTATAACGGCAAGAACGAATATAACGGCCATATTTACTGCAGATATGGCACACCACATACAGACGCCGTGGATAATAAACAGCTCCGTATATGTAAACCATGAGACGAACAGGACGCCGAATGTGGCCATACCGAGAATGAAAGCAGATAATTTGGTTGATAGTTCTTGGTTCGTGGTTCGTAAAAACGATAACACCATAATAATGCAGTATCCGACAAGGCCTACTGCTGGGACGGGTATACCAAGTGGATAACTATATGCGCTTTTTTTGACGGTCTCACAGCCTCCGGTCAGGCAAACGATCGTTGTGTGCCGGAGCCAACTTTGAAGGACGTAGACGGCAATGATAACGCCCAATAATGAGAATACGAAAATAATCCTGTTTACTATCGCGGCTTTTTTCTGCATAAGACGGGCCTATTGATCTGTATATCTTAATATGCATGATAATATGGAACGACTTTTATAATATGTAATATACATTACACATTTTTTGTAAAAAATGTGTATAGTAGTAAGTAAGATTGTTAACTAATTAAGCGTATGGATAAACAATTCAACCCAATCGTCGACGCGTTCTTTGCGAAATTCACCAAGCTTCATTATAAAAAAGGAGAACTTATTTTACGGGCAGGGGATCCGCCGCCGGGAGTTTTGTACCTTCAGAAGGGATTTGTCCGGATGAGTTTTGTCGCGCAAAACGGAGAAATGCTGGTGCTTCATGTGTTCCGGCCGGGATCGTACTTTCCCATGTCGTGGGTGTTGAATGATGCTCCCAACCGGTATTATTTTGAGGCACTGACAGCGGTCGAGATCCAACGAGCACCGCGGGACGATGCGAACAAATTTATCAAACTTCATCCTGAGGTTCTTGCGCATTTCACCGAACGCTTTTTAAGCGGAGTCGGCGGCCTCCTGCAGCGGATGGAATTTCTGGTATTTGAGAGCGCGTACCGGAAAACTATTCTTCTTCTTTTGTATTATGCGAAAAATTTCAGCGTCAGTGAGAAAAAAGGAACCCTCTCCATACCGCTTACGCATAAGGAAATTGCGTCGTGGATCGGGACGACGAGAGAAACGGCGAGTTTACAGATCGAAATACTGAAAAAGAAGAAATTGATCGAATATAAAAAACGTCTGATCGTAATTCCTCGGCTCGATTTACTGGAGCATGAGCTTTCTGAACTAACGCCCGAGAAATAATATCTACTGTTAATGACACCCCGGGAGTACATTGTTTGATCCCGCAGGACTGCAGCTTGAGCAACCGTAAACATCGGTATTTTCCGTACAGGACGATGGACCGTCGTTATAGGTGGATCCACAGGTGTAGCCAGCGGATGGAGTTGTCGTAATGCATCCGAGCGATGTGCCGCAGCTATTTGACACACAGGCGCCGCAGGAACAGGTTGAGATTTGATAGGTTGTCGCGCCGCTACAATCGTAATCCCATATACCGCCGTGTGAAATCGTCGTAAAGTATGCGGTCTGACCCGGAAAAGCGTTTACGTCGGTGTCGTCGCAATCAGTTGTTGATGTGCTGGTAAGCGTATTTCTCCTTACGTAACCCGCTCCGGGAGACGTTGTAGATACCGTTTGAGTCGTTGTTGCGGGATAATGGTCACCGTCTGCGTCGACCATCCAAACTGACGCACCGGGAGCAAGTTTTGCCGGAGTTCCACCGCACCCCGAGGAGATGAATATACTGGCCCCGCCGCTCACAACTATTTTTCCGAATCCGATGGTTTGATTACAATTGACGGTTAATGTTGTTGCGGCACCCGATACGGTGAGCGTTGCCGTATTTGATGTCCCTGAGCCTGTATCGACGCCAAAGCTTCCTACGCCCAGAAAGACACAGCTTGAAGAAATTGTCTGGTCGCCGGAAGTAGTCGTCGTACAGTTTGTTGCGAAGGCCTGAGGTACGCGGCTCAGGCTAATCAGAATGAGCGCAATACTAAATACGATTGGCAAATATTTCATATCTATCTTATCGTGATGGTCTGAGAATCTTTATCTGTGGCGGTCTTTATGGTTACCTGTGCCGTGTACTTATATAAATGCGTATCATCGGTTGTGATGACGACCAGCCATGAATTCCCTGTCGGATCCTGGGCATTTTTCTGCATGCTGTACGTTGCTGTTTTCGTGTCCGTTGTCAGAATAAGATCAGCAGATAGGACAGGGGATGACGCTGAGAATCCGACGGAAACCGTTTGTTGTGCACCTTTTTTAGGATCAAGCGGGTCAAATGTAACACTGGTAATCTGAGAACCTACAAAACCCTTGCCGTGTCCTCCGTTATAAGTGATTTTCCCCTGGGCGAGCGGGAATGGAGTAGGTGTGGGTTTCGGTGTGAATGTCGGTGTCGGAGATGTCGCGGATGTTGTTGCCTGTGTCGGAGCAGGAATGGTTGCGACCGGCGTATTTTGTTTATTCGTTACATATTGCAGATAGAGAAACAGTCCGACATTCGCAAGGAGAAAGACGACCGCGATTATCGGAATAACAATGGACATTTTGTTGGACGGTGATTTAGCAGTTTCCTGAGGAGGCGTCTCCGTTGAAACGGGTGTCGTCGTGTCAGCTGGCATATCATGAGTTTCCGTTTTCACTGTTGGTTTTTTGTGTGCGCTCGCCCTTCTTACCACACTTTTTCTCTTTTTTGCCATACGAGGCCTCACAAATAAGTTCTTATTTTTAATAGTAGCATGGGTGTTAGGGGAGTCAATAGGGGAATGGTAAAGAAAATTAAATAGATTGAACTAGCGGGATAAAATATATCTAACGCTTTATACAAACGTATAACATATTCTCCCGAAATCTACGACGCGGTTATTTTTAATCCGGACCCCCTCATGGGTTAACAATGCAATTTTTTCTTGAATCTCACGGCCTCCGGTTTTCCCCTTGAATCCGCCGATCGTGCCATCGCTTGCAACGACCCTATGGCAAGGGACTTGAGGCGCATACGGATTATTTCGCATAAACTGGCCGATTGCGCGGTAAGCCTTGGTTCCCAATGCCTCTGCTAATGCTTTGTATGTTGTCACGCTTCCTTTCGGAACCGTTTTGAGAAGCTCATACGTATTTTTCTGAAGGGGAGTCATGTAGAGCATTATACTATAAAAATATGTGATTTACTTTACAAATAGAGAGTAAACGTGTAGGGTGGTATATGCCGGGTAGTGAAATTTCGACACGCTTTTAACTTTGCTCGAGATTTGTGAGACTGCTTGGTAACATTAATCAATTTTTTAAGAAAGGAAATAGAGATTTCGAAAAGCGTAAAAGGCAAAGGTCGAAATTCTACTACCCGGTATGAAAAATCTACTTCTCGTTCTTGTCGTTGTTGTTGTAGTAGCCGGAGCATATCTCGGCAGGCATAAATTAAAAGACATGTTCATGGGCGGGAGTGCTCCTACGCCTCAAACCACAATGGAGCCGACGGCAGCGCCTGAGGCGATGTCCGGTGCGTCGGGCGCAACTGTGGCTACGAACGGTTTACCGAAAGAATTCACCGTCGTTGGCACTGAGTTTGCCTTTACACCGAATACACTGATGGTAGCAGTAGGTGATACGGTTAAGGTCACGTTTACAAACAACGGGACGTATCCGCATAACTTTACGATTGACGCTCTTAATGTGAAAGGGAAAACGATACAGCCGGGTCAGAGCGATGTTGTGACGTTTGCAGCGACAAAGGCGGGGACATATCAATATTACTGCAGCGTCCCTGGTCACAAAGATAAGGGTATGGTCGGAACCTTAACGGTTAAATAACCGTTCATTACATAACGAATTTCGAAAGTCCCGGCGTTATCGCCGGGACTTTTTGGTATATCGGTTAATTCAAACAGGGGATACTATTTTTTATTGCAGGTACAGTCTTTGCAATTGCATGTGCACGGCGTTTTTTCGTCTTTCGTGCAGGTGCACGTACAATTTTCGCAGGTACAGGTACCGCAGCAACATTTGTGATCGGATGGGTTAGTTTTGTTCATAACTTGTATCACCTCCTTTATGACTTCGTTGGCATTTCCTTTTTTAATTTCCTCGGCGACGCAGGTGGCGAGGTGGTTGGCCATAATAACCTCGTCGGCGTGTTTCAGGGCTGACTGAACCGCCTGGGATTGGTTAATGATATCAATACAGTACGCACCGTCCTCGACCATCTTAACCACCCGGGTCAGATGACCCTGGGCTATCCGTAGGCGGTGGAGGATCGCGTGATTGGTTGATGTATCCCTAGGGATTCCTTTTGGCATAATTCGGCTCCTAAAGTCGCTACTATAAGTATTTATCCCCCTATGGGGGATAGAACTATAATATATGTATTTTCCGTCGTTGTCAATATCGAGGGTAATTTTACGGTTTTCCTTACGCTATTGGTATGAAGGATTAAGATCAGAAAGCGGCTTCTGTAGTTTTTTCAGTACCTGTTTTTCGACATAATCAACAGAAGAGGGTTCTATAGGTTTGCCCCTTCGGGTTTTTACGTCTTTCATCTCCTCTGCTGTCTCACGCACTGTTAAATCAAATGCGTGGCGGAAAAAAATGATCTTCTGTTCGCGTGCTGGAAATGTGCTAACCTCATTAAAAATTCGTTCACCCTCTAGTCGCGCGATTACCTGATCTTCAACCGAAGCTGCGGAATCAGAAATAGATTCATCCGGATAATCCTCTTCTTCGTTATCGTGCCAAAAAGCATCAAAGGGAAGTGGTTCACGATTGTCTACATCCAGAAACCATGTGATTCTTTCCGGTGTTGTCTGAGCTTCTTTCG
>CAYLQG010000057.1:0-9497 GCA_964385705.1 uncultured Gammaproteobacteria bacterium
GCCGCCAAATACGCATTGGCAAGCGACCGGATCTCTACGCAGTGATTTTTTGGTTTTAATACCACTTCCTGCCCAGCGGAGAGGGTAGAGAGGAGTTGTGTCGGCGCGATATGAATGCATTCGGCGATTTTTGTTTTTCCCGGTTCTTCCAGAAATATCATGGGGGACACATTTGTCGGAATGTGCGAAATGAGATCCTTTTTCTTAATTGTCGCCAGTTTTTTGATATTCTTCTGTGCAATCTGGTTGTACTCGTCAATATCGAGGATCTTATCGTACGTTTTTTTTGCGAGTGTTAACTGACCGGTTTTCGTGTACGCATAGGCGAGCCGCGAAAGCGCTTCAACATCGTCGGGTGATTCCTTGAGAATAGATAGGTTGATACGAAGGGCTTCTTTCCAATTTTGTGAAAGCGCAGCGGCAACGGCTGTTGCGGGCAAGAGAGAATCAGTCATGGGGGTCAGTGTATCGATTTCTTGAGAAATGTCAAGATAGGAGATAGAATAACGTCTATGTCAGGTCATTCAAAATGGTCCAAAGTAAAACATCAGAAAGCGACGACGGATGTTGTGAAAGGAATGGCATTTACGAAAGCCGCACGCGCCATCACGATCGCCGTTCAGGAAGGCGGCCGGATTGGAAACCCCGTCCATAATTTCCATCTGCGTCTTGCTATTGAAAAAGCCCGCGATGTCAATATGCCGAAAGATAATATCGAGAGGGCGATAGAAAAAGGTATGGGAGTGGGGGACAGCGCTATTGAACAAATACAATACGAAGCGTATGGTCCGGGTGGTGTCGCCATCATCATTGAAGCGGCAACGGATAATAGACAGCGTACTGTGTCAGCAGTTAAAAATGCGCTTGAGTGGGCAGGTGGGTCAATTGGGGGGCCTGGCACCGTATCGTATCTTTTTTCCAGGAGCGGAATTCTGACTATACCGAAGGGCTCACATTCCTTTGATGCGCTATTTGAAGCCGCGCTTGAATCCGGAGCTGATGATGTCGTCGAAACCGAGGATATGTTTGAGGTGTATACAAAGATAGCCTCGTTGCAGGAAGCGAAACGCGCCCTTGAGGAACGTGGTATCGTTATAGATAATATGGAAATTATCATGAGACCGAAAACGTTGATGCCTATTGCCCAGGATAAGATGGCGAAGATCGAAGAGTTGGTCGAGCATCTTTCAGGTTTGGACGATGTCCAGCATGTATTCACGAACGTGTAAGCGCAGGTTATGAAACTAACTTCTCAAATTCAGCGGCGGTTTATTCTTTGGGATAAGAAAGCCGCACTTACGAAACGTCAGCAGTTCGTTTTGGGCACCGCCGTTCTCGTTTTCGGCCTTATGCTTACTGAAGTTGTATCGACCGATCTCCGGTATCCGATGACGATGGCTCTTTCACTGGTCGCCTATGCCGCTGCGGCACTGGTTCTTCGTGAAAATCTGCGCGGAATTAAATGGCTGACGCTTCTTCTGTTGCCGACATTGTTTACGCTGTCAATTTCCTTATTTTATTTTTTGCTTCCGACCCGTTGGTTAACACGCATACCGTTTTTGGTTCTTTACGCGGTCGGCATGTATGCGCTTATGCTTACGGAGAATATCTATCATGTGGCCTCCGAGCGGACTATTGCGCTTCTCCGTGCCGCTCACTCTGTCGGATATCTCATTACGCTCACGACCTATTTTTTGCTTGTTCAAACGGTGTTGGCTTTCCGGTTTCCGGCTATCGTAAATACACTTTTGATTGGAGTGATCAGTTTTTTCCTTGTGTTTCAATCGCTCTGGTCGGTGGTTCTTGAGGATAACGTATCAAAACGCGTTTGGGCCGTAACTATTGCGATTTCTCTGGTCCTCACAGAGCTCGCGTGGTTGTTTTCTTACTTACCGACTCAGTCCACGCTTATCGTCCTTTTTATTATGACCAGTTTTTACGGTATGGTCGGTATGGCTCAACAGTACCTCGTAGAAAAGCTGTATAAAAAAACGGTTGTAGAATTTTTTTCATTAACGTCGATTGTTTTTATTATTACGATGATTGCGACACACTGGCGTGGAAGTTTTTAAGACGGCGAGGCAGAGGAGAGGGAAGTGGTTTACCCTGAGCTTCGTCGAAGGGTGATATAGTTTGATATAATAACACTATAGGGTCTATGTATACCCTATAATAGTTATCCTATAACATGTGGATAATTCATTTCACGGTTTGAATGAATGTATTTCACGACGTTTGATCAAGGCTACGGGAGGGTGGGAGGTTCACTCTCTGAGGCTCACTCACTCTCGGACTCGCTCCGTTGAGTACACAATGTGTGCGTAATATTCATAGTTCGGATTGTTACTACGCTCTAAACTAAATCGAATCACACAACAATTCTGTCGATTATCAGCCTCAATAATAGCCGTTTGGCGCATATAGACGGCCCAAAAAGAACCGAAACCCGGATGCATATTCTGTGTACATGCGGATATCTTACAAGCGGGTGAGAATACCAGTTTTTGGAGGCCAATATCACGAGTTTAGACCATTACTACGCTCTTAAATATGATCCCACATAATCAAGCGTTTGCGTATTATTAGATTCAAAAACTATTGATTAGAGCGTTATTACGCTCTAAATAACATCGCACTTTTGCTATAGTATTTGTAGTAAAGCGATATGCGTATTCATTTAGCCTCAGTATTGCACATTTAGAACGTCTATATGCTCTAAACTACACTATATCATGACATCTGATCGCTAAAACTGAATAACTTAGCCTCATAATATCGCATTTAGAGCATATTAAAGGCCTAAATACGAGACCTGTCTAAAACCCGAAAGGGTGTTATGCCTGTCTCTATGCACGTATGTATATTGCGTAGTATTCGTCGCGCTGCGGGTACCGGAGAATACATCATCTTTTTAGTGATGCGTCCTCAGGCAGGCGCATATTCTCCTTATATAAGTCCTGCTATTTTTGATTACAGGCAAAATAACGTTATTTGGCACCTGAAGCCGACGGGGCGCTAAAAGGCATAATGTCGTACAATAATACTTTTGCGACGTCTCTAGCCACGGGATCCGGAGAAGACCTCTTTTGACGCTATTTGGCGACGGCGAAGTTTCTATTGATAATATACATTCAATATTCTTATTCTTTTCTATAGTAAGTACTGTATTTCTCTGTCTCAAATAGACTCCAAATTATTGCTGATTTTCTGTTGTCTCATTTAGGACAAGTTGAGAGAAAATCACCTTTTTATCGGTCTTCAGATTTTTCCTCTATAATAGGGATGATGAACTGGTAAGGGCACCCTAAATTAAGTCATTCTAGGTCATTGTAGAGGCTCACAGCTGAGGCTAAATTTACCAAGTGATTTATTACGTTTCAGTGCCGCCTGCGGCTTCATCAATAAGTTGTTTTGCGAGAAAATAATTCTTCACATGGTTGCGGCTGGGTTCAACAAGCACCCACACATCGCCGCGGTTTTGAAACATCCGCAACAGTTCTATAAACTGTTGATGATTCGGAACGGCCTCGTTGGTTTGTAACAACGGATTATCAAGTTCATCGTGATTATCCGTGCCATTATACGGCGGCATGACGAATCCGAGATGTATGAGTCGTGTTTTTGGCGCCAGATGAACGGTAATACCTTTGAGAAATGTAAAAACGGCGTCCGGGTCGGTGGTGATCGCATTTGCCGCCGTATGACAGAAATCGTTGGCGACCCAGAGACCGGCATCACAAGCCCGTGTAATGGCCCTAGGAGGCAGTTCATAAACATTCTTTGGAGTTAGGCGGGCTCTTGGGTCATACCATCCGTCAGTGATACACGGCGGGACTGTTTCAACGGTAAAAACGACGTTTTTTGCAGCGGCATACTCATGGAGCTCGAGGGCATGTTCAAGAAATAGGTCGATCGAAGTATCCGTGTCAACAGGATCGCTCACTAAATCATACCGTTCCTTATCATAGTGTACTTTGGATAATGCGGATGCGCCGGGATGGATGTTGACATACTTGCAGTGGCGTCCGGCGGCAATATCAATGGTTTGGCGCATAAGAGCCATACTTTCCTTAATGACTCTCTCGTCGGGATATGCAATATTCGGTGCAATATTACCGTCTAATAAGCCCCAGAAATGGAGTCCGATCTGGCAGTGTCTTTTGGCCAACTCGTCAAATAGATCGTTGTAGCGGTCTTTATCGATTATATTAAACCACACTTCGACAAACGGGGGTTTGGCGCCATCCAGGCGATCGGCGGATTCACGGTCGGCGTTCACTTTGAGACCTAAAATCATGGTACATATAGTATAGCAAAGGCACGTACATAATTATTGAAAACGTCGCACATTATGTTTGTGTTACACTGATACATACTGGTATGAAACGACTGTTGATTTTCTTCCTACTTGGTCTTACCGGATTTTTCTATTTTTTCCATCAAATTACCGATAACAAGATTCCGTTTATCATGGACGAAATGTATTGGATCGGCACCGGCAGGATAGTTCCCCTACTGGGCCGGGGCGATCTGAAAAATCAATACTGGAACGAATTTGCGGGATATACGAATTTAAACGGCGCAAAATGGATTTACGGATTCGGTCTTGCCGTCATGGGACATACAAATTATTCTTTTGCCGGGAATCCGCCTGATCACATCTGTGACGCGTGCCGGCGGTATGTGGGTGCACTATTCCCAACGACAAATGCGCTGTATTCGTGGCTTCGGGACGGAAGAATGATTTCGGCCACTTTCGCTGCTTTTTCCCTAGTTTTGATGGCGGTTCTTGCGTATGATGCAACTGGCTTTGTGTTACTTGCCTTCATGGCTTCGGTACTTCTTTTTGCGAGTCCGATCGTACAGTCTGTAAGCATCATCGCCTACGCCGATACATTTTTCCTTTTCTTTCAGCTGGTATGCATGTATATGGCGGAGCGGTATATGAGGGCGGGCTCGCCGGGAGAAAAAATCCGGTATACCATACTCCTAGGTTTTTTTGTAGCGTATTTGACAAGCGTCAAACTGAACGGGTTTTGGTTTGTGGGAATTGCGTTTTTTTACATTCTCCTCCGGAGCCGGATACACACGCCGAAAAGCTTTCTACAGAACGCGATAAGCGATATGGTGCTATTCGCGAGTGGCTTTTTTGTTTCCTTTGATCTTATTCACCCGAATTTCTTTTTTTACCCGGAGCGGAGCATTGTGACGATAATCCGCGACCGCGTGGCTATTACTCAATATCAGATGGTGTATTTTTCCTCCCGCGAGCCCGGGCATGTTCTGTGGACATTGCCTTCTCGTTTCAACTCCTCATGGATGCATCTGTTTAACCATTCGTCTGTGCTTGGCATCGGTTTTGTCGTGGCATTATTGGTTAGTTCGATATTGTTTTGGCGGCGGCCTTCCTATGGGAAATTATTCAGGATTTTCGTGTGTTTACTGATAACCTACAGCACGGTGTTAGCGTATGTAGGGTTCGATGAGCCGAGGTATTTTTTGCCGGTATTGCCGTATTTAATATTATTTGTTGTTTGTCTTGTAAAGAAAGTAGTCGCACTCCTTGACAAGAAGGGCGATGTCGCACATTATAGATTGTGAGGACGTTATTTATAACGTCTCACAACTAGTCGATATTTTACGACGCTTCAAAATCATCGCAAAATATCTCGATTGTTTGGATAATTCAAAACGTCCTACAATCTCAAACGGATTATTACGGCGCCTATGAAGTTGTCGCAATAATCGGTAGTTATATGGATTTAGCCGGCCTTATCAAAGATTTCTTAGAATACCTTGAAATTGAGCGGAATGTTTCACAGCTCACGATTCGGAACTACGGGCACTATTTACACCGGTTTTTAGCCTTCCTGGCGGACTATCCCCCCTCCCCTGCCGGCGTGAAATCTGTGAAAACTGTGAAAGTTTCTGACATTTCTTCAGAATCGATACGGCAATACCGCCTGTTCCTTTCCCGCTATGTCGATGATCACGGAATAAGTTTGAAACGGATAACGCAGAATTATCATCTCATCGCGCTTAGGAGCTTTCTTAAATATCTTCTCAAACGCGATATTGCGGTCGTGGCTCCGGAAAAAATTGATTTGCCGAAAGCTGAGAGCAGATCCATTAAATTTCTCGAACGTGATCAGGTTGACCGGCTCCTCAACATGCCTGAAATTTCAGATAAAGAAGGTTTACGGGATAAAGCAATTCTTGAACTGTTGTTTTCAACCGGCCTTCGGGTGTCAGAGCTTGTCGGATTAAACCGGGACACGATAAACTTCGACCGTAAAGAATTCGGCGTTATCGGTAAAGGCAGGCGTGCACGCGTGGTATTTTTATCCGATTCCGCAGTCGACTGGCTTAAGCGCTACATCGACAGCCGGGAGGATGATGCACCGGCGTTATTTATCCGCTATGCGGGCAAAAAACCAGATGACGGGCAAAATGCCAATGAATCGATGCGGCTGACGGCGCGGAGCGTCCAGCGGCTGGTTGAAAAATACGTCAAGAAAGCACGGTTAACGGTGAAAATCACCCCTCACGGTTTACGGCATAGTTTCGCAACGGATCTGCTTTCCGGCGGAGCGGATCTCCGCGCGATTCAGGAGATGCTGGGACACAAGAACGTCTCGACGACGCAGATTTATACCCACATCACCAATCCGCAGCTCAAGGAAATCTACAACAAGTTCCATCATAAAAAACAAGAATAACCGCTTACTCCGTTGTGGTGTGGGTTTTCATGAACTCGCTGACCTCCTCTTCCGAGTGGGGAAGTTTGTCTTCCTTACCAAAAATTGCACAGCTCCGGGCGGCTGCTGCACAAGCAAACTCAGCGGTTTTCTCTAAGGACCAGTTTTTGATGAGGCCGTAGGTGAAGGCGCCGAAGAAAACGTCGCCGGTGCCGTTGGTGTCGGCGGCAGTCACTCTATATGACGGTTTATGGAAGATCGTTTCATTTGTCCCCACCATGCAGCCCTTTTCCTCCATGGTCGCAACGACGAGTGTCGGACCTTTGGATAAATACTCCTTGATCATCTTTTCAGGACTCTCCGGGCTTATTGTTTTCCAATAGACGTGCGGCACGATGATCGCATCTGCTTCACATGCAAGCGCCTCAATGCCGGGCTTCGGATTTCCCATATCAAGAAGGACTCGCGTATTTTGTGCATGTGCTTTTTTTATAAATGCATGTGTCAGAGTATCATTGTGCCCGTCGACGAGAAGGAACCGGCAGTCGGGCCGAAGGGTGTCGGCGTAGTTCGTGTTCGTCAGTGTGGAAAAGGATCCGGTCGAGTAAAATATCGTCCGCGCGCCTGAATATTTATTGACGATGACACAGGCAAACGGGGTTTCGATATTGGGGTCTTCTATGACGTTATCAAGCGCCACTCTCTCATGTTTTAATATCGTCGCGATCTCATCACCCAGCGTATCTTTTCCGACAATCGTGTGAAGTTCGGTTGGAATTCCAAGTCTCGTTAAGGTGGCAAGCGCCGTCGGGATGACGCCGCCGATCTGGATTGCCTGGCGTGATATAGGATTTTTTTCCTCAAGGACAATGGATTCAGTGGCCATGAGAACATCAATAACGGCAAGGCCGAATCCGGCGACTTTGGTGAATTGTTGGGCAGTATCATTCATAAGAATACTACTATTATACGTTACCTGAGTTATCTATGGCAGTATTGGAATAATACGTTTACAATAGGTATATGAACATTGATGCATTTACCAACAACGGCCGCATACTGATGCTTGCACTTGACCACCGGGGAAGTATAGAGAAAATGCTGCCCGCCGCAATTGCCCCCGAAAAAAAGAAAGAGACGATTATTAACATAAAAAAACTCCTCATTACATCGCTTGCCTCCCAATATAGCGGCGTCCTTATGGATTCGGACTACGGACTACCGGCGTATGAACAGGCCAAATCAAATTCCGACGTTCTATCAAAACCGTATCTTCTGTGTATCGAGAAAACCGGATACACCGATACGGATCATGAGCGCTTAACCATGCTTGAGTACAGTGTGCCGGAACTTAAAGCAAAAGGCGCCAAGGGGGTAAAAATATTACTTTTTTTCCACCCGGATGCGAGAACCTCCCCTCATCAGATCGAGCTTACGAAACGGGTCTATGAGGACTGTAAGGCAAACGAATTGCCGTTTTTTCTCGAGATCCTCAATTACTCGATGGACGACAAACCTTACGATGCATCAGCGCTGGTTCCGAGATCGGTAAAAATTTTTTTAGATCAGGGCATCGCGGCCGATGTGTTTAAGCTGGAGTTTCCTGGCACCCCTGAAGCCTGCCGCGAGGTGACGAACCTTTTGGGTCAGACACCCTGGATCTTACTCACGAAGGGAGCGTCCTATGACGGGTTTATCGCGGGGTTGAAAACAGCGATAGCAAACGGCGCCCGTGGATTTTTAGCCGGACGATCCATCTGGCAGGATTTTGCCACCCTTCCTGAGGGTGAATGGGAACACTTTATGCAAACGACAGTGAAGGATAGATTCCATGAGATTTGTACGATCGCGCTGTCATAAGTCTTAAGTCTTAGATTGATAGTTCACACAGCGATGCCCGGTTGGGAAACGGCTTGAGCAATACTTGAGATGCGTAACCCGACACATTTAATTTCAGATCTAAAGCAGTAAACTCTGGGACCCATGGAAAGTTCGCAAATGTTAGCGGTTTATTCGGATCATATCCATTATTCGGTGCATATTGAGCGTTTTCAAATAAACAAATAGCTTCAGGTTGATAATTATAATCCGTGAGTACAATTGCCTTGTCTCGAATGGCACCCCCGGCTAGGTTGATAGGTCCATATTGATTATTAATAATGCCGGATGAAATAAAAATATTTGTGATTAAAAAAAAGAATTGCCGAGTACTTTTCCTTCTTTCAAATATCTGCCTGTTTGTGTTGTCATCTAATCGGAAAATATGTATCCCCGGATTTTCACTGCCCGTTGTAGCGACATATCCTCTACACATGGCTGCTTTGCCCGGAGCCACATCTTTATGATCCCAGATGTACGTGAATGAATCGCCTTCCTGCAATATGGTAATTGCGTCTGCGGGTGATAGTAACTCTTTATGACTATTCATTAGCTCCTGAAGCGGTTGCCGTTGTTTTTCTTCTTCATCGGTCATTGTATATAGGCCCGAACCAAACATATTATGAAACGTTTCACTTGCTGTGAATACTTTTTGGACGTCAGGGTTTGCCATGAAATTACTGATGGGACCGATTAGTTGTTCGTGCATAATGGTATTATAGGCTTTTTCTGATAATAATGAATGATTTTCTTCTGACATTTATAAGTCAAGTTGCTTCAACGAACAATTGGGTAGTAATCGCAACTATGGGCACGAAAGGGCGCTTGTGAAGAAAAAGATGGTTACGTAACGAGTTTGGCAGCGCCGATAATGCCGCAGTCCTTGATTTCCTCAAAGCTCACCTTGTACTTCGTCAGTTC
>CAYLQG010000058.1:0-2722 GCA_964385705.1 uncultured Gammaproteobacteria bacterium
GTCCAGAGGTAATTTCAAGATCTCCCGAGGTAATTTCATGAATATCACCATTCAACATTTCTAACTGGGCATCTTCTATGATCAATGTTGATAAAAACTTCTTTGCATACCATGATCTGCCATGAGGCTCTGTTCCGTTTTTGAACGTATCATCGCTAAATGTACCCAGCCCTATTTCTACTAATTTCCAAAGACGTACCTGATAGTCAACAACATTGTCGACATTTGATAAGTTGCTTTGAACTTTATCGATAGCACGTAACGTTTGAGCGAAATACGCCTCTCTTTTTCCCGGGTAAAGAGCATTATCTTGCCATATCATAGCTGTCGCAAGTGCCCGCCCAACATATCGAGGCACTTCCTCGTCTATTTTCGAAAAGTTGAAAAATTTATTATCCTGCGCCACACGCAAGGCACCCTCAACAAGCCGTTTATGCATTCCTTCCGGAGATACAAATGCCCGTCCGCCAAGATGCTTCATGGCATAGGATTCTCCTGGTATTGTGCCTGAGGAGACAATGTTGATTGCGCGTATCCATTTGTCGATATCACGGCCTTCCAGGGATTGCGCAATAAACAGAGAATGCTGCTCTTTATCCGTTAATTGAAGTTTAGGTTCTTCCTGAGTCATAGGACTCCATTTTGAGGCAGATGATAGCTGGCACGCATAATATATTAATGAACCTATGGTGTCAACCGAAAAGTTCTTTCCGGCTGACTATCTACTTAGTTCACGGAGCGTAAGAAACTCGTCCGATGGCGGGTATATATTGTATTCTATGACTTTTCCGTGACGCCGGTGTATCCCCCAGTAGATATCGGGCAAAAGCTCCGGAAAGTCATGTTGCCACGTCATGAAACGCTTTCCCGGCATCTGATGATACATCCGGAGTTCACTCGAATCTTTCGCATGCCATAGGGTAAAATCCTCCATCGCTTCATACCTGATCCAATCCAGGAGGAATGGACATTCAAAGGCAAATACAACCATATCTTGTCTCGTCTCTTCGGTAAAACGCCTCGGATCCTCAACCGGCAGACTCATCGCGGCCCGTATCGTCCCACGCATGCCGTAGATCTCCCGCGGTCTGTCTCCCGCATGCTCATAAAGATTTCGCCGGGTCGGTTGGGCGGGAATCGATAGTGTTGCGCCCAGTTCATAAGCTAACTCCTTGGAATCGTGTTTCGTCAGCTCCCACATCCATTTGATGTAGTTGGGACCTATGGTCAGAAATTGTACGGTTGCGGTTTTATATTCGGCGTATCCGCCTGACAGCCAAAAGGAAGGATCAGCATAGTCATTTTTCATGACTCCGTCGGCAAACACATGGCGTAGATCTTCATGCGGCATAATAGTTACCTCTGTACCAGACTATACGTCGTATTATCCCGCACTTTTCCGTGTCTTTCTCGCATAATGTGCCATTCTCCGGATGTATCAGCTTCAATCTTACCATTCACGGCTGAGATCGCATTTACGATTTCATACGGCTTCATATCCTGAAGCCGCAGATCCAATTCAAAGAAACTCATTTTTGATTGATCACCGTATGCATGGGTTAATTCCAGAAATACCTTAAACTCCGGAGGCGTGAGCCGCGGCAGAGCTTCCGTCTGATTCATAACGGTCGCATACCGCATCACACCCAGGAGTTCTGATATATTATCCTTAAACGGAATCCGCGATAACCAATCGGGATCAGGCATCAAACCCTCGGGCCTGAGTATTGCCCCCGGCTCATAAACACCGTCCAGATAGACGTATCCGTATCCTGACACCGTAAAGAGAGACCCATTCCGCTTCGGGGCTTCGTCATGACGAACCCGGGATATGAGTTCGTTTATGTTGCTTTCCGGATTCGGATGATCGGGGAAAAATTTCAATTCAAGTTCACTTCGGGTAATCAACTCGTTATGACGGAGAAAAAAATACCGCATGACCCTATCGTAAATATAGTGATGACCCGAATCCGGCAAACGGTCTAAGTTTTCAACCATAATATCCTATAATTATACCATACGGCCACAAAATAATCGACCTTCCCCGGTGAAACTGCATGCCATGGATGGATAATTGACACAAGCGATTCCTTCGTATTATCATGCCGCACATGGCAATAACTGCAGAAAATATTACCGACCATGACTTCGCCATCCGCCCCGACGCATCAACCGGGGTTGATTCTATCCAACTGGCAACAAGCTCTTTGGAGGTACCGCTCTATCTGAGACAGGAAGGATTATACCTCGAATTCCCGATTAACCCTGATACCCACGGGGTCGCGCTCACAGGAATGAAACTTGATGTCGGATCTAAAATATCGCTCACATATCCGTCGTATAGTGTGCGCGGCAGTCCGGTGCACATACTTATTGAGAATCTACGGGCGACAAACGGCATTCCCAAACGGCGCATACCCGCTCAGCTGGCACAAGGGAGAATATCGCATGTGTATAAAGAAAATAGATACGATCAGTTCTTTATATCACGTCCGAGCGATAATCCGTGGCAAATACGTGTAACCGGAGAGACAATGGCGAAAGCCTATTGGAATGTGCCTGATCACTCGCTTCATATCGAAAATGATTTTTTTACATTACCAATGGGAATACTTATGCACCCGGATAGTAACGGTACTTTTTTTGTACGCTACGGGGATCAAACGCGCCCCCTCTATATTGAGGACTGGTCAGGAAAAAAAACAGCTACGGGCTGGCCGAA
>CAYLQG010000058.1:2822-9286 GCA_964385705.1 uncultured Gammaproteobacteria bacterium
TCAAGCGGGTGAAGATGCGGATTTACCGGTAAACCGATAACGACTTCGCTGTAATGAAAAAGTGTCCGGGAGGACCCGAGATCAGCTCCCGGCAATACTGTATACGAATGTTCATGTGCTTCAATCATCACGGATGCTTCTTTTCCATCCCATGGGTGATGAATGACCATCCAGGAATCGTGAGCCGTATAAAAATGAGAAATCACCGCCGCCGCGCCCGGATGATTTATTGCAATTTCCTGATGATCGCCCTGGTTATACAGCCTCATACTGATACCCGGGGGTACTTCTATCTTAGCCGCCATCCGTAATGCAGAGGTGAATGTCCCGAGATCAATTGAATCTACAAGTCGGAGACCCGCAGCAGGAGATTCTTTTGGAATCCACATCTTCATGCCGGGAGGAGTGGTGAAACGGTTCCGTCCGCCATGATGATCCTTCGATTGCATATCAGTGAGCTCCAAATCGCCAATCTCAACCGGCACAAACCCATCCAATCCCCTATGTTCAGAACCGGGCGTTGCTTCAATTTGAAATGTCATATGTATTACCCCGCAATAACGTTCACCGCTCTGAAATTTACAAAATCCTGATCGGCAGGCTGGCAATCTTGAAAGAGTATAACAAACGAAGAGGGGTATACATATTCAGATGGTGCCGCACCGACGAACTTTACCATATTCTGAAACACTTCTATTGTTGCAACCGGAAGATCAAAGGAATGTATCTCCTCCTGCCGGGCCTTCACCATATGACCGTAAACATCAAATCCGAGAGTTGCAATGGATCTTGGATTATCTTTTACGTCAAAAAGGACATCAACGGAAGAATGCAGATTCGCGAGTGGTACGTCTGATTCCCGGGCCGCATACACTTTGAAGCGACTATTCTTCGGTCTCATAACGACGATAGAAGCTTCAGGCACCACGACAATTGACCGCATTACCAACTCATTGGGCTCAAGCATTCGTCCGCTACTATTGGACCCTGTCAGTCCACCTATTTCTTGAATAAGTTGGTGAAGTGCCGTTTTTTGTTCCATGGATACTTTATCGGGGAAATAGAACCCATCTGAACTTACGATAAGGGAGTCGTACGTGAGGGTCCGCCCCAATTCTGCCACGTCATTGGATGCCGGGAGATTTACTTCTTTTACTGCTGTTGCCATAAGAATCCTTCCATGGACAGTTATTATGCTCCAAATAATATATCGGAGCCGGGGCTACTGTCAACTGAGTGCATAAACCCCGGGCTGCCCGCGATTGTATATTGACGATTATATTGATTTACCGGTCTTCTTGTGCTATGCTCCCCACCGTATGTCTACAGTTGAACAGACCACCGAACTTTCCCCTCTTACGCAGGTTAACGACCTCGTTTATGAACTTGCCCGGGTCAATATCGTTGAAGGCAAATACAGGGATATTTTGGGTAAGAAGGATTTTCCCGGTGAAGGCAGGATTAGCCACTATGAAATGTGTTTCGCATTGAACGGCTCCTCGTTCACACGTGAAGAAAAAGCGTTATACGGCAGATCAGCTACCCCCGGCATCAGGGTTATTAAAATAAGAAAAAGCGAAATGGGGACGCTCCTGCCGGGATTTGACGTAGTCCTTCAGCGCATTGTACTGAAAAATGACCAGATCGATCCATCGGTCAGTAACTTATACCTTAATGAGATTACTGCCGATTTATCAACCGGTGAGATGTATCTCAGGAAATTTATTGACAGGACTACCGATATCGGGGTGGTCAGCGAAGAGCTCAAGTTGATGATGAATGATCTTCATATGAAGGGAACACGACTTGTCAGCGCGGCATTTACGGATTCAAACACCGGCCTCCGCCACAACAAAATCATCCCCGAAATAACTCCGGCTGAAGTGGAAACCGCACAGTTATGACCCACCTCGAAGGCCAATCATTTTCGTATTATTACGAAAGAAGCCGTTATTCATTCGTAGAGTATCCGGGTCCGAATTATTATGTTCACTCCGGCACAATACTCGATTTTCCCCTCCAGACAAGCGGTGAAAATGCTCTAACAGGAATTCTCATGAAACACGGCGTTATTGAGATGTACTTTCCTCTTGTTAGTAACAACGATGACACGATGTTCGGAATGAAATTGATGACAACGAAGCATTTAAGAGAACCGGACGGAACTATCCATTATTCATCACGCGTCTACACCAGGAATCAAAAACTTTTCGATGAACCGCATGAACTCGGTAATCTGACGGCAAATGCCTGGCGCTTGTGTCTCCCCCACAAGGGACAGGTCGCTGCTCTTTATCAGGATGACTTCTTTGAAGAAACGATCATGAATTTCCTCGATACACAACATAAGGTAAAACTCATCATACATGAAGGCAGTTCCTGTACAATAACACTCAATCATAATGAGATAACGCAGACGTTAATTGTTAAGGATTTTTTATCGACGAATGATCCGCTGGGTCATCATACAACCGTATTTCTTCCTTCCGGATCGGAATATCATGTGTCACCGGGAACTCAAGCTAACCTGTCGCATGACGGTAGTGAGCTTTGTACGATCCAATGCGCCCCGAAATATACAGGCCCAATCCATGAAGAACTCCTAGCTACGTTGAGCGAATAACGAATTGATACGTATTTATTCCCCAAGGTCATCTCTTATCATTGGCCGGGCGTTGCCGGTTGCGAGAATCGACTGAAGATACAATACAACATCGGAAGGCGGCACGGAGCTACTAATCCCAAAGGGATTATACCCTTTGTCGCCATTCGCCTCGAACCATTCTTTGACTTTCACAATGGGCTTGCCGCCATTTGCTTCAAGTTCTGAAATTTCAATTCGCGCTACATCTGCAAAATACGGATCATCAGGATCATCCGTTGACAGCTGACGGATAAATAACACCCACCCGGATAAGTCTGTCAGAGGATTATTACTGTAATCCTGAAGATCGAGATCAATCGCTTTCCCAAAGGTCTTCTTCGTGAGGCGCCGGATTCTTTTCGTTTCCCGTACGAGTATATTCGTTATTTCCTTTCGGTCCGTACCGGCCGCCTCAATCTCATTTAGCGCATTGGACGACGGTTCAACGACAGGTCTCGGGTAAAGCTCGAAGTTCGGCATATGGGGCGCTATTCCTGAGGAGGTTTACGAAGCAATCGCATTGCTGCGTTCAGGCGGGCTTTTTCTTTTAAGTTCTGATCGCGCCATTTCTCATCTCGCTTTTGATCCAAAATATGGCGTAACGTTTGTTCGTTAAACCCCTCGGTATCAATCTCACTCACGAGATCGACAAACTCTTCTTTCATCGCCCAATCCCGTATCGCACGTCGCCCCTCCACCCACACGTCATGCTCCCAACGATTCTTCCAAAGCGATTGCAGGTAATCGTATATAACCGCTTCTCGATCCATCTCAGGCACCAATGTGTCGATAAGTTTGTAGGCAATGTTCTTTATTAACGGATATTCTTCCTGTAATAACGGGAGAACCTGGACGACTATTTTCTGACCGTCCAGATGAGCCATATCTTTTAGCGTCACTAATACCCCTAAATCATTGGATATAACTTCCTCAAAGTCGGGATTCCACCCCACCTTTTTCCAGTCCCGTAACTCCTGGTTGCATGCACGGGCCGCATCCTGCTCCGTAAACGCCCGCCATGACACTTCCGTGGGATCAATAACCAACGCAAATCTCTCTAAAAATCCACTCAGGGTGTATAGATTGTGCTGATAATTTTTTTCATGCAATTCGTGCAACTGGTTAACTGCGGATTGTGCTGCCAGCTTCACCCCATCGGGCGGCACCTGCCACTCGCTCTCAACAAGCTCAAATACCCGTTTTATCACCTCAGTGGCATGCTCTATATGAGATCTGCCAACGCTTTTCCCGTACATGATAAAGTCATGGATAACATATTCGGCTAACACCCGTTGATCCTTCTCATCAGCTCCAAGATATTTTGCCAAAAAGAGTTCTTGAAGCGTTATCAGGTTATTCAAACGGGGAGGTCCGAAATCATTATTTTCATCAACGTGGTTTTTCAAACCGGCCCATTTATTGACATATGCATCCTTTACCTCGGGAAATAATCGAACGATATCATCAATCATATCGTAACGCTTAGGATCGTGAGAAGTAACGAACGCATCTACACCATGCGCGATGTAAAATGAATCGGATAAAAAACTTGTAAGATTGTAAACTTCGCTTGTGAGTAATCCCGAGACCAATTCATCTGTTTTATCTGTAGGGAGGTTGAAGTTATGTACCCCGTCTGCGAGTTTTGTATAGAGATCCAGTCTTTTATTATGCTCTAGTGTATTCTGCAAATGCACGGCTATGCCTTTTAAATGATCAAGAAGTATGTCCTGTGCTTCGGGAATCGAAAGACCTTTTGCTGTTTCTGCTTTTTCCTGTGGTACCGCCATACTGCAATATTATTGGGCAAAGATTGAATTTACAGGGATTATAGGACCCACAAATAGGTCTGTCAAATGGAGCCGAATACATTACTCATAATTATTTCTGCCCCAGATGCCCACAGAAGCAGTTTTATAGCCCATATCTTTATATATCAAACAGCCATAGAAATATATCTTTGATAATCAGAGAGACTAATACACCTGATTGTGAGAACCGATGTCGTCAAAATAGGCCACTTCATCATAAATATAGTACACAATCCTGATGTCTCCTGTAATTGAAAAGGCCCTCAAGCCAACCTTTTCACCAATGAGACCATGATCTCTCAATAGCGGATGTTTTGGATTTTCTGAAAACATGCGAGTGCGATTTTCAAATTTTCTTCGAAAATCAGCATCGGTCCCAAATCGCTTTTTATAGATTTTGATAAATCCACGAGTAAATTCAACTTTCATGAATTAAGATAGGTAAACAACTCATCTAACGATCGAGTTTTGGTGACATGCTTACCCTGTTTCACCTCTTTAATCATTTTTGCATAGCGCTTCTCCGCTTTGGGCGACAGACGCTCTTCCGGTTCTTCAAACGAAACAGCCAACTCGCGTTTGGCGAATTTTGCTAAAAACATGCGGATGGCGTCCTGCAAGGAAGAAAAGCCGTTATCTTTCGCGACTAATTCGGCCTTCCGTTTCAAATCTCGCGACATCGGGACCTGGACAATGACTCTTTGTGTATTGGTCATATACTGGTATTGTACTGTTTTTGTATATGTTGTCAACTATTCAGGTTCGGTTGATAGGTTAAGAAAAATCACCGCCCCTTTTGCCACAACATGTTGTACATCCTCCATGATTCGCCGTCTTTCCGTGTTGGAACGGGTGAAAAACCAGCTTTCTCTAAAGACTCCGGCAACAACATCGTGTCACCGAGCGCTGCAACAAAACCTCCCGGCGACACAACGTCTTGCAGCGCCGGATATGCACTCATCCGCCGGTGATACATGGCGTTACTATCGCCGATATTTTCAAAACACACTATATCAAATAGCTCTTGTTGTGATTGTAACTGCATCAATTCATCAAATACACTGAGCCGAACCTGTTCTACGAACGGAAAACGCGTTATGACGCTTTGGTGTATCGGAGTATTCGGATCAACGGCAACAAGACGGGAAAGATCCTGGAATTGTTCTGCGGCCAGAACGGTTTGCCTCCCCAACCCGCTTCCCAGCCCGAGATAACGTTTTATAGCAATATTTCGTTTCTGAACCTCAAGTCCAATTACCTCAAATACCTGCCGATACCAATGCGTGTCCGGGTAAACATCCCGGTCATCGATCCATGAAGTATTGGGCATATCGGGCGGGATATGCCCTAACCCGAAATCGGAAATATCTTTATGTTCATGGCGCCCAAACATAATTGCTTATCATCCGTTCAAACACAAAATATACTATTTATTCTGCAATTGTTCATCAATCTCAGCCTGAATCTTCGATTTCAATAATTCAAAAGGCTTCGCTTTCTTCATTTCGATCTTAAACCGATCGATTGCTTCCATATCAGGGAACCAACGGTTAACGAGAGTCATTGCGGCTAATTTCTCCCCCTGAGATCCACTAGGAAAGACATCAAAAAGTATCTTGTCGAGGTGATACGCTATATTGGCTTTGTACCAATCAAACGGAGTAAGAATATCTCCCTTTTCCAAGGCACGAAGCATCGATCCCAAACCTCCCACAACTTTATCGGGCGGTCTGTTTTCATCGTACGATGAAAAAGTACTATATCCTGCATTCAGGAATGTATCAGAGAGCGATGCATGGCCGGCTCCCAGACGGACAAATAGACCTGCAACGCCTGGCCTATGCACAACTTCCTGTAACTGAAGCGCTATTTTCTTCTGTCGATCGGCAAATGAGTTATTTTCTATTTGAACCATTTTTTCAAACCATTCGGTCGATGAATCTAAGTCAGCATTCAGGTCAAATGCAGCAACGCAATACTGTTTATACTGCTCCGCCCAAAAATCCTCA
>CAYLQG010000059.1:0-9199 GCA_964385705.1 uncultured Gammaproteobacteria bacterium
TATGAATAAAATCCGAAGCAGTGGCGCAACGATAAGCATAAGAATACTTAACATAAGTCCTGCAAACAGTGTAACCTGCCACCCCCGCGGAATAACAAGCATTGGAAAAAATTGGCTCGTTATCCAAATGGCAAACACATTAAACAGAAACACCCGGACGACATGTTTCATGTGGTGTAATGGTATCAGATCACTGAAACAGGGTCAAACGAAGCTATACAGCGCCCGTGCCGGCTAAAAATGACATACGCCGCAGCTTCCGGTGGTATGTGAGGGCAAAGCGGTGCGATTCATCGCGGAGGCGCTCAAGAACGTGAAGAGACGGACTCGTGAGCGGTAAACGGATCATCTTCCATGTATCCCGCCAATATACAACAATCTCCTCATAGCGTTTAGCGAGCCCTATGACCGGTATAGCCAGAGACTGGCCCTGAAGTACTTCCTGCGCTGCATGTAGTTGCCCCTTACCCCCGTCAATGACCAGAAGGTCGGGGGTTGGCCACTCCGGATGCTGAAAACGCCGTCTTATCACTTCAGCGATCATAGCGAAATCGTTCGGCGCATCTTTACCCTGTATTTTAAACCGACGGTACTCCCCGTTGTCGACGACTCCGTCCGTGAGGACGACAAGCGACCCTGTCGCCTGCTGTCCTCCTGTATTTGAAATGTCAACGCATTCAATCCTATGCGGCATCTTAAGGGCGGGATAATACGGCAGCAAGACGTCTCTGAGCATCGTTAGCTCATCCTTGTTCAACTGCTCCATAGCTCCTGCATGAGTAATATACACTGAGGGATCATAACTCTTCTTTATGATCTGATAAAGATTCTCTATATGCGTCCTCGTGATTACCGCCTCTTCAAATTGTTGAACTTCCGCCTGCAGCTTCATCTCCTTCTCCATATCGGATAGTACCCGTGTGGCCTTACCGGATAAAATATCGCGTAAACGGAAAATGTTCTGCCGGTATTTATGCGTGAGAGAATCTTTTTCTGTGCCATCCACAAGTTTTGCAATTATTGACGGGCAAGGGCCGCATAAGCCGATGTGTGTATAAAAACATGGAGCCCCGGTTCTCCGTTTCTGCGTACAAAATGGGATAGTGTGTCTCAGGTGTCGGAGCATCGAGCGGACTATTCTTCCCGACTGAAACGGACCGAAAATAACATCATGATTATGAATGGTATATTCGATATCAGAGCGCCTGACGAGGATGACGTGTGGCAGGGATTCGGATAGGGTGATGGCTATATAAAGCGGACTCTTATCATCCTTCAGGACGACATTGTATTTCGGTTTATATTCCCGGATCAGTTTGGCTTCAAGAAGAAGCGCGTCAAATTCACTTGATGTTTTAATGACCCGTATATGGGCAATTTGGCCCACGAGAATGGGAGTTTTGGCTCCTACGGCATCATCGCGCTGAAAATATTGAGACACGCGCCGCTTGAGGTCCTTTGCTTTACCGACGTAAATGACTTCATCATCCTTATTCCGGTAAATATATACACCCGGCGTATGCGGGAGTGTAGCGACTATGCTTGGTGTTTCCATAGATTTGACCGTTTTGCCAGCACCCAGCCGGCGACTACAAGGATTAGTGAGAGAATAAACAGCGGGATAATGAATGTATATACAAATGGTTTTATATCAAAATCAAATTGCGTCGTCTCCCCGTTCACATTGACGGCAACGACTCCGGTGCCTTTGAGGAAATATCCCGGAAGCGGCATCGTCACGGGGATACTGATGCGTGCAAGAGGCGGGACATCCGTATATGTTTTGGTAAGCCCTACATCAAACGGAAGCGTCTGAATACCCACGGTGGCCGTGTGGACAGCCGTTCCGTTATCATTTTCCACAATAACTGTCCCCTTAACGGGTAATCCTGATGTTGCAGAAGCTGCAAAAACATATGACACGGTAAGCTTGCCTTCCTGAAGATTGGGAGGCGAGTCCGCGAATTGTACCTGAACATCTTTGGTCGTACTCCCGGGTTTTTTGTAAAAACCTGCAGGATACGGGTATTCACTTGAGACTCCTTCGAGCGAAAACGCTATATGGTTGAAATCCAGTTTATCAAAATAATCAATACCGCCGGTCGTATTGGCCCACGTCGGATCGACGGGGATCCAAATCTTCCGGGCGTCGTCATAAAACTCAGGCCAGGCATGGAGAACATCGGATACGAGAGAAAGTGGCCTGAGCTTTGAATTGGTCGTGTAGGCATATCCGATGACTTCGCGGGCAGGGATTCCGGCCGCTCGCGCAATAGCCACAAACAGATCGGTAAATTCCATGCAGATCGAGTGCGTAGGATCCGCGAGAGCCGCAAGGGCGCCTTTACGGACCGCTTGTCCGTTAACACGTGTATAGTCGTACGATAAGGCATGGGTAACGTAATTGTAAATATCGTGCGGTGTTTTGTATGTTTTGGCTAAATCTTCAATTTGCTGGCTCTGCGTCTCCCAATATTTTTGAGGACGAAGGTAGACGCTCCGGTCAACAAGCGGTTCTGTCGATTGAGGATAGGGGTTGAGGTGGATGGCGGCCGTAATAGTCGTCTCGACCTCCATTGATTGGCCCGGTAGCAGATTATACTGTGCCAGCCAATTACCGTCATCGTCTTTGAGCACGGTCTCTGGCTTCGGATTGATCGATTTAATCAGTATTTTTTGGAATGCCGTATTGGGCGGCAGTGCAATTTCCGCCGACTTCGGAGAAACCCCGGGATTTGAGAGGTAGTACGAAAGCCCTAAGTCAAAATCCTGCTCCGTGCCATATGCTGCGCTGATTCCTCCCGAAACCATCTGGTCTTTTGTCCACTGGGTGCCGGAAGCAGGGGGCGGCGTCATATAGGCATTTGTTCCGAAAATCGGCGGTACTCGGAGCGTCACGGTATATGACGCAAGGTCGGGATCATTTGCAACGCCGGGAATATTTATTTCCCAAACCGTTCCCAATTTTCGGGCAATCTCGTCATCCTCATAGCGGAGAGAAAAGTGAAGCTGTTTGCCGAGTCCGACAACTTGCTGGTTAAATGCAAGAATGATATCGGTTTTCCCGTTCGTTTGCGTTATCTGCGGTGTCACCAACCCGCCATTATCGTACGCGAGAACATTTTTTATTCTTTGTGAGTCAATAATGATCGAATATTTTTGGGGATAAAGATTTGATTCTTTATTTGTGAGTGTTACATTCTGTGTAACGATTGTTATCCCGCTCGGAGCCACTGCGTATTCAACGTTATAATCCGCCTGGAATTCTCCTGCTGCAAACGCCCGAGGGGGCTGGGCAAAAAGAAGAACGCATACAATGCTAATTATTACGAGAAATCCATACAGCCATTTATGCATGTTGTTTTATTCTAGTATTTTTTTCAGAAACTGTCCTGTATAAGAAGCTTTATTGGCAGCTATCTGCTTCGGCGAGCCGGTCGCAACGATCCTGCCGCCCCCGTCACCACCCTCAGGTCCCAAATCGATGATGTAGTCCGCGTTTTTAATAATATCGAGATTATGTTCGATAACGATGACCGTGTTGCCGAGTTGGGTAAGTTTATGAAGGACAGCGAGCAGTTTTTCAAGATCCGCAAAATGAAGGCCGGTTGTCGGTTCGTCGAGTATATAGACGGTTTTACCAGTCGAACGCCGGTGCAGTTCTGATGCCAGTTTGACACGCTGCGCTTCACCGCCTGATAGCGTCGTTGCAGACTGCCCGAGACGCATATAGCCTAAGCCAACGTCTTCGATAACGTGCAATTTGTCCGATAATATCGGGTGATTCGCAAAAAAGACAACTGCTTCCTCGACCGTCATGTTGAGAACCTGGGAAATATTTTTACCGTGATACTGGGCTTCCAGTGTTTCCGAATTGTATCTCGTGCCGCGGCAAACCTCGCACGTGACATAGACATCGGATAGAAACTGCATTTCAATTTTTATCTGTCCCTCTCCCTCGCATGCCTCGCACCTGCCTCCACGGACGTTGAATGAAAACCGGCCCGGTGTATAGCCGCGCATTCTTGATTCCGGCAGCATCGCAAAAATCTCACGGATGTGGGAAAAAATCCCGGTATACGTCGCAGGATTACTCCGCGGCGTCCTGCCGATTGGGGATTGATCGATAAGAATGGCTTTATCGACAAGATCGATATGGTCGATATCCGTATATTTACCGGGATTTTCCTTTGAGAGCGAATTAAAGTGCCGGGCCAACGCACGATACAGCGTTTCAACAATGAGCGTTGATTTCCCTGAACCGGATACGCCCGTAACGGAAATAAATTTTCCGATAGGGAACGAAACATCTATACTTTTTAAATTATTTTCCGCAGCACCCCGAAGAACAAATGACTCGTGCGAATCCCCCGCCTTGACTACCTGCGTCGGACGGTGGATGGACCGCTCATCATTGAGATACTTCGCGGTGATGGACTTCGGATTCTTTTTGACTTCCGCGACCGTCCCCTGTGCAATGACGTGCCCCCCGTGTTCACCCGCACCGGGCCCGAAATCAACAAGATAATCGGAAGCTTCCATCATTTCGCGGTCGTGCTCAACAACGATGACGGTATTGCCTAAATCACGAAGAGCCTTGAGCGTATCAATGAGTTTGCTGTTATCTCTCGGGTGAAGACCGATGGACGGCTCATCAAGTACATAAAGGACGCCCGATAAACCAGAGCCTATCTGAGAGGCGAGCCGGATGCGCTGGGCCTCTCCTCCTGCGAGCGTTGTGGCACTCCGCCCGAGGGTCAGATATTCAAGTCCGACGCGCGTAAGGAACTGCAGACGGACGAGAATCTCTTTAATAACGGGCGATGCAATAGTTAATTCCTGTGAGCTCAACAACTCTTTCTTACCGCCTTTGAGCGTGTCAATCCAACTGAACGCATCGGTTATAGAAAGGGCTGTAATGTCAGCGATTGAAAATTTATCGATGGTTATGGTGAGGGCCTCTTTTTTCAGCCGCTTCCCGCCGCAGGTTGGGCATATTTCCTGCCGCATGTACTTTTCAATTTCGGCCCGCACAAACTCGGATTCCGTCTCAAGAAAACGTTTCTTAAGCTCCGGGAGAATACCGTGGAAACTTTCTTCAATCGTCGTTGCTTCGCCGAATCGGTTGGTACCGCTCACCCGATACAGTTTATCTCCAGTTCCATTGAGCAATATGTCCTTTTGTTTAGCGGTCATATTGGAGAGCGGCGCACGCGGATCTATCCCGCATTCTTTCGCAACCGTGCCAATCACCCGTGAATACCACGTATCGTGAAAAAACATCCGTGCAAACGGCAGGATGCCCCCTTCAGTGATCGAGAGACCGGGACTCAGGACAAGCGTCGGCTCTACCGTCAGGATTGTTCCGATGCCGCTACACTCGGGACATGCTCCGTGGGGCGTGTTGAATGAAAATGACCGCGGCTCTATCTCGGGAATCGAAATATTGCAAACCGGGCACGCAAATTTTTCCGAATAAATATGGGTGCTCATTTTTTTCGGCTTCTCAGGAAACGTAAAGCCGCTGTCTTCGACAAATCCCACGGTGACCATGCCGTCGGATAACGAAAGACTCTGCTCAATGGCCTGATTAAGTCTGGAGCGCAGTTTTACATCTATTTGACCGCTAATCTCATGTTTTTCGATGGTGATGCGGTCAACCACAGCCTCAATGGTGTGTTTATTCGTTTTAATGAGGGCGATATCCTCATTGATCCCAAAGAAATATCCGTCAACGCGCACCTGACGGTATCCCTTTGACCTCAGGTTATCAAAAAGCTGAAGGAATTCGCCTTTACGGTCCCGGATAATGGGGGCCAGAACCATGAGTCTGATATGCTTTTTCGGTGACTTCTCAAACTCGTCTTTTGTTAACTCGCTTACGAGCGTAACGATCTGGGCGATGGATAGTTTACTGATCTCGCGTCCGCAATTCGGACAGTGCGGGTGACCGATTCTCGCAAAAAGAAGCCGCATGTAATCATAAATTTCGGTGACGGTACCAACCGTCGAACGGGGGTTATGTGACGTCGATTTTTGGTCAATCGATATGGACGGAGACAACCCCTCGATGACGTCGACATCCGGCTTATCCATGATACCCAAAAATTGCCGCGCGTAAGAGGAAAGCGACTCAACATATCGTCGTTGCCCTTCGGCGTAAATCGTGTCAAACGCAAGAGAGGATTTGCCGGAGCCTGAAAGTCCCGTAAAAACGATGAGCTTATTCTTCGGAAGCTCCAGATTGACATTCTTGAGGTTATGTTGCCGCGCACCGCGGATTATAAGTTTGTCCATAGAATTCCTTATTTGAATATTTGCTTATTGGATTATTGGTTTATTCTTTTGCGACGCAAAAGTGCCCTCGGATGGTTCCGGGGCCTGTAGATTATACCATTAGTCAGTAAGTGTTGCGATGAAGTCCCGCAACTTGGCCGCAAGTTCAAAGTTAAGCTCACGACTTGCTCCCCGCATCTCTTTGGTGAGTTTAATAACAAATTGCTTCTTATCCATAGGAGTGAGGGACTCAATATCCTTCTCTTCCATCCCGAGCATTGATTCCACAGTTTGCGCATGCTTTTTATCTTCTTGCCCCCGCTCAACAAGCTGATCCCGAATGGGTTTGTGAATGGACACCGGTGTTATGTTGTGGGCCTTATTGAATTCCAATTGGACCTTTCGCCTTCGCCCTACCTCCTCAATAGCATAGGTCATTGAGTCCGTCATGCGGTCGGCATAGAGGATGACTTCACCCGCGACATGCCTTGATGCACGTCCCATTGTCTGTACAAGACTTGTCCGGCTCCGGAGGAACCCTTCTTTATCCGCATCAAGGATGGCGACAAGGGAAACTTCCGGTAGATCAAGCCCCTCCCGGAGGAGATTGACGCCGACAATGACGTCGAACGTGCCTTTCCGGAGATCGTCGAGGATGTCTGAACGATCAAGCGTCTGTACATCCGAATGCAGATACTGTACGAGAATTCCTTTCTCTTTGAGAAATTCGGTCAGATCCTCGGCCATTTGCTTGGTAAGTGTCGACACGAGGGTCCGTTCATGAAGTGTAACCCTCTTTTGAATTTCTGCGAATAGATCGGGTATTTGACTCCCAACCGGTCTCACTGAGACCTTGGGGTCAATAAGCCCCGTAGGGCGAACGAGCTGCTCCACAATGCCGTTGCCTGAAGTCTGCTTCGACGCTGCCTCATTTGCACGGCTCATCTCGTATTGGTCTGGGGTTGCCGATACGTATACAGTCTGCGGCATGAGCCGTGTAAATTCCTCAAACCGCATGGGGCGGTTATCGAGAGCCGCCGGAAGTCTGAATCCGTAATCGATAAGCGTCTGTTTCCGACTCCGGTCCCCGTTATACATACCCCGAATCTGAGGAATAGTCATATGAGACTCGTCGATAACAAGAAGCCAGTCACGGCCTGCTGCAGCGTCAAAGTAGTCAAGAAGCGTAAACGGCGGATCACCGGATTTGCGGCCGTCGAAATACCGGGAATAATTTTCTATTCCGTTCACATAGCCCATCTCCTGGATCATCTCGAGATCAAAATGGACCCGCTGGTCAAGCCGGTGCGCTTCTAATATTTTCCCTTGTTGTTTAAATTTCGCAAGTTGCTTGTCCAAGTCATCCTCAATCTCTTTAAAAACCTCTTTGTGGCTTTTGGGGTCCATCATGTAGTGTTTTGCGGGGTAAATAACCGTCCCCTCAAGATCCTGAATCTTTTCGCCGGTCAAGGGGTCAAGTTCTTCAAGTCCCGAGATGTACATGCCGTCAAGCACGATGCGTATCGATGTGTCAAGATATGCCGGATAAAGATCAATGGCGTCACCCCTCACCCGGAACGTGCCACGCGTAAATCCAAAGTCGCTCCGTTCATATTGAAGCTGGATAAGGCGCTCGAAAATACTTTCCCGTGTCACTTTTACCCCGCGTTTGAGTTCAAGAATGAAGCTGCCGTATTCTTTGGGAGAGCCGATGTTGTAAATACAGGAGACGGAGGCGACCACAATGACATCTTTTCTCGTCAATAGATTTGTTGTTGCGGCAAGGCGCAGTTTGTCGATTTCTTCATTGATCTGTGTCTCTTTTTCGATATACGTGTCTGTCTGGGGCAAGTATGCTTCCGGTTGGTAATAATCGTAGTACGAAACGAAATAGGAGACTGCGTTATCGGGGAAAAAATCGCGGAATTCCTGATACAGCTGGGCCGCAAGCGTCTTGTTGTGCGAAATCACGAGCGTCGGCCGCTGAATCTTTTGAATCACATTGGCGATTGTGAAGGTTTTTCCGCTTCCGGTCACGCCCAATAGCACCTGTTCGCCAACCTTCTTCTTAAGGTTCTCGGTAAGTGCGGTGATAGCCTCAGGCTGATCTCCGGTCGGCACAAACGATGATTTCAGGGAAAATTTCATAAAAGTCTTTCGGTTTTATTTTAGTTTGATATAGAAATATTGCGATAGATGCCCTTGACAGTTCGGGTATATTTTGGAATACTGAGAATAATCATATCATATTTTCGGTTAACCTATGCCAGCAACACTTTACAATAAAGAACGACAACTTCTAGAGTTTATCACACAATTTATTCAGCGCTACGGATACGCCCCGACGCTCAAAGAGATAGGCACAGCGCTCGGTATGAACTCTCCGGCCACAGTCCATGAACACATCGACCGCCTCCGTCAAAAGGGCTATATCAACAAGCTTGACGGCACGGCGCGCGGCCTTGAAATCGTTCAGGCCAACTACCGCTCCGGCAACGCAACAACTGCCGTCGAACTGCCGGTTCTCGGGTTTATCGCAGCGGGCAGTCCGCTTGAACCGTATACGGACCCGAATTTCTATATGTCCGTTGCCCCCGGCATGATTTCATCCAATAAACCGAGCTATATTCTCCAGGTAAAAGGCACATCGATGATCGATGACGGCATTATGGACGGAGACTACGTTGTCATACAGCACCAGCAGGATGCCCAAAACGGCGATATCGTCGTTGCACTCCTCCCAAACGGTCTCGCCACCCTCAAACGCATTTATTTCGAGAAGGACCGCATCAAGCTCATGCCCGCAAACGCCACCATGTCTCCCATATTTACCACGCATGTGAAAATCCAGGGCAAAGTTGTTGGCCTGATCCGCAAATTTGTATAGATGAAATGCGGATGCAATGGTCAGCATTATAGTCCT
>CAYLQG010000060.1:0-9189 GCA_964385705.1 uncultured Gammaproteobacteria bacterium
TAATGAACTTTCGCTGCGGGACTCATGGCGTTGAGGGTTTTGGACAACGAGGTACTTGTCGGGGACTTTGCTTCGTTCAGTTTGATTTTTTGAAATGCAAAATATGCACCTGCCGCGGCTACAAATACGATAAATAAAAGCGGGAGAAAACAACCGAAGAATGTGAAACACCCGTTCGGTTTCTGATCGTCAGATTCAACAACGAGCGTTTTGGCTATTTTATCGTGCCACGCCTGACGCTTCGGGTCAAAAAGAATCCAAATGTATCCCAAACCCAAAACCGCTCCCGATAGAAATGTGCTTAAATACCGCACGATTCCGGTAAACCAATCCATGGGCTCGTTGGACTCGCGTACCACTTTAATATGCATGGCCTGCTTGCCCGGTGTCTGTCCGTCACGCTTTACCCAAAAGCCGATTGAATAGAACGCGGAAATAAGGAATGAAATTGACGTAGTAAATGACGACTGACCGCTAGTGAGGGTAATATGCGTGAGGTCGTTGCCGGCAAACGATGCACGGATCACCCCGGATATCACTCCTAAAATCATTCCGTCGATGAGTGCTGCAGCAAGCCTCCTGATGCGGGGCGCATAGACAGGTGTAATTTGGGGCTCCTTAGCGGTATTTTCCATGGATTAGATAAACTGTATCAATACAAATCAAAATAATATGTACGATAGAATACATATATCGAATTTGAAGATATTTTGCTACAGAGTCTCATGTTCTCAATATAGTCAACTCCACAATCAATTTGGAAAAGATGAGTTAGTGGGTCCTGACGGAGCATTAATCCCATGATATTATTAAGGGAAGTATGGGGAAATACATACGGCTTCTCCGGCTTACGGATCACTATTTTGAAATCACCGCAGTTACTGCCGCCGGACTTTTTGTCCGGGAACGCTCGACCACGATTCTGTTTTGGATTTCCGCAGTAGTCTTTTTAGGTTTCGCAGCATTCATCCTCAATGAGATCACAGACAGGAGTGATACCGATAAACTAAGCTGGAACAGCGTCCATATCCGCGCGACTGATGTGTTGGATGCGCGTATCGTTTCAATCCTGTTTATCCTGTGTTCGCTTGCCGGACTGTATTTGAGTTTTCTTGCCGGATTGGTATGGTGGGGGATGGCAATTTATATAATTGCGATATTGTATTCATTAAAACCTATACGGTTCAAGGGCATATTCGGTCTGGATTTGGCTTCGCAGATGGCAGCAACCTGGATTTTGCCCTTTCTGGCGCCCGTGTGGGGAGTAGCAAATAACGATATGACTATTGCCTTCATCATTATTACCAGCGTTGCGGTTTTGGGTGCCGCATTTCCATATCAGATCGCAGATATAGAGGGTGACCAAAAGGCGGGTTTACACAGTACGCATGTGGTACTGGGAGTAGACGCGAGTCTTCGTCTGGGTCTCATTTTGGCAATCATAGCCGCAATTCTTTACCTTATTTTTGGTATGTATATGTGGGCATCATTTACTATCCCCGGCGTTATATTCCTCCCCATCATGTATCTTTTTTACGGCATATGGATTTCGCTTCGCGGGCGACAACAGCAGTTACTCGCTATCCAACAGGGAGTGAGGGTAGTTAAGTTTTTAACTCAAATCGGCGCCATATACCTTTTTATACTCTGGATACTTATTTAACATCTGGACGGATACTGCTTTCCGGGAGTATGATAGCTTCATGAATAAGATCTCTCTTGATAAACTGACACACCTCATCCGCTACTACATCCTCACTATTACAACTCAAGCCGGCTCGGGACACCCGTCATCATCGCTTTCCGCTGTGGAACTTATGACCGTATTATTTTTTAAGTACTTGAGGTACAACTTGGCCGACCCCAAAGACCCCGGCAACGACCGTGTGATTTTCAGCAAAGGCCACGCCTCACCCCTTTATTATTCTCTGTATGCCGCAGCGGGTGCTATCACCGAGGAAGAACTCATGAAATACCGGACATTTGACAGCAGCCTTGAGGGTCACCCGACCGAGCGTTTCCGCTACACCGAGGCGGCGACCGGCAGCTTGGGACAAGGGTTGTCCATAGGACTCGGTGAGGCGCTCGCGATGCAATTGGTTGATGGTTCGTCGTTCATAGTTGATGGCAAAACAAAGACCACGAACAATGAACCAATAACGATGAACCTCCCCCGCGTATTTATCCTGGCCGGCGACGGGGAAATTGCCGAAGGATCGGTGTGGGAGGCAGCCGCAGCTTCGAGTTTTAAAAAGATGAACAATCTGTACCTCGTTGTCGATGTCAACCGTTTGGGACAGTCGGATCCGACGATGTACGAATACGAACTTGGGATATATCAGCGGCGCTTCGAAGCATTTGGATGGCGCGTCATCACCGTAAGTGATGGGAATGATATTGCGTCTGTTGATTCTGCGTGGATGGAAGCACTTGACGGACGCGGCCCAACCGTCATTCTTGCCAAAACTGTGAAGGGCAAAGGCGTCTCATTCATCGAAAATATGCCGGGTTGGCACGGGAAACCGCTGTCAAAAGACGAGCTTGAGAAGGCGATCACGGAGATTGCACCTGTTGATATGAAAGTGAGAGGCGTCGTTGGAAAGCCTCCGGGCGTCACCGTATCGCTTACCCTAGACAAAATGACCTCGCAGGCACCCTCGTATGATCCCACAAAGCCGGTCGCGACACGCAAGGCATTCGGTAATGCGCTCAAGCGCGTAGGGGCTACCGACCCGCACATTGTTGTCGTTGACGGCGACGTTAAAAACTCGACCTATACGGAATTTTTCGGAGCCGCATATCCTAAACGATTTTTTGAACTCTTTATCGCTGAGCAGAATATGACCGGCGTCGCTGTCGGACTCTCTGCCCGGGGGTTTCATCCGGTTGTTTCGTCATTTGCCTGTTTTTTAACCCGCGCTGCCGACCAAATCCGGATGGCAGCATTTTCCGGTTCCTCTATCATATTTAACGGTTCTCATGCCGGGGTTTCAATCGGCGAAGATGGTCCGTCGCAGATGGGGCTTGAAGATCTTGCGTTATTTCGCACCGTGCACGGATCGACCGTCCTTTATCCGGCTGACGCTTATGCAACGGAGCGGCTTACCGAAGACGCATTAAATACACGCGGCATCTGCTACA
This sequence comes from uncultured Gammaproteobacteria bacterium, assembly GCA_964385705.1. Taxonomy (GTDB): domain Bacteria; phylum Patescibacteriota; class Microgenomatia; order UBA10105; family UBA927; genus DATKGN01. The sequence continues at coordinate 3,142 of CAYLQG010000060.1, forward strand.
TCCGTACGACCCGGCCGGAGACGCCGATTTTGTACGGAAAAGACGATGCATTTCCGGTCGGCGGCAGTAAAACACATCACGCAAACACGAAAGAAGTCGTTACGGTCGTGGCAGCCGGTATCACGCTTTTTGAAGCGCTTAAGGCGCAGGAACAGCTTCAGATTGACGGCATAGGCATTCGGGTTATCGACGCCTATTCCATTAAACCGATCGATAAAAAAACATTACTAACATCTGCAAAAGAGACAAAAGCAATCATTGTCGTTGAAGATCATTATCCAGAAGGGGGATTGGGAGAAGCGGTGGCGGCAGCCATTGTGGGCCGATCCACCGTTCCGTTTATTCACCTTTCAGTGAATAAAACGCCGAGATCCGGTAAGGCAGCACAGCTTCTTGACTACGAGGGGATTGCGAGCGCTGATATAATGGAATCAGTGCGGGCATTCGTGAAAGTAAGTAAATAACAATACTGCGCGGGGAGGCGTACAATTTGACAGCACCGTCACGCAGAGTATGGTCTGACGAGATATTAAGTAACGTTGCTTGACGGATGCGCACAAATTGCACACCGACCGAAGCGCAGAATGAATAATATATGAATTTACCATCACATATTTACATAGACGGGGGAGATCCGGAGGAGACCAAACAGGCTGATGCATTACTTAAAAAAGCCGGTTACCCGGGACTTGACGGACAGACCACGAATCCGACGCTCATAGCCAAAAATTTTTCGTCCAAAAACGGTGGGAAAAAAGTATCAATGGAAGAGGCGTTTAGCGAGTACCGACGGGTTGTTACACAAATGAGTGCGATCATCCCCGATGGGAAAATTTCCATCCAGGTTATCGGCGATCCTGCAACATTGACGGCAGAAGAAATGCTATCCCAGGCCCGCGACCGTCTTACATGGATCAAAAACGGCGTTATTAAGTTTCCGTGTACAACAGCGGGACTTACGGCGGTCGAAGAATTTTGTGAAGAAGGGCCGGTCAACATCACCCTAAACTTTTCCCAGGAACAGGCAGCTGCCGTCTATGCGGCGACCAAAACGCATAATTATGATGTGTTCGTCTCGCCGTTTGTCGGGAGACTCGATGATCGCGGGGAAAACGGAATGGATGTCGTCGTTAATGAGGTTACCATGCTGAAAACGGGTGATGGTCATGTAAATGTGCTCACCGCAAGCGTAAGAACAATCAAACACTTAATGTATGCATTATGGCTTAAAAGTCACGTCGTAACAATCCCTTTTAAAGTTTTTAAAGAATGGAGTGATGGAGGATTTACAGTGCCGGGGAGTGATTTCGTGTACGATGCGCCGGGGTTAACAGCAATTCCGTATAAAGAGCTCTCCCTGGATCAGGATTGGCAAGCATTTGACATTCACCATGATCTTACCGATTCGGGCGTTGCCCGTTTTTGGGAAGACTGGAAGGGGATCGTTACATAAGTTGTCATTGCGAGGCCGTTCATACGGCGAAGCAATCTCTCGTTTCTTAGGAACTCCGGACTAGTTCATCCCTCATTACATCTGCATATTATAGATCGAGTACAGTGTTTTTCTATACGGATATCGAAAGCTGTTTTCATCGTCGGTCCAATGATATTGGACAGCTTGAAGCAGTGAGTTTAACGACGTGTGCATGTATCCCTCTTTGTGTCTTTCAACAGGAACTCCGATTGCGGTTAGCATGGAATAGAAATCTGTACGTGCAGCGATAGCCTCAATATCTTTATAAAGGAGCTTGGTTATTTCTTGTTGCTCAGGGGAATCATCATCATGCCGTACCTGAATAAGTGCGCGGCGTTTTTGTATTTCATCCTGATATTCCGTTTCAGGGAAAATAATCATGCCGTTATTAGCATGTGGTCCGAGGAGAAGCGCGCCGATAAAAAATCCGTAAAGCTCCGGTGGGTAGCCACTTGTTTTGGTGAGCGTTCTCCAATATATATCTCCATCCTTTTTTTCATTGAATAAATGCTCGGTCTTCCGATGTCCGTTTTTTCGAAAATTCGATCCGAGTCTGTGTTTTTGTACTTGTTTTATAACGAGATCGCCTTCCTCGTCGGCAAAGAAGCCGAGTTCAAAAAGCCGTACATCAGATCCGTTGATTTTGGTTGCAAACGTTGCTTCGAAAATGCCGTCGATAAATGTATCTTTTTGTTTCAGTGACAAGGAAAACGATTCGACGGCCGGAGTATTAAGGTTCGTTTGATTAACTATGCGTCCTGTTTGAAGAAGCATCCGTGCGCCGTTTTGAATGTCTATTTTGGTTGGATCATCACAGTCATACGCTCTCAAAGCCATTTTAATGAAAAAATCGCTTCCGATAGTATGTCCAATAACTTCTGTATCAAAAGCACGAAGATACTTCTGATCATCTGTCGGAATCGTCAGAAATGTCGGGTTTGTCGTCCCGAGGTCGGGAATGTAGCCCTCATAGTTCATGATAGATATATTGTATTATAAGCCTATAATAATTGCAACTTTCATTTATGGTTAAATCCGTATACAAATTTCGTGGTACTATCTACTCATGAACCGCCGGGTTTGGGTGATATTTGCTTTATTCTTACTCCTTCGCCTCGTGTTGGCCTTCAGATTGCCTATTTTTAACGATGAATCTATTTACATGCATTGGGGCCTCGGGTTTTTACAAAATCCCGGACATTGGTGGGCGTGGACGCTGGACGGCAAACAGCCGCTTGTCGCCATATCATTCGGTACTGCACAACTCCTGCCCATCGACCCTTTGATCTCCATGCGCCTCGTTAGTATCCTTTGGTCCTGTATCACGTTTTGGAGCGTATACTTATTATTGTCTCGTATGTCATTCCCGCGAAGGCGGGAATCCCCCGACGGAATCAAAATGGATCCTCGGGTCCTTCGGCCCGAGGATGACAAAAGAAGTGCGCTCTTTTCCCGATTACCGATTACGGATTACGGATTACTTCTCATCGCCTTTTGCCCGTTTCTTATCCTTTTTGACACACTCGCTCTTGCCGAAAGCCCGATTACCGCGTGCTTTACGCTTACCCTTTACCTCTCATTATTATTTAGCGCAAAGCCGGCATTATGGAAAGCACTCGCGCTCGGAGCCGTCGTGGCCCTTGGCTGGTGGTATAAATCTACAATGCTCCTTACGGTTCCTCTGATATTTCTTACATTGCTTATCAACTGGAAACAGTGGATAGGGAAGTGGCATGAGGCGTTGGGCTGGCTTATCATTGGTGCGCTCGTAGCATTTGCGTTCATGGTGCCGGTTCTTTTTAATCCGAATTTCGATTATACAAAAACAACAACGGCTATTATACGAACGAAAACAATTGCCCAAATTGTTACGACGCCGCTTGCCCAATGGCTGAATAACGGTAGAGCGATTGTAGAATGGTTTATCGCGTTTGCCGGGCCTTTAACGATCATCGTCGTTTGTATCGCCCTTTGGCAGTTCAGGAAAAAACGGGAGGTGCAGCTATTGGCGGTGTGGGTTTTCGGACCGGTACTTATTGTCTACGCATTATTAACAAGTCTGACCGCCCGCTATATCGTGGCTACGAGCGTGCCTTTACTCATGGTGGCCGCTTATTGGATATCGAATCAAAAGAATACGATTGTGAGATACGGTAGTATTGTTTCCGTGGCCATTGCGGGCGTGCTTCTTTCCGTGGCCCCATTATCGTTCTATCGGGTGCTTCAACCGCTTCCGGCTGCTCAGCTGGACTTCGGCCAATATGTGATGAGTTGGCAATCGGGGTGGGGTATTTCGGAGGCTGTCGCGTATCTGGCGCGTGAATCAGTGAAACAGCCTATCGTGGTCTTCGTACGCCTCGACAGCGGTAATCCTGAGGATGCGGTCCTAAGCTATATGACGCGGGCGCATATTCCCGTGTTTTATCTCGATGAGATAAAACAAGTGTTGAATTACGGCGTCCTCAATAACCGTCCGTGGTATTTCGTTTCCCGCGGGAATCAATATGGCGGCCTGGAAAAGTACATGACACTATTGACCAAGTTCAAAAAGCCGTTGGATGATGAATTTGTGGGAGTGTACCGGATAAACAGATAATCTTACCCCAATCCGGTTGCCCTCTGGTTTGAGACAATTGACTGAAGAATTTTTCGGAGCGGGTATACGTCCGGCCCTGTATCCTGAGGCCAGAAAGTATCTAAACCTTGACGGATATCCTGCAGGGTTGTTATGAGGTAACCCTCGCGGTTTGCTTGCGATACGGGTATATGAAGAGCCGCAAGCATTCGTGCAAAGTCAGTTCGCGATTGAATCATCTCTATATCATGCTGAATTTTCTCGATCTGTCTCATTAGTTCATCGTCTTTATTATCCCGGAACGTCATCTGTTCGATATCAAGTAAGGCGATGCGGTTCTGTCGTACGGCGACTGCGGGCTGGTATTCGGGAGTGGGAAACAGGATTTCCCCGTTTGCGGCGTACGGACCGAAAAGCATTGAAACACATAAAAAACCATATAACTCAGGGAATTCTTTCGTTCTTTCTTCTATATGTTTCATGACGCTATCTGCGTGCCGCTTTTCCTTTAGAGTCTCCGGTTCAGAGGGGTTTGCATTTTTACGATAATTCAGTCCCAGAAGGTGTTTTTGAATATTTTTAAAAACAAGCCGGCCGGCAGAATCAGACGTAATTCCAAATTGGAACAATCTGGCGGGCCGCTCCCATTCTTTCTTTCTCCATGACATGCTGATTTTGTACATTCCTTCAGACCAATCAACAACTCGCTGCTCGCTCTCAAAGGTTATTGGTTGGTTATCGGGCATCCGCAGATTTACAAGTTGTATCATTCGCGCGGTTTCTGCAATAGCAGCTGCACCGGAAGGAAAATAATCAGGCGTGAGGGGAATGCCCTCCGACCGGAGTATTTTAAACACGTAAAAAAGCGACTCGGCCGGATCTCTTCCGATGCGCGGGTTAAGTGTTCTGGCAGCATTCAAAAGCAGGGGTGATAACCGTTCAAAACTTCGGTTTGCCTCGTTTTCCGTTGCATGAAGCACCTCAAGTTCCGTGTTCATAACTATATCATAGTATATCATTTTCATGTACTTTACTCCATAAGGCGGAGATCGTACTATTAACATATGTTTAAACACATCGTCGTCGGCGGGACGTTTGATGGACTTCACAAGGGTCACACCCATTTACTTACCAAAACGTTTGCCGCGGGTACGTGGGTCACCATCGGCCTTACGAGCGAGGCGTATATCCGCCGGTTCAAAAATGGCAAAGAAATAGCGCCGCACAGTAAGCGGTATCAGGCGCTTACAGCGTGGTTGAGGCACCAAGGATTTGCTGAACGGACCATGATTGTTCCACTCGACAACCGGTGGGGGCCGACGATCATCGGCCAGGATTTTGACGCAATTGCCGTCACGCGTGATAACCGCGCGGTCGCCGATGAGATAAATATGCTCCGCCACGAGCGCGGACTTCCGCCGCTTGCGATTGTTGAAGTTGAGCTTATTCCCGCCGAGGACCGGCGGACCATTTCCTCGACGCGCATGCGCGAGGGAGAAATTGACGGGGAGGGGAGACTACTGCTTCCCGATAGTTTGCGGCCTGAATTGCAAAAACCCTTAGGGAAAATTCTGGAATCAGGCGGTATCAAAAAAGCGGTTCAGAAGAATCACGATAATATTGTGATTGCCGTCGGTGATGTGACGACAGAGACGGTGTTTTTGTGCGGGGTAAAGCCTGCGCTTGCGATCATTGATTTGCAGGTTGAAAGGAAGCCCTATCAGCCGTTTGAGTCATTCAAATTTCCCAAAGAATATCGCGTCATCCGCGTGAAGAGCGGCCCGGGATTTATCGCGAAGGCGGCGGTTGAAGCTATCGAATCATGGGCAAACGGCATCCGAGCGCGCAAACGGGTGGTGCTGGTCGTTGACGGCGAAGAAGATCTCCTTACCCTGCCCGTCATCGCTCACGCTCCTATCGGCAGTATCGTGTATTACGGTCACCCGCCGTCGACAGGACACGAAGGACTCGTTGAAGTTGTCGTTACCAAGGAAAAAAA
>CAYLQG010000061.1:0-3482 GCA_964385705.1 uncultured Gammaproteobacteria bacterium
GGCTCCTCTGTCATCGAAACTGCATGCATACTCATACAGTCTTCCTCCATTGCCTTTCCCAATTCCGTTAAATCCTTCGTCTTCAATCCATGCTCCACTCTCACGATCCGCTCCTGTATATCGTTACTCCTCAAATTCCAAAATGGGCTTGTTGAAACCCTGTCCATACCCTCCGTTGTCGATATCGTTTTTTGTCCTGAATCAACAAGAACCAAGAGATCACGGAGATCCCAATATGTCTCAGGGAACAATGAATAGGCAAATGAAGCTTGGGACGTTTCTCCCGTTTCCCATTTTACAAATCCGTCCGGAATCGACCGGCACGCAGAGCCTGAGCCGATACGTGCTAAAACGGAGATCTCTTTTTCAGATAGTTTCAAGCCTCCGGCTTCACAGCCGGCTACGGTAAGCGCGGCGAACCCTGAAGCCGACGACGCAATCCCCGCGCCCTTCGGAAACGTATTTTTTGTTTTTACCTTCACCCCGTCGCTGCTATAAGCCAGCTTACGGATCCGGTCAACGTGATCAATCACTTTTTGCTTCTCGCGGGCCGAGAACTCGCCGCCGACCAATTCAACCGAATCCACGGAAAAATGAGAAGAAAACTCAACCGTCGTGGTCGTTGTCGCTCCTGATATATTCATGGATATTGATGAATTTGACGGAATCCGGAGCGCATCGTCTCTTTTTCCCCAATATTTAATAAACGCGATGTTAGAAGGCGCCTGAGCGGTCGCTTTCATAAGACACCTGCTTCCGTAAGTGATTGCGCTGCCGCTGCCGTAAGAATTAATTTTCTGCTTGCCACAAATAATGCAATTTCCCGCGGAGCGAAAAACTTAAGCTCTGCAACCTCTTGAGCATCGGGCGTAAACGGACCGTTGTATATTCCCCGAAATAAAGCTGCCCGTTCTGTTTCAAGCCCGCTCGCGGTAATGAATTTTTTGACAAATGTCAGAGGAACATCGACACCTATCTCTTCCTGAAGTTCACGGTGTACCGCCTCTTCATCCGTTTGACCCTTTGTCACGTGGCCGGCGGCGGAAATCCCCCATAGCCCCGCCTCCATGTCTTTGGTCATGCTGCGTTTTTGCAAGAGGAGTTCTCCCTTATCATTAAAAATAAGTGCACCCACCGTCCGGTGGATGAACGTTTTGTCGTGGTGGCATTCGTATCGCGTTTTATGGCCGATAATCTCATCGTTTTTATCAACAACAATGAAGAGTTCTTTTTGATCGTCTGTTGTTTCCACACGAACCCCCTCCGCATTCGGACTGACAGTGAGAACGGTGCCGCCGGCTTTTGATATTGCAGCAATTACAGCCGGTGCTGCCTCCTCGGACGCAACGGCAATCATGCAATCCCCGCCTCCTGCGCCCGACAATTTTGCTCCCCATGACCCACCGGCTTTTGCGGCACTGATGAGTGATTCCAGTTTTTCCGAACTTACGCCGAGGTCGCGCAGATAATCCTGGTTAAAATTCATGAGTGTCCCGACGCGCTGCCAATCGCCCTCAATCATCTGTTTTTTCCCTTCATCAACGAGTTTGCCAGTGGCCTGAAAAATACGCATAACTTTCTCCAAATACTGTTCTTTTAATTTCGCAACAGTACCAATGAGTGTCTTTGTATCAGCTTTCACCCCTGTATAGCCGACAACCAAAGGAATTTCGCCGATCGTCAGAGGCTCAATCATTTTTCCTCCTCCGGTAAAGTACAGCGTACCTCCCCAGATCGCGGCTGCCACATCAAAGCCAGATCCCGACCCCTGTATATCCAAAACAGTTTTATATGCGAGATCAAAGAGTTGTTTATCATCGAGATTCCGATCAAAAAGTTCCGAAAGCGCTTTAAGAACAGCCACAGTCGAAGCCGAGGACGAACCGAACCCGTATTGTGAGGAAAACTCTGATTTCATCGTAACGGTAACTCCGAAGTTCATCGGATATGCTGCGTGGAAGTTTTTGACTGCCATCTCAATAAACCGTGCGCCCTCGGGCATATCCCCCGCACCTAGCTCACTTAGCGGTCTTTTATATCCGGTAATCTTCACATCCGAAGCGTTCAATAACAACGTCTTTTCCTCGATTAACGATACGTTGGCAAACATCCGTTCGTCAATCGCCGTCACGATGCAGGGATATCCATACACAACTGCATGATCTCCCATGAGAAGTAATTTTCCGGGAGCGCTCGTCGTTATCGATCGATTATTTTTCATCTAACCTTACTCCTTCTCCGCCGAGCGTCATCGTTTGCAACGGAAATTTATATTTTTCTGAGATTGACTCAATGTTCGCCGGATCTCGGTGATAACAAAGTAAAAAACCGGTTCCCGCGCTCACCCCTCCCCCACCCAAAATCTTCACCGCCCCCCCCGCGCCTTCAATTTGCCGCATCAACGGTTTTACTTTCTCACTTACAACTCCCATACCTTCCAATGTTCTTTCGCCAACCCGTATTGCATCAATGAGTTCGTTTTCGTTGCCTTCTTTGAGTGCTACCGTCACCCGTTTTACCTGCTGTTCATTGAGATCAAGAAGTTTTTGCATTTTCTCCGGATTTTTCGCTACGTTTTCCTTTACAAGCGCAACCATTTGCCCCGTTGTTTCTTTCGGTCTTCCGGTATTTATGAGAAAGAAATGATTGGTCGCATCATGCGGTTTAAACGGCAGCTGCCAGATGCTTTTGAGAAATTCAAGCTCCTTGCGGAACCATATAAATCCGCCCATTGATACTGCAGTATTGTCGCCACCCGATGGATTTCCGTGTTGTTTCTTTTCAATTTCATAGGCGAGTTCATTAATCCGGATCGGGTTCCATATGTTTTTGAAAAAATACATAACTCCACCGGTTAGTCCGACGGCGAGCGCCGCTGATGAGCCCAGGTGATAACCTGCGGGAATTTGAGAGTCGATGGTGACTTTAATCGGCGTCTGGCCTTCTATTTTTAGCTCCTTAAGAAGAAAACCTACTGCATATCGTGCGTGATCCGTAGATTCCGCGGAAACAACAGTAATCAGTTCACCGGTAGAATTGTTTTTTCCCAACTCCTCCACCGTCACGGAAAGCCGAAGATTAATAGCTGCCAATAGCGCCGGTTTTCCGTATACCACCGCATGCTCACCCATGAGGTGAACTTTACCGGGAGCTGATACGCGTATTTTTCTCATGTGCCTCGCTATATTGGTTTTACTTTTATCCCGTACGGGATGACATCATCTGTCTCGATTTGGACTGTCCGTCGGACGACGGTCACGACTTTTTGTCCGATAGCTAGGTGCTTCTCCTCATAATCCACCATCTGTGCGGCAATCGATTCGCCGTCATCGAGCTTAACAAGAACAACCGGATATGGCGCCTGATAACCAAAATCGGCGGGAGGTACCCGGATCACAGTCCATGAGACAACCACGCCGGTTCTTGCAACCATGCGTGCAACAAATTTTTGATTCCGCCAGACTTTAACAGGACTAATCATA
>CAYLQG010000061.1:3582-8980 GCA_964385705.1 uncultured Gammaproteobacteria bacterium
ATATGCACGGTGGCAGTGGCTCCGCTGCCACCGACATTATGCGCGAGTCCCACGCGGGCGCCACCACATTGACGCCTACCCGCACGGCCCTTTAGTTGATCAACCAACTCGACCACCTGCTTCACGCCCGTCGCGCCGACCGGGTGGCCGCAACCCTTAAGTCCCCCGGAGGGATTTACGACAAGATGTCTCGATTTCCCAAGCGTCGTTTCCCCGTTTGCGATAGCAATCGCAGCTTTCCCTTTTTTGTAAAATCCTAAATCTTCCATCGCCAATATTTCGGCAATGGTAAAACAATCATGAACCTCAGCTACGTCAACGTCTTGAGGTGTTAGACGGGAAAGCGCATATGCCTTTTGTCCCGCTTTTTTCGTCGACTTTAGTTCCAAGAGGCTCTCCCGCTGCGCAAGTCCTAAGGAATCGGTTGCCGTGACTGATGCGATAATCTCAACGGGTTTCCTGCCGGCCTGCCGCTTATCGCTTGTTATGATAAGTGCTGCAGCGCCATCAGAAATTGGTGAGCAGTCAAGGAGTTTCAGAGGATCGGCAACACAGGAGCTTTTCATCACCTGAGCGATAGTAATCGGTGTGTGAAATTGGGCATTGGGGTTGAGACTCGCATGGTAATGATTTTTTACCGCAACAGCCGCTAGTTGTTCTTCGGTTGTGCCGAATGTGGCCATGTGCACCCGCGCAAGAAGTGCGTAAAGGCCGGGAAATGTTGCCCCAGCCAGTCGCTCCCCCTCCCGTCCTGCGCCCATAAGGGCTGTTGCGACATCTTCCGGTTTATGATCGGTCATTTTTTCAACCCCCAAAACAACAACGGTTTTATATTGACCAGATAATACACTATTGACCGCATTATGAAGGGCCAATCCCCCTGATGCACATGCGCCCTCAATTTTAAATGCCGGGACAGAAAGTCCTAGTTCCTCGGCAAAAAAAGCGCCGATATGCTCCTGACCACCGAGCATGCCCGAAAGCATGTTGCCCACAAAAAGGGCATCAATATCAGAAGTCTGAAGTTTGGCGTCATGAAGTGCGCTGTCAACTGCTTCCCGTGCGAGCGCCCTCGGGCTGACCCCCCACAGTTCACCGAATTTTGTCGTTGCGGCCCCCGTAATATAAATGTTCATATATACCTTGTCATCCTCGGACTTGATCCGAGGATCTTTCTCTGCAAAGAAATATGGATTCCCGCCTTCGCGGGAATGACAATCTCTTTAAATCTTGTGTGTTTGTTTTAAATACCCGATGTAATCAATGCTCATTTTATGCGCTATCTGTTGATGGACTAATTCACCTCTATTCTCCCGTTTCTTCTGTATATCCGTAATTCCTTTTCCGACCTGCCACAAAAACGCGTCACTCCCCGCTCCTGATCCGTATGATGCCATAAATATCGTGTCACCCGGCTTTGCGACGTCGAGTGTCGCTGCAAGACCCAACAGCGATGATGCCGAATAGGGGTTGCCGATATGGTCAACGGTCAATGACGGCAGAAGCTGTTCATGACTAAACCCTAAACGTTTCGCAACGTCGCGGGGAAATTTCGCGTTGGGCATATGAAAAACACAGTGGGTTATATCGTCGGGTTTTATGTGTGCCTGTTTAAGGAGCTCTGTTGAAGAGCCCATCACGTGGGCAAAATACGCAGGTTCTCCGGTAAAACGGCCCGCATGCGTCGGGTAGCGGATGCCGTCCCTTCGCCAAAAATCCGGTGTATCGGACGAATATGACGTATATGACAGAAGCTCCACTGCGGGGGCTTCTGTACCGATTACATATGCAACGCCTGCCGACGCTGACGTGTATTCAAGTGCGTCATGCGGTTTACTTTGAGCCGTATCGGCGCCTATCGCCATACCTGTTTTGATGTGTCCCGATGCTGCAAGCCCGGCGACTGCCTGCATACCGGCTGTTGCCGCTTTACAGGCAAATTCCATGTCAGCGGCCAGGTAATGGTTTCCGATGCCTAATAATTCGCCAACTATCGTTGACGTCGGATTGACTGCATACGGATGACTCTCGCTTCCGACAAAAAGCGCTTCAACGTCGGTCGGTTTTCCGTTGCCCGAGTGAAATGCGTTTACTGCAGCCTCAAGAGCAATGGTTACCGCATCCTCATCAACTCCCGGCACTGACTTTTCTATAATCCCAAGAGAACCTACAACGTCACCCGGATTTTTCCGCCACGCGTGGGCGATATCAGCGAGTTTCACGCGGTAAAGCGGGATATACGTGCCGTATGAAATGATGCCAACGGTATTTTTCATATTTTTCCCCGCGCAAGCGACTGATGTGCTTTTGCAAGCGTCCCCTCTTCTAGTGACGCCAAAAGCGATATTTCCCCGGCTAAAACTGCCGCACCGACTATTTCAGCAAATTGCCGCGCGTTATTTCCTGACCCTGCCTCAGGGGAGCTGCCGGCAACCCCCAACATCGTCAATGCTTCCCGTTGGGTCGCAAGACCCGTCCCCCCGCCAACTGTGCCGATCATAAGATCGGGAACATAGACGCACATATACAAATCTCCGCCGGGCAGCACCTCCGCGGTGGTCACGCCCAAACTCCCTTCGACAACATGCGCGAGATCCTGGCCGGTTGCCGCGAAGAGCGCGGCCACGACATTTGCAAACTGTGCATTAAACGCCATGGATCCGCTCATCACACTCCCCAGCATGCATTTCGCGAGCCACACGTCGTACACGTTTTGCGACGTGGTTTTGAGGGTCTCCCTAAGCACTTTTTTGGTGAATACAACTTCCGCCCAGACCTTAATCCCCCGTTTCCCAAGCACATTAAGCCAGGAAGGTTTTTTATCAACGCAGTAATTGCCGGAAAGCGCCAGGCACTCAATCCCCGTTTGCTCCCGTATATACGAAGCGACTGCTTCCGTCGCAATGGTCACCATGTTAAGCCCCATCGCATCCTGCGTATCAAAAACAAACCGGATGTACCGGTATCTCCCGATGCCGGTCGATGTAAAGGAGGTGAGTGCGAGGTGATGGGAAGTCTCGGCGGCAACAGCTTTAAGTTCGTCAAACCGCGTATCAAGAAATGTGCGGAGCGTCCGGTTTTCTGTAAGATTTTTTACACGGAAAACAGGCCCGCGTGTAGCTCCGATCCTATGACTGTCGACGACGGCCCCGCCGCTTTGGGTGATCGCCTTGCACCCGCGGTTAATAGAAGCGACAAGCGCGCCTTCGGTTGTCGCAAGAGGAATATAATACTCTTTTTCCTTCTGACTGTTTGGGTTTGAAATTTGCGCTTTAATGAGGAGCGGCCCCGCAACGCCCATCGGGATTTGAGCCGCCCCGATCATATTTTCACAATTTCTCGTTGAGGCCGTCTGTTCATCAAGAGAGAATGATCCGATTGCCGGAAATTCTGTGTGCAGTAATTTCCCCAATGCTTCTCTTCTCTCTTTGACTGATTTCATTGTGCGGATATTCATAGTCGTATCAGGTTAAATAAACGGGACGCGGAATAATCCCAGCCAATACATTCCGACGCTATAGACGGCAAGAATAGAGAGAACAATCGCGCTTGTTGCGAGTATTTTCACAAGATCCAGACGTAAAGCAAACCGGAGAGACAAATACGCAAGTGTTACTTTCCAAAACAATAATGTTGCCGAAAAAAGCAGGTACAAAACGCTGAAGGCAACGCCCATGGGAGCGGTCGTCCGGGGCGGCGGAACGGTGACGTATAACAGTGAGGTTACCCAAAACCAGACGATTGTCGGCAGCAGCGTGTATCCCCAGGAGATACCAAGCCCCCGAAGCGTTCCTTTTGCCCCGAATAATTTCCCGACTGTCCAGAATAAACCGACGGCAATGATGTACGTAGCCGCCGCACCTGAAAATAAGGCAAAAAACTGCCGGGTCAGCAGAAATGGACGGAATAGTGATGTTTTTACGATAGCCGCAGTTGCAAAATAACAGACGGCACAGACGGCAATAAACCCTAATTCCCACGGCTTTCCGTCGCTTGAAATCTTCCGGTATGTCTCATACGGTCGGAGAATGACACCGATAACGCGCTTCGGAAAACGGTATGCGGCAATGAGAATATCATTTACCATAAGAAACAGGGCCTTCTTAGGCCCATATATAATATTAGTCGAAGGGTGGAGCTAAAACCCGCGCTGAAGTATGGTGACAAGGAGCGTCACCGCAGAACCCAATAAGAGATAAAGACCAACAACCAGAACGAGCGATCCCGCCACAAGAAGCGGCCACGGCATCACCTTGAGCCTTTTCACAAACGCTTTATAAAACGGCGTCAGAGGCCCGACCGTCTGAGTCGGCAGATCGGTCACTTCTTCCCAGCGTTTCACGAATTTGTTATACAGAGCATCAGTCATATATTTTCATGTGTCATCCCCGCGAAGGCGGGGATCTTCCTTTCCAATCAAAGCCAAAACCGATTCCCGATCAAGTCGGGAATGACAAGCGATTATATCGATAAAAATAGCGCAACAAATGCTTTTCTGGCCCGAAACAGCTGCGATTCGGCTCCTTTAAGCGATAGTGCAAATTTTTGGGCAATCTGGGCGACGGATAAGTCTTCCTCATACTTTGAAACGATGAGTTGCCGGTACCTTGGCATAATCCTCGCAAGTACACGGTGAATTTTTTCTTTCATAATGGTCGTATCAAGCTCCTCTTCAGGATTGAGCATGGGCGAAACAAGCGCTTCAAGGTTCGGGGTTCTTGAAAAAACAACCTGCCGCAGTTTTTTCCGCCGGTAATAGTCGATAACTTTATGATTCCCTATCGCAAAAAGAAAGGTGGAAAGCTGGCTATTCCCTTGAAAATCGCGGATGGCCTCAAGAAACGCAAATAACGTATCCTGGAGCACTTCTTCGGCGTCAGCCGGATTATCAATCTTATGCCGGATGAGCGCTCCAAGCCGCGGCGTATAATGGCGGTAAAAAAAAGACAACGCCCGTCGGTCCCGCGCCAGAATTTTTGCAACAAGATCACGTTCATCCCGCTGATCTGTCATAGTATGAAGTTAACCTACGCACTATATCACAATTTGGACGTTGTTGACAAAGCAAACGGAAAGCAACTACACTTAAATTTATGCAGCAAGTCTATGCGGAAGTTGACCTCAAGTCATCGTTTCCCTCAATTACACGTTTTACCGACATCGGAAGTCTTGTAACCGTCGTTGCGAAAAACGCATTCGTCATCGCGGGCGTTATTATGTTTGCTTTGTTGGTCTTCGGTGGATTTGGTATGATAATGGCAGGAGGATCGGGAGACACCAAGAAACTGGAGCAGGGTAAAAAAGCTATCACCGGAGCGGTTATCGGCCTTGTCATCATTGTCGCGTCGTTCTGGATAATGCAGATCGTGGGCATATTAACAGGATTACCCAACCTACC
>CAYLQG010000062.1:0-1904 GCA_964385705.1 uncultured Gammaproteobacteria bacterium
TGTCCCTTGGGCTTCGGGACAAAGGGTCTAAGGTTGGCGACTTCACCGGGCGTGTTTTTGAAGGTAAAGAGGATTTTATCGATGTAGTTGCCGAGGTCTTCAAAATAGAAGACATCGGTCACGCGGACGTCCTCTCCTGTTGACAGTTGCGGCTCGACATCGATGGTGCCGATTTTCAAGGACCTGAAGATAAAATTCGGTGAATACGCTTTGGCCTTCAGGGCCTCATTCCAGAAGAGCGCCCGTTTCGTCATGAAAAACGGAGAGACAACGTCAAACCTAATGATCCGCCGGTCCGTTATATACGATCTCGATTTTTTATACACCGTGATATTCCACCAGATGCCGACGACAAGAAGCGCGATTGCCAGGATGAACCCCACGATCTGAAGTGTCATCGCCTGTGCGGGTACGACCGTCCCTATGAGAAAAAGCACGCCGAAGAAGAATACTGCAAGAAATATGATCCTCGCAATTGCCAAGTCCTTGGCAATCTTATGCGGGGTTACGACGTAAAGAACCCGTTCCCCTTCCTGCTGTCCGTCAAATTCGGTGGCCATAGCCCGATTATTGCGTTAACGGTGCTGCCGTGTCAATCCTGTTATCGTTTGAACACATAGACGTGGTGCGGAGCGTCCTCTCTAAGGATTTTCCATTTGTGAAAGATGAAGCTGTTGGAGACGATGATCGTTCCCGGCCGTGTTTCCTCTTTCAGCTTTTGCGCGAGCTTCTCCATCCGCCACGGGAGCAGGTACACAAACACAACATCCGCGTCTGTGATATCCGCTTTCCAGAAATCTCTGAGTTCCGTTTTTATGAGCTTTTTATATGGTGAAAAGAACGCGCGCATATTGGAGAAAAGAACGAGGATGGGGTTGATTTCAAATCCGACCGCCTGTGCACCCTTTTGTGCTGCAAGGAAAAGAAGCTTTCCGTTTCCTGACCCAAGGTCATATATTTTTTGTCCTCGTTTAATTCCGGCCTCTGCAATCATCGACTCGCTTGTAGCGCGGGTTGACGGGACAAACGGTGCGCCGGAGAGAAACGCGATAATGTAATAGAGAAGGTACACGATAAAACAAACCTGCAGGGCGAGAAAAAAATAAAAAACAATCATGTGAAGTCAGTATATAGGAATATAACTTCCGTGGGTAGACTAATCAACCGGAGCGGCGTACACAACGCGGCGTTTCTGGTCAAAACTACCCTCGCAGGTATACATGGTGAGCTGGTTATTTTTTGAAAGGATTGCCGGGATGTCGTGGGGCGATATGGCCTTTGATCCTGTAACTTTGTAATTGCGCCATATGCCGGCCTGTAGGATCTGCACCGTGTCGCCGTTCTTTAGCACATATAAATCGCGCCAGAGATTCGTACGGTCATGGGCGTAAAGGATAACGTTCCCCCTGCCTGGTGTAGCTGAGGTTGCAAGCCAGGCCACGGCATCGTCAAACATACCCCAGGTATTGCCGTGGACAGCGGCCGGTTTCACCGTCAGATTTTTACCGATTTCCGGTATGTTTACAGCGGTTGGAGGTGCTGTAGGGTCGGGTGTCGGCGCGGTCGGTAGATTAGCCAATGCTTTTGTGGGTTTGGACCGTGGTCCCATGTGTGTGGCGAGGTACGGCACAACTGAGAGACCTATATAGAGCGTAAGACCTGAAACCAGGGATACCGTTGCTAAAAATACCGGAATATTTTGCCGTTTAAGGAGTTTCATGAGCCCGCATAAGCCACGTGCCGATAAGATATATGGCTAGGGCTCCGAACGCCGCAATCATACTGTCGATAAAAGTATTCGCCGAGCCGGTTGCCGCTAACGTATCGGTGGATGCTCCAAGTACCTGCCCTCCCTCGTCTGTCGAGGCACCAAGGACACTTCCATTTGGCGGCGCTGTACAGGA
>CAYLQG010000062.1:2004-8954 GCA_964385705.1 uncultured Gammaproteobacteria bacterium
ACCTGGTCACCGTCAGGAATAGGGATGGCGACTCCGTCACTGTTTTTGCACGTGTCAGTCGGTGTTGGTGTCGGGGTCGGAGTGACACAGTCGGCGTCATCTGCATCCGGTGCGTCACCGTCTGTGTCGCCGTCGCAGTCCGTGACCGGTGTCGGCGTAGGGGTAAGGGTCGGCGTGGGAGTCGGTGTTGGCGATGGCGTTGGTGATGGTGTGGGAGTCGGTGTCGGGCAATTAGCATCATCTGCATCCGGTGCGTCACCGTCCGTATCGCCGTCGCAGTCCGTGACCGCCTGCGCGTACACGTGCGTCACCCGCGTCATCCGAACGCCCAGAACCAACAATGTCATCAAGAAAATAAGTCCAGCGGTCTTTAGTTTCATACCACTTCTATGTAATATATCTAATACAACCTTTGTAATATATATAACATCTATGGAGTTGGTAAGACAACAGATCAGTTTTCAGAGCAAACTGTATCGAAGAAATACGGGACTATCTGCGGACGACGCTTAACACGAGGACTTTCCTTCGTGTTTTCATGCGCATAACACAAACGATTTTTATCGTAATCATGGCAAAGGAAAAATAGACAAGAGGATGTATGGGCAACTATATCCGGGCAGCTATGACATTCGTCTATATCCATCGTATGGAGTCCCTGACTATGTGTATGTACCCTACATTACATATTGGATAATTGAGCCGGATTGAGGCGTTCTTATATAGATAGGAAGTCAGGATTCACGGTTTCTCCGTGCCTTTTTGGATTAGTTATTTGTTGAAAGAGCGGGGTTGGGATCAAGTGTCGCTGTGACGACAAACCGTTTCGAGTCAAGAAATCCCGTGCACGTATAAACAGTGATCCGTCGGTCTGTCGTCGGTTTTAGAATATAGGTGTCATTTGGATCGATCGTTGCGGTAAACCTTACGGTAAATTCCTTGATCGAATCCTTGTAGCTTACAAATATCTTGTCTCCGGGTCTCACCGTCGTGAGTCTTCCCAATAATACATTCCAGTTATGTCCGTAGATGATGCTGTTGCCTGCCTGCCCCGGCATGGGCGAAGTTTTAAGGAATGATACTCCCTTTTTCGTGTCCTGCCAGTTGTTTCCGACTATGAGAGCCGGATACATCGGCAGGTTTATCTTTGCGGCCGGTATCGAGAATCGTAGAGGTATCTCTCCGCTTGCCGATGCCGACTTCGTGATCGGTAAATCACTGCCAAAGAAGGCAAGACTGTTGGGGTCATTCCGCTGCCATACGAGAAATCCGCCCAAAACGAGAAAACAGAATCCAATCGTTAGAAATAGGATGGCAGCAAAGCGTGCCATAGGTGGGTTACCGGCTCTCTTGCCGTTTCAGAAGTACTGCTCCCGCAATAAGTGAGAAGAGTGCGATAGCAAAGACACCATACACTTTTATGCCGTCTCCGGTGAATGCGAGACCCAAAATCTGACCTTCTTCTGTTTGGGCGCCCAAAACCTGTGCCGCTTGAGGAGTCGCTGTACATGACGGGCAGCTTGATCCCCCATCGCTTCGGCCATCACTCCGGCCATCGCCGGGTCCGCCACCGCCGTTTGACGGAGGAGGAGTGGGTGTTGGCGCTAAACAACTGTAGCCTGAGTTTAATGTAAGGTAAAATCCGTCTGAAAGGCCCCACGGCGTCCCTGACGGGACATATGTCCAGCCTTCTGATTCAAGTTCCTTGATTTCGTCTGACGTAAGGCTTGAGGCCTTCCACCAGTTGGTCTGGATGCCTTCGCCGCTTGTTGAGCAGAAACACTGGATAAGGGTGATATCGTTTGCCTGGTAAACGGCGTCGCTTCCTGTATAGGTTCCTGAGCTACCTGCTATGCCGTGTGTGCCATCGTTATAGGAGGCTACAACACCGCCCTGGGGGCTGCCGCATGAGGGGAAATTCGGGATTGCAGTAGCTGCCATTACTTGCGGAACTGCCACAAAGGCCGATGCGAGTAATCCGATAAGTCCGTAATAAATAGATCGTTTCATGAATTCTCTTGGGCAGGAGAAATCGCTATAGGTTGCATTGTATCACAACATTATAGGGCTGTCAAATATCCTAGCGTGAGAAGAATCCCCGGAGACTATCGAAGAAAACCTGGACAGCGGACTGCATTGGGCGGTCGATGACAACATCAAAATTTTTCCCATCATCGTAGATTTTAATTGATCTATCAACATATTTATCTGCTGAGACATAGAGTGTGGTATCGCTTGGCAGTGTTGCGATGGTGAAGTTGCCCGCACTATCCGTATATACTGTCTTTTCGGCTGTTCGCACTTTGGCATTTGCTATAAGGTTATTATACTGATCTTTAACAGAGCCTGTAATTATTCTCGGAGTAAAAAATGTGGTCATCGCGAGAACTGCCGGCTTGGGGCTGACCTGATCTCCCCAGATCGCGGTCGATCCGCCGACATTCACCCAGTAATTAAGGCCGATGACTTCTGGCATCGCGCTTAATTTTGCGAGTGCATCACGGAGCCATGCTGCTTGTTGGGCATCGGTCATATCGCCGTTGATGTCCGGGATCGGCACGCCGATCTCACCCAGGAACACGCTGCCCCCCGATGCAGCCGCAATCGCCTGCACATCGCGCTCTAGCTGGTCGGCGGATGCAACGTAATGGTCTATGGTGACAACGCCTCCGAGGGCCCGGGTCGTCCGCGGGTCCATGACGGAACGCGCCACATCATAGTTCATGGAATCGTAGATCTTAATATTCTTTCCCGCCTGTTTAAACGAATTTTCCGCAATCTGATACTCAGTGATGAGAAAAAGCTGGTAGCCTTCAACGTCTCCGGTCAGTCTTGGATCGCCGGGGCCGCCGTTTTCACACTCCGGACACGGGGTAAAGAAGTCGCCATTTTCAAACAAATCACCATGATTCGCGAGAAACTCAGTAAGAAGCGCGATATGCTCATCTCTTGTGATCTTCGGCATATCAAACCAGCGTTCCCATCCGGCGAAGTTGCCGCGGAACCACACATGCAGATTATATTTCCGTGCAATCGTCACCCACCGCGTCAGTATCGGAATAAATTTCTCGTCATACGGCGTCCCTATGGCCACATAATTTGCGCCGGTCATGGCGATTGCTTTCAATTGCTCATTTATCGTCCGATCGAAACCGGGATCTTCCAGTGTTGCTGCCGCCATATCCCGCGAATACTTCATCGTATCGATCGACTGCACCTGCCACCACCCCGTCTGCACCGCCGCCGTGGGTGTCGTTTTCTTCTGTATAAACCGGTACGCGGTGAGTCCTATGATCAGAAGGATAACAATGAGGATAAATTGTCTGAATCTCATGATGTAATGAAAATTATTCTGTACTAGCTGCTTAATCTGGCCCTATATCAATGATTGTAAATAATTAGAGGAATTAAAACAAACATTATCTGATATCTTTATACACATAAACGTTAGCGTCTCCGAAAACTTCCTGATAATTTGTAAGAAATTCTTTGTTATTTCTAAATCTACTCCAAAGCGCATCATTCTCATCTTGACGGATAATAAGCCATCTCACATATTTCGACGGATGGACAAGCGCTTCATCCCAAATGGGATGGTTTCCGACATAGATAATTTTTTGCATAGGAACATTAAGAGATACAGGGTTTGCCGTTCTTGAATAATCATCAAACATTACAAAACCATCGTCATAATGTTTTGCAAGATATACATTGGCTGCATTCGGCTTTCGTCCTGAAAGGCCTATCATACCATCTGCAAGAACGATGGGTATTCCATCATAAAGGAAAAATACAAGTTGAAATAGTATGGCTATATATAGAAGTGAGCGCCCTAATGGCTTGAGTTTCGCCCAGAGTAGGCCAACAAAGACAGCGACAGCTGGAAGCATCATAATACCGTAACGAACATTAAATAATTGTGAAATATAGCTTGCGGGTACGAGGCCGGGAATGAGTATGATAGAAACGCCCACATAAAGTGTCACGACGTAAAAAGCGTACGGACTTAAAATAAGAGATAAGCAAATTAATTCCGGTAACTTTTTTCTGCTGCCAAGAGAATCCATAACATATATGAGGAGACTTATGGCGGAAAGGACAATGAGCACGCTTCCAATAGTTCGTGTAATATCGACCGTATAAAATAATAAAGAGCTTGGAAGATTGTGGTAAGAAGGCAACTGGCCTTTTTTTAACCATCCGAGCTGCTGCGTTTTTGCCGAATAAGGACTTGTCAGAAAATATAAAGGATTTTTAAATATTAAATAATTCCATGCAACCCAAAAAGCCATACCGAAAAACGCGATAGATGAATATAAAATGAGTGATGATTCAATTTTGGCCAGTCGATAATGCTTTATCACACCAACGAGCGGAATAAATATTATTGAGCAAAAGATAAAGAACCAAGCGTCGTATCGTATAAGTGATCCACAGAAGATTGAGAATGCAGCAAGAATTATATATACAAAATTATCTGTTTTTGCCCATCTCACAAAAAAATACACCGCAGCAACCATCATTACAATAAGGGGTATTTCCCCGAGTGGTGTAGATTGTAAATATAACGCGTTGGGATTTGTAATAAAAATAAGAGCGCTTGTCACGCCCGCACCAACGCTTTTCGTTAGACTGATCGTTATGTTATATAAAAAAATGGCAGTGAGTACAAAGCTAATCATAGAGACGATGCTTCCGCCAACACCAGTCCTCCACATCGTGTCATTAATGACAAACGGTATCATGAGTACATGTTGAAGCGGTAACCATACTCCGCCAAGTTGTCCGAACCCCGGTGTTAATCCGCTTACTACTCGTTTTGATATATTAATGTGGGATTCTGCATCTCCGTATTCTAAGACAAGATTATGCCGGGCAACTAAAACAAGAGCTGCAATACTTATGATGATAGAAATACACAGCACAATATATGCCATGTGTTTCGTAATGAAGACCGAAAGACGCTCCGGATACAAAAATTCTGGTAATTGAAAATCTATATTCATGTTGTTATTGATCGCTTCGCGCTCCTCTGGCGGGAATAAAATAGTATTAACAGAACAAACATAATAAGAAGTACGCCGGCAATGATTCCAATATACGTTTCTCTTGTAACGATACGTTGCAGATATTCTGAATATATAAACGAAAGGTATTTTCCATTTTGAATAAGTGGAATTTCGCGGATAAAAGAGCATTGAAGGGTACAATTTAGAAATTCTTTTTCCAGAGATGACGGGATCACTCTACTTGTAAATGCTCCGATGATACTTATTATTATGCTTGTACTCCCAAGTAATACAAAAAAGATGGTGAATAATATATTTTTAACTAAATATCGTTCGATTGACGAAGCTATAAATATTGCAGTCACGGGCATAACACCGATAAGGAATCTTGTCCCAAATGACCAGCCGCCATAATAATCGCTATACGATCCGTAGGTCAGAACGGTAATCAAAAGCGCATATAATGATCCGTATGCGAGATATTTGTTTTTCTTTATAGCTTCTCTGATGCCAAAAAACGCAAGAAGGAGTATCGGCGAATAAAAGAATAATCCGCGCTGCGGACTAAACAGAATTGTGTATATACCATTGAAGGAAAAGTGCGGATCTAGCTTCAACGGATTATGGAGAGCTTGGTGAGTTAGATAAAATTGAGGATTGTTAACGAGCGTGTATACGTTTTTACCATAGTCATTTACATAACCCTGAACTTGGTGCGTCTCAATGGTTGTAACGTATGTTCCATAAATTGTTTTCGTATAAACAAGAAGCGGAATGAGGCCAATGAGCGATAGGACAATGGTGAAGAAAAACGCAAGGTTAATTGAAAACATTCTTTTCCCTTCCTTGACTGTATTACTAAAAGATTGGAGGAACAAAACGATACCGATCGGTACTAAACTTATTCCATTCGCGTAATCAGTAATGATTGAGAGACCAAAGGCTAACCAAAAAATTGAATTTCCGATAAAGTAACGTTTCCTTATTACGGCCTGAGTTGCGCCAAAAAGGGCGAGACTAATGACAAAGGCTGAAAGTGGATGCGCATTGAGTATACCAGTGTACGGATATATGCTCGTTCCGAAAATAATGATAAAAGTAGTCAATAGCGATGTTGATTGGCGAAACGATAGTAAACGTAATGTTCTATATATCAAATATGCGGTTAGAATAATAAGAATTGGACTCAAAAGAAAAGTAAAAAGAATGCCTAGATTATAGCGTGACCCAAGTGCATAGAATGGTACAGCCAGAAACGTGACACCCGGGTCAAAGACTGAATAATAATGACCTCGCGCATAAGACACGTCTGGAAATGTGCCCGAGGCGTATTTATCAATAACGAGAGATTTATCTTGTACAATTGACTCTACGAGCGCAAGGCGGCCTCTTGTCAGTGACGACTGAAATGGATTTCCGTCCACATCGCGTAATTGCAATATCTGCCACAATGGGCCATTCCCCCTAATTGCATCGATGGAGAAGAGAAGAATTGTTCCAATACCAAGAAAAAAAATGATTGTAAGAATTTTATTTTTCGGCATTATTCTTATTCTTTAAAAACCAATGAAGACCAAATATCCCGGCGGTTATGGTTGCTAACAAGGTAAGGGTGTATTGGGTTGGCGACTCTACGCCTGCGAAGAACTGGTTATAGACGAAGGAGCTTGAACTGCCGGCACTTAAGTAATCAATGTTCAGCATGAAATTATCTTTCATGTTTAGTCCTACGGCTTCCACTCCCGGCGGGACGGCGTTTGTTGTCAGTGCGCCGGATAAATTAATGCCGATACTTGCGATGAGGAGTACGAAGAAAATGAATTTGATGACTACTTTGTTTTGGATGAATTTTTCATAGGCCACGCCGACAAGAACCGCGATTAAAGGTAAACTGACGATGAGGTACCTGGGCCCAAATCCCCATCCGCCCCACGGGTCGTC
>CAYLQG010000063.1:0-8726 GCA_964385705.1 uncultured Gammaproteobacteria bacterium
GATACGACGGTCGTAAAGCCCAAGCGCCGCGATTCTTTTTCCCGCCGGTCAATGCCGCCGACTACACGGATTTCTCCCAATAACCCGAGTTCACCGAATACCGCAGTTTTCGCATCAACCGCTTTATTTTTAAATGAAGAGGTGATAGCCATTGCAATTGCTAAATCAGCAGCAGGCTCCTCTATCTTGATGCCGCCCGAGACATTAACGAATACATCGAAGTTTCCTAAAGGAAGCCCAAGGCGTTTCTGCAAAATGGCAATTAACAATTGAAGACGGTTGTAGTTAACTCCATTTCCAACCCTCCGGGGCATGGCAAGTTGGCTTGGCACAGTCAATGCCTGAATTTCAACCAGCATCGGACGCGTCCCTTCCATAATAACGGTGACAACCGATCCGGGAACATTTTTTACCCGATCTTGTAGGAATAGCGCCGATGGATTGGCTATCTCTTTTAGTCCATTATCGTTCATTTCAAAAATTCCAACCTCTTCAATAGCACCGAACCGGTTTTTGAGAGTCCTAAGGATTCTCGCATTGGCAAACCGTTCACCCTCAAGGTAAAGCACGGTATCAACCATATGTTCAAGTACTTTCGGTCCTGCAATCGTCCCCTCTTTGGTCACGTGGCCGATAATGATGACCGGAACTCCTGTGGTTTTGGCAGCGGCAACGAGAATCTCAGCGCTGTGGCGGATTTGTCCGACGGATCCCGCCATGCCGTCCAGATCGCTTGATGCAAGGGTCTGGATTGAATCAACAATAACGAGAGGGAGCGTCGATCCTTTTTGAATTGCGCTACTGATGGCCTCTGCGTTGGTTTCCGGTAAAACAATAATGTTCGCACCGTTAATTCCTAATCGTTTCGCGCGGAGCTTGATCTGTTCAGCTGATTCTTCGCCGGAAACATATAGTCCGCCGGTTTTGGCAAGCACGTGCAGAAGTAGCGTCGATTTTCCGATCCCCGGATCGCCCGCAAGAAGCGTGACTGATCCCGGGACAACACCTCCGCCGACCACGCGGTCAAATTCCTCAAATCCGCTTTTGAGTCTGTTTTTCTCGATATGTTTCACCTCAGATAATTTTTGAGGAACCGCCTGTACACCCATGCTTTGACGGATCGATTCGGATTTACCTGGCGCTGACGCCTGTTCTTTGACTGTCTCGACAAGAGAATTCCACTCTCCGCAGTTCGGGCACTTCCCGTACCAACTGGAACTCTCATAACCGCACTGCTGGCAAACAAAAGATGATCTCAATTTCATATAGTCAATTTCATCTTCCGACGTCCCATGTAATCAGCGGGACGAAGGAAGATCTAAGTTTCATAATAATCTTTACTTCCGCCGTCCCGTGTAATCAGCGGGACGAAGGAAGTTCGTAATTTCATCGGTCACATCATACCACGAAAAGAAAAAATTACGCTACTCATTGAAAGTGCTATACTAAATATTGGAGGAATTATATGCAAAAAATAGCTGCCTGGGTCATTGTTGGTGCCGTTATCATTATCGCCCTTGCGTTTCTGGCAATGAAATTCCTTATCCCATCTTCCTCTCCTTCTCAGTCGACAAATCCAAATAGTACGATCCGCATAGGCTTCCTTTTAGGGACGCTGAGAGAGGAACGGTGGACCAAAGATAGGGATTATTTCCTTGCCGCTGCTCAAAAACAGGGGGCGTACGTCCAGATTATGTCCGCCAACTCTGACGCGACTCTCCAAATTACCCAGGCAGAAAATCTTATCAGCCAGGGAGTCAACGTTCTCGTTGTTGTCCCTCAGGATGACGTAAGTGCGGGAACCATTGTCGATGCCGCACATAAGGCAAATATAAAGGTGATCGCCTACGACCGGATGATCGCAAATTCGGATCCTGATTATTACGTTTCATTTGACAGCGTGAAGGTAGGCCATATGCAGGCCGCAGGAGTCACGGCCGTCAAAAATACTGGGAATTTTGCCTATATTGGAGGTTCGCCGACAGATAATAATGCCGCCCTTTTGAGGAAGGGATCCATGCAGGTACTCGATCCGCTGATCAAAAACGGGTCAATCAAGCTAGTAGTTGATGCCAATACACCGGACTGGAATCCGGATATAGCGTATAAAAACATCAAACAGTATCTTGCAGGCGGCGGCAAGCTTGACGCGGTCGTTGCGGCAAATGACGGAACGGCCGGCGGCGTCATACGGGCGCTTAAGGAATATCATTTAGATGGAAAAGTGCCGGTTTCAGGACAGGATGCAGAACTCGCGGCGTGTCAGGCCATCGTCCAGGGGACGCAGACCATGACCGCGTATAAGCCGATTTCTGAATTAGCCGCCAAAGCAGCCGATATCGCTGTTATCCTGGCAAAAGGCGGCACACCGCCATCTACTGGCACGATGAACAACGGCAAAGTGGACGTGCCATCCTATTTGCTTGATCCAATATTGGTAACCAAGCAAACCATGGATGCAACGGTTATCAAGGACGGGTATCAAACCAAAGCGCAGGTATATCAAGGCACAGCAACTAAGTAGACGTTTTGTTGTCGGATTATGAACAGCCTTGGTAGCAAAATTCAGTTGGCTTTTATCGTAAGCATCTCCGTCGTCGCCGTTTGCGCACTCCTCATGCTTTCGGTCAATCAGGTAAACTCGATCCAAACCCAAAAGATCGTTGATACGATGACCACAGAATACAGCCTGATTTCGTTATCAAACGACCTGGTGCAGGCATACAATGCAGTGACGAAAAGCCCCGCAGACCCACAGGTTACGTCACGCTACCAATCTCTTCACGCAAACATTCTTTCGACGCTTACCAAGCTTAATACGACAATCACACAACCGGAGACAAGAATACTCCTTGTGGGGGTGGACCATACCGTACAAGCGGTTTTGAATGAATGTGACAAAGGACTTGCCGAAATTAAACAGAATAATTTTTCCTCTCTTTCCGACCATTACACGCAAGCCAATATAGATAATGAATTTGTGAACGATAACACACGGACACTCCTTGAAAATGAACTCAAAATTCTCTATACATCGCAGCAAAACCTCCAGCGTACTTATATAGTGACCATTGCGGGCACTGTGGGCATGTTTCTCCTCATCATCGGGATAATTATTATACTTGCCCATTCATTCACCGTAGGACTCGTTAAACCGCTCACGGCGCTTTCCCTCTTCGCGAAAGATATTGCGGATGGAAGTCTTCATGCGCATGAAAAACAGACATTCGAGATAACGAATGACGAAATCGGTAGTCTCACGCAGTCCGTCCGAAGGATGGTCGATACACTCGTTACTATGTTTGACAAAGAACACCAGACCAACGAAGAACTGAAAACCGCAAGCACCACCTTGTCCCAAAAAAATATCGAACTTCAGGAGATGAATAACCTCATGGTGGGACGTGAGATCAAAATGGCAGAACTCAAAAAGGAAATTGAAGTGTTAAAAAGCAAACTACCACCCACACCCACATCATCTTCCTAAGGGCTCTATCAGGGTGAAATCGGAGGGTGAATGCGTCTGATAATTATCCAATTTTCCAATCAACAAATTATCCAATTATCCAATAACAGGAATTATCTTGATGCATTCGTTATGATGGTACTAATAATCCGAATAAGTTCATCACTCTCTTTTAAGAGAGCGGCTAATCGAGATTCCAATTGAGTATTTGTGCTTTCGATAATCCGTAACCAATAATACGTCTCTTTCAGCTCTTTTCGCACAATTGTATATACATGGATAAAATCTTTCTTCGAAGACACTCCGTCAGCCTCATTGTCATTTGCTCCGACAGAGGTCAAAGCGCGAACATATTGATCAATAATAATTTTTGATTCGATTGTTTTTGGTAAAAAACGAGGAACCTTGAGACCTCTTACAACAAATTGAAAAATGCGCTCATGTATTTCGTATTGCTTCCTCATGTGACCAACATTATATCCTCTGTTGGATAATTTGAAAATTGGATATTTGATTATTGGATAATTGAGTATTTCCTATCTATATCTCATCCGTTTCTCAGTGGATTCCCCTATTTCGATAACGGGATAATAATATATTGAGAGTCCGCAATCCCCAGCACGGTGAATCCCAACTTCGGAAACAGTATGCGTTTCCCGCTTTCACGGATGAGTGACCGCATGCGGGGTAGCATCGGGAGGACTTCATCTGAATTTGTCAAAGGTTTTTCCGTTAACGACCCATAGAGATCATGGATCGGCATATCAGGAAAATCCTTCGGATAGTCGGGAAACGGAAGCAATTGTTTCCCGATTGCAGTCATCTGATGGTAGAAATAATCCCCGCGCATCGTTTTCTCAACCCGCTCAAACGCATCAAACTTCGATTTCGATACGTACATTGTCCCCCGACAAAGCGGCGTCCCGCAGTTACATATATGGACTTCTGTATCCGACTTTTCCGGCAGCAAATAATAGCACACAGTCAATTCTTCACCGGGAAAAATTGTACGGATTGCGGCAAAAAGCATATGGTCTTTATATGGATACATACCGCAATTGGGCATGCAGGAATAGTTCATGAAGTGTATGCCGGGCGTGTGACGATCCGGGAAAATAAGCGCTTTTGTCCCATACCACATGCTGTATAACCCATGGCTTTCATCATCTTTATCAATCGGGATAATTTTACCGAGGTAGTCGCCAATAATCGTGCCGGGGGCGATTTGTTTATGGGCGACAACTCCTTTGCCTTTATGTGGGAAATGCTGAATACGCCAGTATGATGTATCCAATAACAACATAACAAAAGTAAATACGGTTATTTCGTTGGCTTTTCTGCTAATTCCAGCAACTGATGGTCTATTTTTTCATGAATGATATCTTCAAGTCGTTGCCAATTAAGAACCCAAATATTTGCAGTCTTTTGTTCAAATCCGGAACGTTGAGCTACCCATCGTGATGATACATTATTCGTTTCAATACTGGCAAATATCGAGACGGGGTATTCGGGGCGTACTGAAGTGATTTGATGTTCGTCGCTAACAGATTCACGAAAGGTAACAACGGATCGGGCAATTTGTCCTAATGCCTGTCGGACACCATCAGCCATCTGTTTCTCTTTTGCATCTTTTTTCTTGGCCCACGTAATTTCCCAAATGTGAACATTACCACCCGGCAGCACACTCTTCTCCTGCCAATCTTTTACTTCTTGTATATCTTCGTGTTCTGATAAATACATAAATCCTTGCACTTCTCCCCGCTCTTGCTTTCTCGGATGATCTCCGGATGCTACTACTGCAATTACTACACCCTCTCTATTCATTCTGTCTCTTACAAACGTACGCAAACCCTTATCCGTCATTGATCCATCAGAATTCAGATCATCACTTGCTGCCGCAGCATCCATATCATCAAGCGTCAATCGATCCAAAATGCGCATACGCACCATATCCCTTTTATCACGAAAATCAAATCCCCGTATTGCGGCATTACCCGAACCGATAAATCTTACTTGGAGTCGTTTGTTTTTATCAGAATGATAATCTTTATAGGGGAGACTGTCGACACGGTATTCGTCAACCATATCCGTTATCTATATCCCATCGGTTTCTCGGTAAGGGCCATGGAGAGACTGATTTTCCGTTGATCCGGCTTGATTTCCTCGATAAGACAGCTAATCTCATCGCCGGATTTCGGTTCTTCGCCGGGTGAAATCTTACTAATGTGAATGAGTCCTTCGATGCCGGGGCTCAGGATTACGAAAATGCCGTATGGCGTCACACGTGAAACCGTGCCTTTAACGGTCGAGTCCTTCTCAAACATATCAAGCACGTGCTCCCAAGGATCGGGTAGAAGCTGCTTCAATGATAGAGTGAGTTTTCCGGTTTTGGGATCAACGCCAATCACTTTCACTTTGACGGAATCCCCTACTTTAAGATATTGGCCCGGATCTTCCACCTTTTCCCATGCAATTTCAGAAATATGGATAAGCCCTTCAATATCATGCTTCTCACCACCCTTGGTCACTGACAGTTTCGCAAACGCGCCAAACGGAACTACTCCGGTGATCGTCGCCTGAATGGATTCGCCGACCGTAAGGGCGTCCAGAAGTTCCTTTTGTTTAGCCAGGGTGGCGCCTTCGGATATCGCCCGCTGTGAAAAGACTAAACGATTGGTTTCTTTATCAACTTCAACAACTTTTACCTGAATTCTCCTACCGCTCACTTTTTCCGTCTGTTTGAGGAGTCCGCCATCAAGCTGGGACTGAGGAATGTATCCCCGGAGTCCGCCGTAATCGACGAGAATTCCTCCCCGAACCGGTTCTTTGAGAATAACTTCGACTGCATCGCCTTTTTTCTGATGTTCGGCAAGGTCTACCCATCGTTTCTCAAAAATGCTTCGACGAAGGCTCAGCACGGATTGGCCGCGGTCGTTCTCGGCTACGATAACCTGCGCGACTACCTTATCGCCGGGTTTGAGGGCCATGAGCATATCGCGGTAATTCTCAAGTTCGCGGTCAATAACGACACCCTCGGTTTTCCCGCCGATTTCAATCGTGATCTCTTTGGAAAGAACGCGGGCGACCACTCCCTCAACGACATCGCCTTTTTTGACACCTTTGAGGTTATATCCGGTCATCGCGAGGAGTTCTTCCATCGTTTCCGGTTGTTTACCTGACTTTACCGGAATTTTTTCACTCGGAGATTTTTCCGCTTTTTTTGAAGATTTTTCTTCTTTCGTTTTGCTATGAACTATTGACGATGAACTATGAACTTTTTTTGTTGTAGCCATTCATTATACCGCCTTTCGATTGGAATAAAGGGATTATACAGGAATTACGCTGGAATGACAATCCTTAGACTTATCCCCATCCCCTTCTTCGCCGTTGAGGCTCTTCGGGTTGCCGTGATTTTGGCCTTTGGTGCGCCTGCTCAGAGACGACGACCGGTTCTAACGTTACAAAACTGGTTATAGCAGCCATCTGCTCCGACGATACTTCGTCCCGTAAAAATCGCGGCTTCCCGTCCTCATCACGCCATTCAACCGTATTTTTTATATCTATCTCACCGCTGTCTAATTGCGTCCAGTACATCACTAAATCCCTCGCATTTTTTGGGTTCTCTGCAGCCCTTACTTTCCTGCTCTGTAGAGCCGGATAATCAAGATATTTTATCGTCAGCATAATCATATCCGTCGTTAACGGGCGGTCCGGATGGTTGTCAGGATGGAGCGAATCGTTAGAAGAGACATAGCCCGGGCGGTGAATTTCCTGGCGCTTATTAGTAACGGTCCGGTCTATGGTAACTGACGCGGTCAGACCTGATATAGCGAGCGTTATATGTGGTTCGCCCCTTTGGGACTCCTGTGGCGGCCCCGACATAGCGTAGTCCGGTTCAATTCTTTTATGCCCTCCAAGTTTTTTCCAAAAATCAGCGAAAAAATCCCGGGGCGATTGTTGCCACTTTTGTATTGCCGCAAGAGCTTCGGGCTCGGTAAAATCGATTTCCCGCTTCGGCTCCCCATTGACCGGTTCACTCTCCAGTGTCTTTGATTCAACCTGGGGCGCCGCAATTAACCATCCTTTATCACCAGCAGGCATGGCAAGTTGAACCTGATGAAAGGGTAACCTGATGATATACACGTCCGAGTAAACATATTTGTCCTCTTTATCTACCCATAATCCTAGATACTGTATCTCTTCCGGCGGCCGTCCATCAGGCGATAGACGAGACATATAGCCGAAATTGTCGCCGAAACTGAACGAGTCAGGATACTTGATCCTCATTTCTGTTGGCCACTCATTGATCATCTGAACGGTCGTTAATTCGTTTCCCGAAGAATTCTTAATCCTTAACACATCCCCTCTTGTTCTATCATCCTTCTCCAATGTCACGGTAATTCCTTCTAACAAATGTTTATTTGCGGGGTCAGAGGCAAGGAGGAGAGGCATCCGGGTTTTTGCCTTGGGTGACGTATCAAAAACATCCCGCTGATCATCGATTACCGGTTCTACATGCCGCAGTGAAATATCCGTCAAATCCTTTGGGGTAGATGCTCCCAAAATTTCGAAAAGTTTTTCGCCAACGGCATCCTGAATCGTTGCAATCGCATCTCTTTGTGAACTTTGAGGCGTTATTTCCGCTTTCATAAAAACTCCTTATCGCGGCAGGATGGGCTATTATAACACTTTTGTGAGATTCCTCACTTATTATTACGCTCCGCTTCAGGTAGACTGAATATATGGATCCAAATATTCCCCCGCCCGCGGTTCCGCCGGTTCCTGCCGAACCTACCCCGCCGCCCCCGATTCAACCTCCGAAACGTTCTCCCATTTTACCTGCGCTACTTGTGTTGCTCGTTTTACTTTTTGGTAGCACCGCTTATCTCGCCTACCAAAACATGCAACAAACCCACCAAATTGCGCAATTACAAAAACCAATCCTCTTGCCTGCCCCGACAGCAAGCTTGACGCCGACTGGTGATCTGGCAAATTGGAAAACGTATAGTTCATCATGTGGTTTTTCGGTTAAATATCCGGACGGATGGAATAGTAAAAAGTTCTTCATTCAGGATTCCACCAACTCTTGTGCTTTTCTCACAGCACCAGATTATAAACAAGGTTCGGATACCCGCTCCGGTTTTTCAATAACTTTTACCAGATTGCTTAAAGGGGGCATAAATCAGGACACACCTTATAAAACTGCGATTAATACAACAGACGATTATATAAAATCCATTGAGTCACTTGAACAACCGCT
>CAYLQG010000064.1:0-8434 GCA_964385705.1 uncultured Gammaproteobacteria bacterium
CTGTCGGATTAGCGAGACTGAATCAATTCAATGCCTATACGCAATCCGCGTTTGCCAGTTGGGCATTTGATGAGTCTGCTTGGGGCAACGAAGTCGGCGCAGATTCGGCGATGCTTCTTATAGCGAGGGCAAAACATTTCGGTATAAGAAGGCTGTTCGTTGATGTTCATAAAGATGATACTCCGTCATTGGATATTTGTACGCAATTGCCGCATGAAGTGGTGGGTTATGTTGATAATGTATATTCCCGTTATAAAATACAACTAAATGCATGGGTCCCTCAGGGCGTTCAATATGACCTTCAACCGGTCGGCCAGCCCGCAGGTGTGTGATACACTGATTTCTATGGGAGAAGACGGAAAAGATGAGACCGGGCGTCCGTGGAATCCGAGTGAATTATACAATTGCGATACTCCGGATAGAAGCTTTGTTAACCGGTTAACCGGGCATCTATTGATTAGTCAATTACGAGTACCTCTTCGGTCACTTGAGTCTGTTGTTGTGCCTGAGGCGAATTATACCGCGCGTATGGCAGGTTCCATTCCGGTCGTGCATTTAGGCGCAGGGTGTACGGTGTATGTGCCTAATGGCCCCTTTGAAGACTTCCCGCCGATTGCGATTCTTGGCATTTCAAGGGAATTAAAGACCGTTATGTATCAGGGGACACCGCAGGATATGAAAATTACCGGTTTAACTCCGGGTGGGGCACTATTACCTCTTCATCTTAAAGTGATGGATAAAAGACTCGCTGTGGCTAAAGAATATTATTACAGCAATTTTCCCTTAAACGGGCGCATTATCGATGTCCGCGAGGACGGGGAGGATGTTACGACGTTACCGCTTTCCGCAATGGGGCCGATCGCCCAGATTGTCGGTTTTGTCGGTTGTGTAGGAATAAAGCCACATTCCAATCAATTTATCCTCGGGGTAAATATTCATTCGGTGCCGTAATCAATCAATAAATGTTTTGTGGGACATTGATCCGCTTTGCGATTTCCCATACCGGTGAAATTTATTCGCACTGGACTTTGGCGGCAATGCCGCACGGATATCCTCAATAGTTGACAGGCCTGTGACTTCCTCGTCAATTCCGACAAGAATATCTTCCTTTTTACTGAGTTCTTGGTTTTTTGCGTAAGTGGCAAAGGTCGGCATATATTCATAGACTTCTTTTCGTTTTGCGTTGCCCCATGGAGTAAATTCGCCGTCCCGCCCGGTCATGTGTTCATGAAGATACTTGAACGCATACGGATGGTCTTGGAAATAGATCCGGAGATTTTCTGTTATCGTAAGCGTGGTTTCTACCGGATCCTCGTCTTCTCTGAGATGGTCCCGAAGAACAGATTGTCGTTTATTAAAGTTCGTTTTATTCATCTCCTTATCATCAGATGTTTTGACCTGATGATCGGGAACATACGCGAGAGCGTCTTTGAGCGGGTCCATATGGTGAATAAACAAATCCATGGCAGCGACGAATCCCGCGATTTCATCTTCAAGTTTACTCCAGAGACTGTGAGGAAAGATATCTTCATGGAAAAACAGCTCCCGGAATGGGGATTGGTTAAAAATGTTCGTGTCGGGAGGCAAAAGTTCTCCCGGTTTTGGAGTTTCGCCCGGGGTTGGCCGTGATATTTCGAATTTTTCGATTCCTTTGGGTGGCATAGATTTTAAGTGTACGATATTTTACATTCGGATGCAAATTATAGGCTAGTTGTGGTACAATAATTGACCATATGCTACCACCCGAGAATGAATCAAGTCGGTTTCTGCGTGAACACGATCCTAACTCATCGCTTTCGGCTTTCGTCAACACCAATTACGGGAGTAAATCCGGGTTATTACCACTTGAATCGTTGACGCCGCAGATTTTTATGGACCACATATTCGATAAGAATTTTCCGATCAAATCACTTGATGCACTGGCTGCCGATGATCAATTTGTGGGACCGCCGGTTGATATGTTCGTAGCGCCAAATACGGACGTGTTACCGGGGTATGATTTTATTGCCAGGCAACAGGGGAGAATTGCTGATGAGATGAGAGCGTACGAGGTGACAAAGCAAGCATTTGGCCATGATGCGGCATCGGAAGGGCTAGAAGATGCAATGGGTGATTTGTTCACCTACTTTCAGGAATTAAGTCCTTCACATTTGCCATCAGTTCACGTCCGTGTTTCCATCAAACCACATATCAGTATACTAAATAACTTGACCGGTTCATCTGAAATAGGTCCCCATCAGATACACTTGTTTAATGAACGTTATGGTAAATTTGGGTTGTCCTATGGGACGACGGTAGCGCTCGATTATATGAGTTTTAAACATATCGATTTATTAGAGAATGATTATTTTTTTCCCTGGATGCAGGCGCTCCGTATGAAGGCGTTAGAGGCAAGTCGGGATTTTGCACTCGCAATAGGCCGCAATTCTCTTGTCTATCTTGAAGATGACGTCGTGATCCCGGAATTAGAAGGGGAGATCCATGTGGGACTATTTCCACCGGGTGGGCAATTAGTCCATACAACGACGAACAGAGACCACGTTACCGGTATGTTTGTCGGGTATGTCGCAGAGCCCATAGGTTAAGCGTCATTTTGAGGCTGATTTTGAACAGGCAAGAACACATAGTATGGTAAAGTTTGACGTATATAAAGAATTGGCGGCTACTGCTATATCTGAATTTATTGCGAATAAGTGGGTGCGTTCCGATTATAATTTTATAGACAAACAGACATATATGGCGCGTATAAACAGCGGTCTTATCTCCTGGGTTCTTCCTCAATATCGTGAATGGGCATACGATCAATCAACAGAAAATCACTTTAAGATCGATTTTTCACTAATAGGTAATAGAACGTCCAAATTGTGAGAGGGTTAGGATAAAGAAGATAAATAATAGATCAAAATATATCAGGGGGGGTGTGGCTGGCGCCCGGGTTTATTTCGTCGCAAATATTGCTTTGCCCATATCATTGATTGTAAACAGCGTTATTTTATTAAAGTTGCCCTGGCCACTGGAAATCCTTTGTAATGAATCATAATTTTTTCCGGCATTCTCCGATAAGTCATCTCTGTCACTAATGAGATCTATCAGTCTCATCGCCTCTTGTTTAAGAAGACTGGGTCTGCTTAATGTGGTTGGGTGCCCGAATACACCTTCCGCATAGCGCGCATCATCACTGAGAGTGGACGTTTCAATGGACAGATCGTCTAAAAGAGGGTTGAGTGTCTTCCATGTTTTTCTCCGCTCTTCATCACGCATCAGGCTGACGTCAAAGGCAGCCGGAATGAATTTATCTATAATCGTCTGCGTCCTCTCTAGTCTGTTCTTAAGGTTTTGGAATTCAGGATAGGCGACCGGCTCTATTTTATTTATCGAACGTTGAATATCCGGTATTTTGGGCAGAAAATCAAACTGTTTTTGAATTTCTGCAAGCCTTTTTACGGACTTGTTATATTTTTTTGCCTCATTGATGGCATATCCCGCCGTACCCGCGAATAACGGAGCTGCACACGCAACATATTCATTTCTGATAGCTAAAACAGATGCAAATGCTGCTCCTGACGCCAGGACGGCGATGCCATCATATTCCAAACTCATACGATGAAAATACGCTGCATCTTTACTCGTTGCCTCTAAGATAAATATTTTTTCTCTCGTTTCCGGTGAAATGCTGAAAAGTCCTTCATGTATCTGCATAGTGGATTTTTGAATTATAGGATAATTTAAGCAATATCACAAGATTCTCGGGAATTTACTGATAAAGGGGATTGGAAATATAGATCAAAATATATCAGGGGGGTGTGGCTGGCGCCCGGGTTTTGAAATTACGCTGGTTAATTAGTCGGGGACTGCGGATCTGATTTTCCCGATCCTTGCCATTCAAGTTCCACGTCATTGGTTGACGCTTTTTTGCCAAGTTTCGCTGCAGCATCATATTGGCCCTGCTTAATGAGGTCGCGGACGGCACTTAACGCCTGGCCGGTGACATTTTCCTCATACTGCCGGATGTGGGGTAAGACGATAATAGCAAGCTCTGGCATCGTGTCATCGAGGCTTGGAATCGCTTTATAGAGCTGTTCGAAGCTCATCCCGGGTTTGAGTATATCAAGTACCCGGTTTGCGATTTGCTGTGCCCGCTGCTCATTGATTTCAAACGTGGCGAGCTTCGCCTTAATAAATTCGACGACTTCAAGTTCAACCTGTTCACGCAGTTCATCGGGAGTCATAGGTTATTATTTTGTCATCGCGAGACCGTTCATACGGCGCGGCGATCTCAAAGCTTTTCTTTGCAAAGAGAGATTGCTTCGCTTCGCTCGCAATGACAACCGGGGTGATCATTCACTACCCGGTCATACAATACTAGTATCAAGTATCAGGGGGGAAGTATCAAGGGGATTAAAGAATCAGGGTGTTGAATCGAATCATCTGCTGGTCCTATGGGCTGCACAACCGCTATTTCTGGTAAGAATACCCATGCGTCAATGAATGATGTCTAATAAGTATTAGCGTGTATTAATGATGACTTCGCTCAAATGTTTCATTGCGTATTTCACGGTAGGATGGGTAAAAAAATCAGTTAACGGATGTATGACTCTACGGAACGTTGGCTCAAAGATGGCCTCCGTTTGGTATGAGACTCCGATTGTTACATAATCGTCCGTTTGTTCATAGCTTATATCAATGTCCGTTTGTTTATCTGTAAATACCACCGAGTCACAATTATTTTCAGGAATTAATTCTACCGGTTCGTCTGCGTTTATTGCTACGTCGTCATGCACGATAAGTTCCTTCTCGAATGGAAAAGCATCGATTTTTATGAACGTACTTTCAGAAATCCGCGTTGCGATGATATCCATCCAGGGGGAATAGTGTTGTCTGCGCTCAGAACTGATAAGTCGCGACATGATATCGCGCGGGTTAAAGCTTACGGTCAAAAGGTTGTTGTCCGATCCGTATATGAGGTCGTACGTTCCAAGCGTTAGATTCATTGTTATTTGCACGTCGCCGGTATGATATTTGATAATATCAAATTGGTTTACGTGATCTGCCATGAAGCTCCATTTGCGGACCCCTTGATCTATTTCGATACATTCAATGAATCGGTCCCTGGTTCCTCCGCGCGGGTCTATCAACATGCGCGGTATTATGAAAAGATTGTCGCCTTTATAATCCGGTAAATTCATATAGATTTCTATTTTTACTCAACAAATAATCTGATCAAGAACCATGCGGGCGTTGGCAAGGTTCGGCGTTGCAAGAAAATCAGGGATCGCACTGGTCCATCTGTTAAACTCAATGTCTAATTCTATGTCCGGTTCTATATTGGTATGAAGAAGGAGGGATTGGGGTTTTATTGACACAAAGAGGCAGACGGCCTCCGGATGATTTCCCAAATCCAGCTTCCGTGTATGGGTTCCATCTTCAACCAAAGGCATGGGAAGCGTGTATTGTCTCTTACCGGATCGGAGAAAGAGACTCTTGGCTGACGGCTGAGCATTTACGTATATATCTGCGCTATGTTTTCTGGATATTGGCCCGGCCGAATTTATAATGTCAGTATCTGCAAGTTTTGGATTGTTTTTGGCCATCTCAAAGAGGCAATTAAAAACAAGGAATGAGAGGCTTACAAGTTGACCGGTTTTATCATAGCGAAGATCATAGTTACCCATGGTAGAGGCGATTTCCGCGTAAAATCCGCCTTTTGGATTTGGCTCGACGGACATGGCATCTCCCAAATCACTATATCCGAAGATCAGACGTTTTTTTCCGGTAATAGCATTGATTTCCTGAAATAACGCACCATCATTTTGTCCGCCATAGAGGTCGAGTCCAAGTATCGGCATAGGAGACATGAAAGTTGTTTCTTGTGGCATAAGGGAAAATAGATTACTCCGACGACGCCCAGGAATCCCATGCATGTTTAACCAGATGAATTGCGCCGGATACGTATTGAATTTTATCCGTGAGCTGCGGCATCGTTTCAAGGGTAAATCTATCCTGTGTATATGCGGTTAAATATCCGGGAATTGGTTCATACGCGTGGCCGATGAAAATACTATTTGGATTTTCTTCTTCCTCCTTCGCATATTGGAATTCCGTTACAAGTTTATATACTTTGCGTTCCGGTAATGTTGAAACGTCAACAATGGGAGAGTGGATCTGGACGCCAAATGACAATCCGTCTTTGGACGATTCGGCTAATACAATGAGTTTTTGATCACCGTTGGTCACAACGTAGGTGTAATCAAATTGTTTCATGTTCGCACGTAAGAGTGTTTTGGGGTCACAACCATATAAGACATTGAATTTACCTCGCTCAGGCGGTGCGGTTACTATCTCCCGTACAGCCGCATGAAAAGCGTCGCGCGTTTGCACAGCCAAATAGTACTGTTCTTGCGCTTTTTTAAAATCTCCTTCTTTCGTCATGTGCAGGATTATAGGACATATCATTAGGTTTTGCAACCAAAGAAGTATCAACCCATGAAAATGACGGATTTCACCACTAAAATGATATAATCTGATATTGTATGAATAGGGAATTAACTGAGTTTAAGACTCTTCCTGACCTGATGTGGGATATAAAGAGAAAGGGCATGACCGATCTTATATCAGGAATCCGACTGGTTCCGTTTACCGCGACATACGGACAGCTGGACCGCGTGATGCAGTGGTCCCTTGATCGTGAGGTGAACAAATATTATGTCGTGGGTAAGCCTATGTCAGAGGCAGAGTTTCTGATGGTCTACCAGGTGTATCCGGTGGTTTCATCCGTTGCGGCATTTGAAATAATCAATAAAGAAGATACGCCGGTCGGCTTTGCCAATATAGCTTTTCTTGATAAACCGATGCCTGTCACGGCGATTATAATCGGCGACAAGTCACAGTGGGGGCGCGGCATCGGATACAGAACGGTCTCAATGCTTCATATGCGGATGAAAGAAGCAGGGTATCGGAAGGCAATAGCGCAGGTGTACGGAGATAACATAGAGAGTATAAATATTTACCGTGGATTTGTCCCGAATGTAAAGGTTGTCGGGCGCGATCCTGATATTTTAGAACTTACCATGGATTTGACCCAGTGGCAGCCGGCTCATCCAATCCAGATGGTTGTGGGCTAATCCACAGTAATCATCTCCTATCAAATGACGCCCGCTTTTGATAGGATAGGGTATATGAATTCCGCGTATGAAAAAACCACACTTGCCAATGGCGTCCGCTTGATTCTCGTCCCCATGGCCGGTGTCAACAGCGTCGCAACGAGCGTCATGGTCGCCGTCGGGAGCCGGTATGAAACAAAAGAGAATAACGGCATCACCCATTTTCTTGAACACATGGTCTTCAAAGGGACAGCGAAGTATCCGAAAAGTGAAGACATCTACGTGATCGAGCGCGCGGGTGGACTCCAAAATGCGTATACGGATATCGATATCACGAGTTATCACAATAAAGTTATCGCAAGCGATTGGGAATTGGCCCTGGATATTAACACCGAGATGGCGCTCCATCCGCGGCTTGAAGAGACGTATGTCGAAAAAGAACGCGATGTAATTCTCGAGGAAATGAAGCGGTCAGACGATGAACCCTCATCAAAAGTCGGGGAAATTTACCAGGATCTCATGTACCCATCGATCTCCCTCGGAATGCGGATTATCGGCGAGGTGGCATCCCTCAAATCCATCGCATCAAGTACGCTTCGGGAGTATCACGACGCGTGGTACCGGCCGCCTCAGATGGTCGTATCGATCGCCGGTGCAATTAAGGATAAAGCGTTGGTTGTCGGGAAAATTGAGGAATGGTTCGGCGGTCTGAAGGGGAAGCCCGATCATGACTTCGGGAAAATTACCAATGATTCACAGGATGGCCCGAAAATGGTCATTGCCACCAAAAAAGAAGCACAACAGGCGCATCTTTTGCTGGGGCTCCGGACGTTCAGGCGGGGGAATGATGATCGGTTCGCATGGAACTTATTCAATCTCATCATGGGTGTCTCATTTACCTCCCGGCTTTTCCGCGAGGTTCGTGAGAAACGCGGGCTTTGCTATCATGTGCGAAGTAGCAGCGACAATTGGGCGGATGTCGGATATTGGTCGATCTACGCCGGAGTTGCAACTACGAAAGTCGAGGAAGCGATTAAAGCTATCCTTTCGGAGGTCGCCAAAGCCGCGAGCGACGGCGTGACGGATGCAGAGGTTGCCGTTGCAAAAAAACGTTTGAAAACGATGCTCGCGTTTAACAGCGAAAATCCCGAGTTCATGGGCGAATTTTACGCGAGGCAGGAAACATTCCGCGAGTCGATTATCACTCTTGACGATTTCGATCGGAAAATTGATGCGGTGACGAAAGATGATATTAACGCACTTACCAAAAAATATCTTATTGCCAAGAATCTCAACATGGCCCTCGTGTGGAGTAAACCGAAGGATGAAAAACT
>CAYLQG010000065.1:0-8260 GCA_964385705.1 uncultured Gammaproteobacteria bacterium
TACGGACTGGACAAACCGTACCGATGTCGTGGTGGTGGGTGCCGCTTTCGTCTGAGAAGAGGGGGAGGAGCTTCTGAGCATGATACCACCCGCGGCAAGCAATACGATAATGCAAACTATTAATATTATTTTTTTATTCTTCATGTGGATGGTTTATCATCCCGAGCGAAGTCGGGGATTACTTCTGTAATTTATTATACAGTGTTTTAAAGATACTTGATAAGTCCGATTTTTCCTTTTCCGATAAGTACGAGAGCACCTTCTCAAGTTTTTTCCTTCGCTCACACATTGCGTGCTCCAACATCGTTTTCCCCTCCGGAGTGAGCGCTATGAGTACGAGCCGTCTGTCGTTTTTGTCGGCATGACGTTCAACAAGCTTCTGCGTGATGAGCTTATTGACGAGGCTTGTGGCTGAGGGCAATTCGATGCGGAAATATCCGGCTATGTCAGTCATGGATATATTTTTAT
This sequence comes from uncultured Gammaproteobacteria bacterium, assembly GCA_964385705.1. GTDB lineage: Bacteria > Patescibacteriota > Microgenomatia > UBA10105 > UBA927 > DATKGN01. The sequence goes on from CAYLQG010000065.1 coordinate 469, forward strand.
CTTTGTCGTGTTTCAGAAAAAAGAGCGTCTGAATTTGCAGTACACTTAAATGTGTCACGTCGTGCGTATAGGACATTTCGCTCTTCATGAGTCTTCCGACTTTAAATATCGTTTCGATTAACTCGTTGGTGTTATCCGGCTTTGACATATAGTTTGATTATCTAACTATTATAGAGTATAATATATTTACGGGCATATGTCAATGTCTGCGGCTGTGTATATAAACAGAACCCATATATAGAATAGAATATAGAAGCATGCTGAAACAATTACGATACCTCAAACCTTATAAATATCTATTGATACTGGTCTTTCTCATGGCTGTCGGACAGTCGGTCGCCAACCTCTACCTTCCCACGCTCATGGCCGATATTGTGAACAAGGGCATTTCGACCTTCGATACAGCATTCATCTTGAGGACGGGCATTTTTATGGCGCTCGTGGCTATAGCAGGCACGGTTTGTGCCGTCATAGGCACCTATTATTCCTCCCAGATCGCAACAGGCATGTGCACCCTCATGAGGGCTGATATTTTCAAAAAAGTCCAGAACTTTTCGCTCCATGAATTCGACACCATCAGCACTGCCTCGCTTATCACCCGAACGACCAATGACACGAACCAGATCCAGCAGGTCATGGTCATGATTTTCAACCTCCTTATTACGGCTCCGATTACGCTCGTGGTCGGTATCATTCTTGCCCTACACGAAGACGTAGGTCTGGCGTGGGTATTGGTTGCGATCATGCCGTTTCTCATCACAGTTATCAGCGTGCTTCTCATAAAAGCCATTCCGCTTTTTAGCGTTATGCAGGTCAAATTAGATAAGTTAAATTTGATACTGGATGAAAACCTCACGGGCGTACGGGTTGTGCGCGCCTTTAACCGGATTAAGCACGAGGAAGAGCGTTTTGACGTCGCCAATCATGATGTCACTGATATTGCTATTAAAGTAAACGAGCTCATGGCTGTCATGATGCCGGCCATGATGCTCACGATCAACGTGTCCAGTGTCGCCATCATCTGGTTCGGAAGCCGCAGAGTTGCTGCCGACAAACTGGAGCTTGGCGCTATGTTTGCCTTCCTCCAATACGCGTTCCAGATCCTTTTTTCGCTTCTCATGGTTGCTGTCACATTCGTCATGATTCCTCGCGCTGAAGCATCAGCCACCCGTATCAATGAAGTGATGGCACTGGAACAGGAGATCAACGATCCGAAAAAAAAGAAATCCCCCTCAAAACAAAAAGGATATGTGGAGTTTGACCATGTGACCTTCAGTTATCATGGCGCTGAGAAGCCGGCCCTCACGGATATCACGTTTAAAGCCGCACCCGGCGAGGTCACCGCAATCATCGGTGGCACCGGGAGCGGCAAGTCGACCATGGTGAATTTAATCCCTCGTTTTTATGATGTGGAAAAAGGGAAAGTTCTGGTCGATGGCGAGGATACGCGGGATATAACGCAGCACAGCCTGCGTGCAAAAATCGGATTCGTGCCACAAAAAGCCATACTTTTCTCGGGCACCATAAACAACAACATCAAATATGGCAAAGAGGATGCAACCGAGAAAGAAATCAAACATGCGGCAGACGTCGCTCAGGCTACAGACTTTATTTCAAAAATGCCGGAGGGCTTCGAGTCGCAGATATCCCAGGGCGGTACCAATGTCTCAGGCGGTCAAATGCAGCGCCTTTCCATTGCCCGCGCATTAGTTAGGAAGCCCGAAATTTACGTATTTGACGATACGTTCTCCGCGCTCGACTTTAAGACCGATGCCAAACTTCGTGCGGCGCTCAAAGGCGAGACGCGCGATTCAACAGTTATCATCGTTGCCCAGCGGGTCTCGACGGTCATAGACGCTGATCAAATCATCGTTCTGGATGACGGAAAAATTGTCGGGATCGGCAAACATGAGAGTCTCATGAAAACCTGTGATGTTTATAAAGGTATCGTAACGAGTCAACTTTCAACTGCAGAAATTGAGGAAGAATCACATGGATCCTAAAGCAAAAAATAAACCACGGGATGAAGTATCGGCAAACCCCATGAACCGCGGGGGGTGGGGAGCCATGGGCAGGCCTGTTGAGAAGGCCAAAGACTTCGGCGGAACGCTCAAACGATTGCTTGGCTATTTCCGGCCGGAAAAAGTCCGCTTAACGGTCGTCATTGCGGCAGCCATCATGGGCACGATATTTAACATCGTGGGACCCAAAATACTGGGATTGGCGACGACTAAACTTTTCAATGATTTGATCGCGAGCTTCATCGTGCAGGTCAAAAATTCGCTCATCCAGAAGCAATTACTCGCTAACCCCTCGCTTCCTCTGCATCTGGCTCCCGTCCCCGGCATTGAATTCGGCTATATCGGAAGGGTTCTTCTTATCCTACTGGGGCTTTACGTCGTGAGCTCGATATTTATTTTTATCCAACAATTTCTGATGGCGGGAGTCGCACAGCGGACTATTTATAAACTACGGCGTGAAGTGGACGAAAAACTTTCACGGCTGCCGCTTAAATACTTCGACGGCCGTACTCACGGCGAAATATTGAGCCGTGCAGTAAACGATATGGATAATATTGGGAGCACTCTCCAGCAGAGTGTGACCCAGCTTATTACGTCTGTCGTATCCCTCGTCGGGGTTCTTATCATGATGCTCTCTATTAGCTGGCAGTTGACACTTATTGTTCTTGCAACACTTCCTCTTAGCATATTTGTCGTGACCGGTATTGCCAAGCGTTCGCAGGATTTTTTCAGAAAACAGCAGAAGTCGCTGGGAGACTTAAACGGTCACGTTGAGGAAATGTATTCGGGGCATAAAATCGTCAAAGCATTCGGCCATGAAGGGAAAGCGATAGCCCAGTTTGATGAGTTTAACAATAGCCTGTATCAGGCCGGTTGGCAGGCGCAGTTTGTTTCCGGTATCATCATGCCGCTTATGCGCTTTGTTGGGAACGTCGGGTACGTCCTCGTTGCGGTCGTCGGTGGCATAATGGCCACACAGGGCGCTATTTCAATCGGCGACGTGCAGGCGTTCATCCAGTACTCTTCTTCGTTTTCCCAGCCAATTACGATGCTTGCCAATATCGCAAACGTCATCCAGTCGGCAATAGCCTCAGCCGAGCGTGTGTTTGAACTTCTCGATGAGGAAGAACAAGTCAAAGAAATCGCAAAACCGGAGGTTATTAAAAATCCGAAAGGTGCCGTCGAGTTTAAGCATGTGCGTTTTGGCTACAGTCCCGATAAAATCCTCATGGAGGACATGAATTTCAAAGTGGAACCCGGACATATGATCGCTATAGTGGGACCAACAGGAGCCGGCAAGACGACACTCGTGAACCTCCTCATGCGGTTCTATGAAGTTAATGGTGGCAAAATATTGGTTGACGGCGTTGACATCACCAAGATCAAACGCGCTGATCTGCGGCGTATGTTCGGTATGGTGCTGCAGGACACCTGGCTTTTCCACGGGACACTGCGGGATAACATCGCGTACGGACGCGAGGACGCTACGGAAGAACAGATTGTCGAAGCATCAAAAGAGGCCTATGCTGATCACTTCATTCGCACACTTCCTGAGGGTTACAAAATGGTGTTAAACGAAGATGCGACCAACATTTCACAGGGTCAGAAGCAGCTTCTTACTATTGCCCGTGCACTACTTGCTGATCCGGAGATCCTCATCCTCGATGAGGCCACGTCAAGCGTTGATACTCGGACGGAGCTTCTTATCCAGGAAGCAATGGCCAAACTCATGAAAGGCCGCACGTCATTCGTCATTGCGCACCGGCTTTCTACCATCCGTGACGCGGACCTCATTCTCGTCATGAATCACGGGACGATCATCGAGAAGGGGACACATACATCGCTTCTCGCCGCTCATGGATTCTACGCGGACTTATATAACAGCCAATTCCGCGGCCACGCGGTTGTCCAAGATGTGGAGTAACAGTCATGGATCGTGGCTGTTCAAGGGAAAAAAAGAGGGGAGCCTGCGGGCATCCCGTTCACCGCAAGTCTGGAATTTGAATACTGCCCTGTCCGGGTTACATCACTACCGAATGCTTGTGGCGGAATAAATATTCGTGCAGCTAAAAGAGTGAGAAATTCTATCTCAGCCGTAAGCAATCCTTTGAGTCGGCCGGTATATATATCCAGATGAGCAATGTATGGTGACTCTTCTCCGGTGAAATGTTCAAGAGGCACAAAATATCTCCGTTTATACACACGCCTTCCCTCCGTCATCTCCCAAAGAGCCTCAAATTGACCCTGTGTTATCGGTATCGTCACCTCATCACGCACAATACCAGAATCGCGTTTATTTGATTTTATCGTTTCATACCATCGCGTTTTTCTTTCCGAGGTAAGTTCCCTACGGACACGGACAGTGGGGAACCCGTTGCCGGATACTACATATCCCTGCCGCACTTTGGAAAACGGAAATTGTTCAATACCCCTTGGATATTCTCTGAGTAAGAACTTTCTTTCTATTTCCAGGCCCACCATCGACTCTGCCCCTTCCTGTTTTATTTCAACTGTTTTTGACATGAAGCATATTCTACCTTCAGGTGTCAGTATACACAATATGAAAAGAGTCAGATGAACGAAATCCGGGAAGCCATGAGTAAATTCATGAGGGGAAGACGAATAAGATTCCTTCGACCATCCGTGACGCGGACCTTATCCCCGCCATGAACAACGGGACGATTATTGAGAAGGGGAGACACATGGTCCTTGCGTCCGGTGGTTTTTACGCGGACTTGTATAATAGTCAGATCAGATGCAATGTCATTGGGGGGAACGAGTCGATGAATCTGTTCAAAAGTTTGCGCGGAATACTCCCCATAAATAGCTAAGGATGGCGAGAATAAACGCAATTGCCATACTGAATGAAAAAATACCCTGCTGTCTCGTAATAAATTCTTCTCCTCCCACCCATGCCAGGAGAATAAACAGTAATCCGACCCACGAAACCCATTTCCATGTCTTTGATTGACGGCGGGTGGCTCCAACGACGAATGCAATAGCGCCGATCAAGAGAATTGTACCGAACATGATGTGCGCCATGACCAGCGGCTGATGACGGGCAAATTCCCACATTACACCCGGACCACCCGAGTCGGGGAACGTCACGAAAAGGTTCACCGCCATGCCGAGAATAAACTGTACGCCCAAGGCAACAATCATTCCAAACGCCTGGTTTCGTAGCGTGGTTTCATTTTTCATATATTCCAATTGTATTTTATCCCACAAAATATTTCAAAAGAGCATACGTCAATGTTGTCGTATGTCTCTATAATTCTCAGTCCCGGGAGGGCGATTCGGAAGGTGTGGAGTAAAAGAGGTACTTCCGAGGTGGACTATTTCTTCTCTAACATTTTATTCTTTAATTCTTCCATTTCTTTTTTTAAATCTACCATCCTCAGTTCTCTGTCTACCATGCTCTCGTTCATTGTCTCTAACTCCTTTATACGGATCTCAAGTTCGTTGGTGCGTTCAAGTACTTTTACCTCAAGTTGTTTTGCATATACCTGCAGTTTTTCTTCAAGCAAACGATGTTTTGATACATCTTCCATTGCCATGATAATGAGTGGTTTTTCTTCTCCTTTTCCGAACATGATTCGGGCATTCACCATCATAACTTTCCTCCCGATGAGCGGAAATTCATGCTCGACTTCAAAATCCTTAAAAAATGTGCTTTTCGGAAGTATGTCCTCGAGAAGTCTCCGGAGCTGCGGGCTGTTCCACTGTCCGTTACCCAAATCGTAAACCAATTTATGCTCAGTTTCCTGTGATGTAACTAAAAATAGCCGGTAGAATGCCTCGTTTCCTGATATGATCCGCAAATCCCGGTCGAGAATTAAAAAGGGTTCGCGCGCGACATCAACAACAAAGCGGATATATGTCCAACCCGCATCTTTAATTGAATCCGCATCTATTTTTTGAAGTATATCCAAGACCGCTCTTTTCTGTTATTCTCCATACTTGAGTTCGTCCGTTACGGTGTCGAAGTTGGCGTTAGAATCGGACTATTGCTTGGAGTAGGTGTGGCAGTAGATTTAGGAGTTGATGTTGGTGTCGATGTGGGTGTTGACGTCTGTGTCGGCGTTATCGTCTCCGTTGGTGTGACCGTCATTGTTGTCGTGGGTGTAAGTGTAGACGTAACGGCAGCAGTGGGAGACAGTTGATTGGTTTCTCCGTTTTGTAGTTTACCGGAATTGAACGCAACATATCCGACAATCCCCAGAAGAAGAAGTGCGCCGATAATGATAACAACTTTTTTGTTGGTCATAGATATTTATTGAACAGTAATCGTGCCATGCATACTTGAGTGAATTTTACAGTGATAGGTATATGTACCTGCCTTACTAAAAGTGACAGTCCCTGATTTTCCCTGATCTAAGACGCCGGTATCAAAGCTATTATCATCGGCGGTTGCACTGTGACCCATACTGTCTTGGTTCGTCCATGTGACTGTATCTCCGACTTTGACGGTCAAAGTCGCAGGGGAGAACGTAGAATTTGCTATTTGTACGGAATTTGGATTTACCGGAGTTACACTCGTGGGACTTGCTTGTTGATTTGAACCATAGTTCGATCCACTTTTTTGTGCCTTATAGAAATAATACACTGCTCCATAGACAACTAAACCAATTACTGCGTAGATCACTATCCATTGCCAAAGGGGTCTTTTTCCGTATCCATTTTTCGCTTCTGCCATGCGCTTATAGTACCAATGATGCCCAATCCCGTCTGCGAGCTGGGTATCACAATAACTGTAACCTGGAACGGCGTATCTCCTGTTAATCAGTACGTTTCAAAGCACCCTGACGTGTCAGGGTGCTTTGGTTGATAACTTGTTTAATTACGGAGTCGGTGTCGGAGTTGGAGTAGTTTTACCCCAATTTCCTCTTCCAAACCCTCTTCCGTGGCCTCCCATCATGCCCCCGAACGGGCCGGTGATAGTCGGATCGATATTATTGGCAGTAGCCCACGTTTTCCAGTCGTTTTGCATGTTCTGCACTTCCGTTTTCCGTTGGTCCGGCGTTTGTCCCGGTGTAAAAGGATATTTTGCATGCAAGGCGTCAAACTCGGCGATGATCGCCGTTTCCTGATCTGCCGTTATTTTGCCGGAAGTCACGAGCGGATCAAGTCTCGCCTTTTCCCGCGCATCCATCTGTTGTTGCGTCGGTGTCGGACGCGGTGTAGTATTTGCCATTTGCTGTTTATGAAAATCAGTCATGGCGTTAGTGATCTGCGTTTTGTCGAGCCCAAACTTTTGTGAGAAAAAATTCACAAAGTTGGTGAAAAAGTTGCTTCCCATCCAGCCATTCCCCGCGGCAAATGCCGGCATGGGAGCTGCGACAACTGATCCAATAATAGCGACGGAAGCGGCGGCTGTGAGTATTTGTTTTTTAGTAACCATAGTATTCACCTCCTTTCAAGTTAAGAATCGTATCGTATAACCCCAAGCTGATGATTAGCTTAAGACTTTGAGGTCTAGGATGAGGCGTGAAATTGGAAATTGACAAAATATTACGTTTATTATATAGTTAACTAATTAGTTAACTATATATGACAAACACGACGTCTCCGAAACATCTGGATTATATATTTGAAGCACTGGCGAGCAAACATAGAAGGGAAATAGTGCACATGGTCAGTTTGCAACCATACGCTATAAGCGCACTTGCAAAACAGCGGAAATTATCTCTTCCCGCAATTTATAAACACATAAAGATACTGGAAAAAGCCGGCCTCGTCATACGGAGAAAAACAGGGCACACAAATTTTCT
>CAYLQG010000066.1:0-8182 GCA_964385705.1 uncultured Gammaproteobacteria bacterium
TGAAAGGCGCATCGGAAGGGCAGGGGCTTGGCAATAAATTTCTCTCCCACATCCGCGAAGTGAACATTATCTGCGAGGTTCTCCGGTTTTTCGAAGACCCCAACATCGTCCATGTGGACGGAAGCCCGGATGCCGCGCGCGACCGCGTGACTGTCGAAACCGAGCTCATCTTGGCCGACATGCAAACCTTAGCCAAGCAATCGATGCCCAAAGGGAATGCGACGAAAGAGGATTTGGAGCGCTGGGAACTCGTCAAACGGATAAAACCTCTCATGGATGAGGGGAAACTTGCCCGCGACGTCGTCACCAATACGGAAGAGCGCGCATTGCTTCAGCCGCTTCAACTTCTGACCATGAAACCCATTCTTTACATTGGTAACGTTTCGGAAAAACAGCTGACTGATGGTGTCACCCCGACCACGTCCGAAGGACACGCGGAGGGATCTCAAATCCCCAAAGATGATGGAAAGAGATTCCTCGACTTCGCTCGGAATGACATGGTGCGGATCTGTGCTGAAACCGAATCGGAGTTGGCGGCCTTAGCGCCGGCTGAGCAGGCCGAATACCTCAAGTCCCTCGGCGTCGAGTCGTCCGGCCTCGATTTACTCATTAAAAAAGCCTACGAAGAGCTTGGCCTTATCTCATTCCTCACATGCGGACCTATTGAAGCGCGTGCATGGACGATTGAGAAGGGGATGAAGGCACCGGAGGCTGCAGGCACCATCCACACCGACTTTGAAAAGAAGTTTATTAAGGCCGATACTGTCGCTTACAATGATTTTGTGACGCTTGGAGGTTGGAAAAAGGCGCGCGAGGCTGGCAAAGCACGATTTGAGGGCAAAACATACGTCATGCAGGACGGCGACGTAGTGGAATTTAAGATTGGAACGTAATAGCATAGTATAGAATAGATAGAATATGGTAGAAGGCGTATCGGACACACCTATTCCGAGTCTATATAAGAACAAGTTACTGTCTCAGAACGAGCTCCTTGGTGCTGCTGATTTTGAAACTATATTATCCGTGATTCCGGGACTAGATTTCCCAAAATAGTATTTGGAAGAAATGTTACGGAATATTGAGATAGATCGACATTATAATCCCAAATCTTTAAACCCCCCAATTTATTGGCATGTGGCGGAATTATATGGTGGCGAAGGTGACAATTCTTTACGATTTGCAATAGCTATGGCTGATAGTTACCAGGTTACAAAAGAAGGTAGATTTTTAAGAAAAGAACCGTTAGTTTCAACGTTTCGAATCGGTCTTGAGCGGTATAGGGAAGCGAATTCGCTGTATATATATTTCTATTTTTCAAATGACGGAAAGTTCAAATACCTTGATATTTCAGATAATAGCGACGGTCAGCACCGTGGGTGGATTACTATAGACGGTAAAGAAGGAGTTACAGACAGTTATGGAACTATGGAAATACTCGGCGGGGAAGTTGAACAGTTACCGGTCATTCATATTGATAATTTAGTCCATGAATTTATTCAGATTGATGAGCCTCTTAATTTGCGTGAGGCATTCGGTATTATATCTAAACAACAAAAAGTTCAGACTTCTGATACCCAGGCATAATCATAAGATGTTGCTTCATTTGAAGGAATAGAATATATCATCACGGATGGGATTTGGCGGGGTTAAAAATAGGAACATGACGCGATAAATCACATTTATTCGATCAAGTTGATATACTTTGATATAATCAGGCTACCATGGCGTATATAGAAAAGCCTGTTTTGGAATTTGCCCGCCAAAATCATATTAGTCTCTTCAGGGACGCACAGTCCGATCTTACGTTAATCCCGTCTTTTGGGATGTTTGATGAAACCGGCTCGATAGAACAACTCGTAACTGAATCCGGAGCGTACTACATGTTTTACAAGATAAACTATTGTGACACAAAAAATGTCATACAGGCGGAGAGGGCGATAGCATTATTACTGCCAGGCGACCGGACGGAGCTTGCGTATTGGACCAAGCGCGGAGGTTCTAAAATTCTTGATGTCCATCGGGGACGGGGGAATCTCATTATCGGCGATCCGGAAGAGGGCAAAACGCAGGTCTATCCATTTGATAGTACGAATGTTTCAGAACTCATTCTTTCACCCGGGTGCTTCTACACGATCCAGGCCGATCCGGAGAGCCGTGAACCTTTGGTCGTGTCCGGTTTCTATGCTCCGCCTCAGGATTTAAACGCCATAGAAATTTCATTACATCCCGGTCAAAAAACCGTGAAATCCCCAGAGGGCATCATTCGTGTTCCGTCGGATTTTATGGCTGCCTGCGGGGTAGGGCCCCAGGAGTAACGGCTCCAAGCATCTCTTGCCTCAGCACCCCATCCATGGTATTATGAGAGCCTTATGACACGGAAATATGAACTTATGACGGTATTTCGCTCTGACGTCGATGTGACGGAGAAAAACGCCAAGGAACTTATACAGAAACTCGTCGGGGATGGTGTTACGGTTGTTGACGTAACGTTCATGGGCAAACGAACGCTTGCGTACCCGATCCAAAAGAAAACAGAGGGGATTTACGTTTTATCCAACCTGACCGGCAATATTATTGTCCACGATATAGAGAAAAGAGTACAATTGGGAGCGGAGGTTCTGCGGTTCCTGCTCACTGTGAAAAAATAATATGTCATCGAGAAGCCTGAATAAAGTACAACTCATTGGGAATTTGACACGGGATCCGGAATTGCGATATACACCGACAGGGGCAGCAGTTTGTACAATAGGCCTCGCGACCAACAGGACGTGGACGACAGAATCAGGGGAAAAGAAAGAGGAAACGGAATTTCACCGCGTCGTTGCATGGAATAAGCTTGCAGAGCTCTGCAGCCAGCTTTTGGCCAAGGGCCGAAAGATTTATGTCGAGGGCAGGTTGAGAACCAACAGTTGGACGGCACAGGACGGAAGTCAGCGTTCGACAACGGAAGTCGTTATCGAAGATATGATCATCCTTGATTCACGGCGTCCGGTGACCGGAGAAGCAGGCGGGGAAGCAGGGACGGAATATCATGAATCGCAGCCAGCGACCCCAATATCGGCAGCGGTGCAGACACCGGTAAAACCGGCAGCGAAAAAACAAGAGGATACGAAACAGGCAGCGAAAACAGAAACAAGAGGAGCGCCCGAAGAAGTTAATCCGGACGATATCCCATTTTAAAGGAGTATTTTTATGAGATCAAGCAGATTTACCAAAAAATTGAGACCGGTTGCCAAAAATTGCCATTTTTGCAATAATAAAATTGAACCCGATTATAAAGATACCATGCTTTTGTCAAAGTATCTGACGGAGCGGGGTAAAATTTTGGGACGAAGCCGCACCGGTATTTGCAGTAAGCATCAGAGATCATTGCAGCTTGCGATCAAGTATGCACGGCACGTAGCATTTTTGCCGTTTATTGTGAGAGCGTAATTATTTTTCCCCATTTACGCGGTCTTATTGTTCTTGGTAGTATGGGTGGTATACCCTTATGAAACCGGTTGCTGTTTCAAAAATCCGATCGTACATCATCATTGCCGCACTATGTCTGTTGTCAGTGGGAATTGGGTATAATCTGGGCATTCATGGGACGACGGTTGGTATAAGTTCCGATAAACGGGTCGTTGTTAACCAAGAGCAACCAGCAGGCACCAACGTCGATTTTTCACTCTTCTGGGATGTCTGGCAGAGGCTCCAAAGTTCCTATATCGATAAAGCGGATCTGAATGTACAGAAAATGGTGTACGGCGCGATAAGCGGTATGGTGAACGCTATCGGCGACCCGTATACACTTTTCCTCCCCCCTCACGACAACACGGATTTCAAAGATAATTTAAGCGGACAATTTGACGGGATCGGTGCGCAGCTTGATATGAAAGACGGCAACGTCATCGTCCAGACGCCGCTTAAAGGTAATCCCGCGGAGAAAGCGGGCATCCGCCCCGGTGATTATATTTTGAAAGTTGACGGCGTCTCAACCGCGGGTTGGACTGTCGCTCAGGCGGTACTGAAGATCCGCGGCCCCAAGGGGACGACGGTGAAACTTCAGATTCTGCACCAATCCGATACGAAGCCCATCGACATCGCTATTGTCCGCGATACGATCACCGTCTCAACGGTTGACACATGGATTAAACAACTTTCCGATATACCGGAGATTGCAGGGACGCCCTCCCAGACTGTTTTGGCAGGGAAATCAGGCAAAGTCGCCTACATCAAATTATCGCAGTTCGGCGATCACACGAATGACGAGATGGCGGCGGCAGTTTCCCAGGTCGCTTCGGCGTACGCATCAGACTCAACGATCAAAGGGTTGGTATTTGACCTCCGGAATAACCCAGGCGGCTATCTTGAAAGCGCAGTCCATATCGCAAGTGAGTTTGTCGCATCGGGCACCGTTGTATCTCAGGTTAACAGCGACGGCACAAAGCAGGATTATCCGGTCGACCACAAAGGCGAGCTCCTTACGATTCCGATGGTCGTTCTCATCAATAAGGGTAGCGCGTCGGCTGCTGAAATTGTCTCAGGTGCACTCAAAGATCATAAGCGGGCGACACTCGTCGGGGAAGTTTCATTCGGAAAAGGCTCTGTGCAAACGCCGGAAGATCTGCCGGACGGATCGGGACTTCATATCACGACGGGTAAGTGGCTCCTCCCGAGCGGCAGCTGGATAAATAAGATCGGCATAACGCCTAATGTTATCGTATCGTCCGACTTGGTCACTGCGACATCGGACGCACAACTCGGTAAAGCGATTGAGGTATTATTTAAATAAGTCTCACATAGTCATGTTGTAAAGGAGGCATCATATGGCTATAGATTCACCGAATCTTAAACGCTCTCTACTTCTCGTTGCGATCATTATCCTCGCGGTCGGCGGGTTGGTAAGTTCAGGTATTTTTGGATTGAATTGGGATTTTGTCGGCCGCATGCTCCGCATACCCGCTACGACGAAGACGCAAAGTCAGATTCCGGAACCCCAGAATGTCCGGGTCGTGAGCGAAGAATCGGTCGTTATCAATGTCGTCAATAAAGTTTCTCCCGCCGTCGTTACCGTCGGCATCACGCAGTCAGCTAACAGTAGTCTTGGTGATTTATTTCAGTTTGATCCGTTTAGCCAACTCATGCCGCTTGATCAGACACCCACCCCCAGTCCGACACAGAATTCCGAACAGGATATCGGAAGCGGCTTCGTGGTCTCGTCTGACGGCCTCATCGTGACGAATAAGCACGTCGTTGCCGATACGGAATCCAAATACCGCGTTATCACAAAGGACAACAAAACCTATGATGTCACAAAAATTTACCGTGATCCGGCCAACGATCTTGCTATCCTAAAAATTAATGCGTCGAATTTACCCGTCGTTGAGATGGGGTATTCAAGCAAAATCCAGGTGGGCCAACTCGCCATCGCCATCGGCACTGCCCTTGGCGAATTTCGTAATACCGTAACAACCGGCGTCGTCTCGGGTATCGGCCGCGGTATCACAGCCGGAAGTCCGCTTGAAGGCGCGGCAGAGAAACTTGATAACGTTATCCAGACGAGTGCCGCAATAAATCCGGGCAATTCGGGAGGGCCGCTTTTAAACAGCAGCGGACAGGTCGTCGGCGTCAATACGGCGGTTTCCCAGGAGGGTCAGAATATCGGATTTGCCCTTCCTATCAATGTCATACGGGATGCAATCACCAACTTTAACCAAACAGGCCAGTTTAACCGGCCATACTTAGGCGTCCGGTACAAAACCGTTACCAAGGATGTTGCCATACTCAATGACGTGCCTGAGGGCGCATATGTCATGGATGTCATCCAGGGTTCGCCCGCCGATAAAGCCGGGATACAGGCGCAGGATATCATCACCAATATTAACGGCACGCGGCTTTCCGGCGATAACGCGGAATTATCGACGCTCATATCGGATAAAAAAGTAGGGGATACGCTCAATATCACACTTGACCGTGACGGAAAAACGGTAACGGTTAAACTTGTATTGGGGAATCAGGCAGACCAATAGTTTCTTGTCATTCCCGTCCCGCATCTTTGTGCGGGATAAACTCCGGCGGGAATCCTTATTTTAAGATTCTTCTGAATTCACTTTGCGTTTTAATGAATTTTTGGCCCGCATATAAATAGCTTTTACGGCGCCGGTTTTTTTACCGATCCTTTCGGCGATTTCTTCTTGAGAGAATCCGTCCCGTTTAAAGAGAAGGAAAACGCGCTGTTGTTCGTGGGTTAGATGTTGAAGGGCATTATTCAGTTTTTGCATATCTTCCCTTTTTTGGATAATTTCCTCAGGAGATGGTTGTCTCTGGTCCATTTGATCGAATAAATCGTCCATCGGCAAACGCAGACGGTTCTCCGAATTGCGGTGGTGATCGATAGCCAGATTATGCGCGACGATATAGAGAAGGCGTATCGGATATGTCGGCTCATTTTGTATGTTTGTCTGAATTCTCTCAAAAGGCATGGTCATGACCCGTGTAAACGTCTCATTTGTCAAATTTTCAGCATCTTCCACGGAAACCCGACGGTTCAGATAATTGAAGATCTTCAGCCTATTTTCCTCATATTGACCTTCCCAAAAAGCTGCCTGTGCGGACGTTATAGGGGCTTGTTCGCCTCTTGGGGTCATACGGTAAGCGTAGAGGCAAGTGTTTCCGTGATCTTTTGCATTTTCCCCTCAATGATGTCTTCAAGATTATGCCACGATTTGTTGATGCGGTGGTCGGTTACCCGGTTCTGAGGGAAGTTATAGGTCCGTATCTTTTCTGCCCGCATGCCGCGTCCGATGATGCTTCGCGCCGCTCCAAGGGCTGCAGCCGCTTTGAGTTCATTGAGCTCCCAGAGTTTCGCGCGGAGCATCGAAAGCGCCATCTGTCGGTTCTGATACTGGTCACGTTCCGTCTGGCACGAAACGACGATTCCTGTGGCTTTGTGGCGGATCCGTGCAGCTGAGCTAACTTTATTGACGTTTTGGCCGCCTTTGCCGCCGCTTCTATAGAATTCCCAGATGATATCCTCAGGCCGTATATAGACCTCTGCCTCAGGAATTTCGGGGAGTACGGCAACTGTGGCCGTTGAGGTGTGGATGCGCCCCTGACGCTCAGTAGAAGGCACCCGCTGCACCCTGTGGGTGCCAGCCTCATATTGCAGTTTAGTGAACGCTTCCGGGCCTTTAATCCGGATGGCTGTATCGCTCAGCTGCTCTGTTTTCCAGCCTAAAATACTCGCATAGCGCGTGTACATTCGCATGAGGTCATTGGCCCAAATGCGGGCTTCCTCACCACCGGGACCCGGACGAAATTCCAAAATTGCTACATCTGTATTCATTTGGATATTGGATTATTTGAGAATTGGATTATTGGATTATTATTTAAGTCCCATTAACATCTCTTTGAGGGATTTCTGGTTACGAAGAGCCCGCACGTGCTCTTCTTTCTTTTTCTTTTTATCGGCAAGCTGAGCCGATGTGACGAGTGCCGCTTTCTGTTTTTGTTTGAACTTTTCGACCCGTCCCAACGTATCGACGAATTTCATCTCGCCGGTGTAAAAGGGATGGCATTTTGAGCAAATTTCCACACGAAGCTCCGCCTTTGTCGCGCCGACCGTGAAGGTATTACCGCAGGCACAGATGACTTTTGCGTCGTTATACCATTGTGGATGAATTGCCGCTTTCATACCAAGAAGTGAAGTTTCGACTTTTGCGTTTTACGCTTTTGAAACCTCACAAGTCCTTTCGTAAATTAAACATTTCCCTATGCCAAATGCTTCCGTACGACGCGCAAAAAATGAAAGCGTGTCGAAACTCTACTTCCTGGCATAAGAGAATTATTATATCATTTAGCCTTATCACTGTCCAGCTTACCCTGAGACGCAAAAAGGGAAGCTACCACCTCATGTGTTTTTTTCTGAGGGTGACTTGGTTCAGGATCAACCGAGATTGGTGCAATAGCTGGCTCAGGAATTGGTTCCGTTCTTGGGGGGCGGAATTTATGGAATGGGTGGTAGTTGATGCGCCCCTCCGTCACAAAGATGCCCCCGAAAATAAGGAGCGTACCCAACACAAAATAACTGGTGATCGGTTCATGGAGGACAAAAAAGCTCAGACTGCTTCCGACGACCGGATCGATATAGGTAAACAGTGCGGCATCCGACGCGCTTATCACCGACAACCCCCAGGCATAT
>CAYLQG010000067.1:0-8165 GCA_964385705.1 uncultured Gammaproteobacteria bacterium
AGGCGTTTGAACATGACGCGCCGTTACAGGGAGTGCACGCTGTGTATGTGCAGGACGTACCATCCGGTCCCGTGCACCAGTTATGCGGCGTTGGGGTCGGGGTGGGAGGGAGTTGGCAGAGATTGTTCGTACAGGTGCCTGTTTGATTAGGGCACCCCATCTTAGTACACCCTCCGCGTCCGTTACACGTATTGCAGTCGTATTGACATTTTGAACCATCCGGTCCCGCACACCAGTTGTGGGGCGTAGGGCTCGGTATTGGTGCAGATTGGCAGAGATTGTTCGTACAGATACCCGTTTTCATGCACGCCTTCGACGCTGTGCAAGCACCGTTTTCAGTACATGTATTGCAGCCGTCGTATTGGCACGTTGAGCCGTTCGGGCCCGGACACCAGTTATGTGCAGTTGACGGGAAAACATACGACGGCACGATCGCGTCATAGCAGCTCTTTGTTGTCATGGTAACGCGTGTATCCGATCCGGTGGCGCCGCTGTTTATCTTTAGGCCGGTTTCGCTATTCCACTTCATGACAGCGTACGTTGATGTTTGACTTTTCGCGTTTGATATTCCATTTTGGCTTGCCCATATAAGCCATTCAGTGGGCGTGAAGATGTAATACCACTGACTATTTTTATCCTGGAACCATTTTTCATTGAGGCCACCCCAATTTAAGGAAACGCTCGAGCCGACTTTAAGCGGAGCAACGCTCGCGAGTGTCTGTGCAACATCGAGACATGCAATTGGTGTGGGGGTGGGCACAGTCGGTGGACAATAGGTGACATTTGGTGCCCGTTGAAAATCGCAATACGATCGTAATCCGTCAGGTCCAACCGTTCCTTGTGAGTAACATGTTGGGAGCGGTGTGCATTGACTTGGGTTAAGAACACATGCGCCCTGTTGACAGGTGCCCGGTGTCAATCTGCAGGAATCGACTCCTGCTCCACTAGGCTTAGGAAGGCTGCTGACACATGTACTGCATGACGCCCCGTCGTTTGAACCTGTACATGTGGTTGTGCCCGGAGCTGGTGACGGACATACGAGAACCGGATTGCACGGCGCTTTAACACATTCGACTTGTTGATAATAACAACCCGGTTTTGCGGGTGTTTCATTGAGGAATGCCTGGAGTCGGAGATCAGTGAATCGTATTTCTCCTGTGCCGCCGTCCGTTGAAGTCATGCTAAGACCCGCAGTGGTAAAGGCTGAACCAATATTCACGGGAGGAATGCCCGGATTTTTATAATAAATCCAATCGCTGCCGGATTGACTATCAGACGTTCTGATTTCCGTGACGCGCCATTCCCGAGGTGGACCTACTTTTGATCCGGCTGAGGGTGTTGCCGTTTCTGCTGCAAAATAAATATTCATTCCCATGTTGAACCCGTTTTGCGTCCATGTTGCCTCAAGCGTCATATAGTTTGGATCGGCATCCGGCGGATTTGAATGTAAAGCCAGATCGGTTGCTCCGTTTGCAGTGAATGATGTGCCGTTTGACACGATGAAGATGCTGCTTGCCTGAAGCCTTGCATATTGTGTCTGCCAGTTAATGGGTGCAGTGCAGCCATAAATAGCTTTTCTTCCTTCCGCTTTCCATTTTGCATATCCGGGCATTTCGGTTATGGATAATTGTCTGACGACAGGCGCACATACGCCTGAATTAGGGTCGGCGCCACCCGCACAACTGTTCGGCCAATAGGGAGTATTATTTTGCTCGTAAACCCTGGTCCAGCAAATGACGGGTTCTGCGGAAGCCGCGCGTTTACGGAGCTCAATCCGTTGCGTTAGGACAGCCCAAATGAATAAGGGCAGGAGAAAAAGGAGAACGAGGCCGATTAGCACGCGGAAAAGATAATTCCGCTGAGTCATAACGAAGCTCGTCCTCGATTGATATAAATTCACACTATCATCGTATCGTCATAGATGTTAATCGTCAACAACTAAATGTGTAAGATAAATAACATTATTTATTAAACTATGAATAACATTATGAATGAGTAGCGGTATTGATGAAAAGTCCGTATACTTTTAGTAGATGCCTGCACAGTTTTTCGTATATTGGTTATCCGTGTTGCCTTTTGTCATGCTCTACGGAGCATATGAGGGCACAAAAGTCGTATGGTTGTGGGCTTCCGGATTTTTCCTCACACTGTATTGGTTTATCCGTCTCGTCCGCCTGCACCCGCTCAGATTGTCGAAGAGCGGTGAATGGCTTTTGGGTTGGATGGGAATTGTAGCGATAGCGAGTCTCATCGGCATTCATCCGGTTGATTCCTTCATAGGAGGCAGCTACCGGCATCAGGGACTCCTATTTTTCTTTACGCTGTTGTTAATCCTGGAAACGGTACGACAGTTCTCCTTGAAACACCGCGAGTTGTTATTGTCGCTCCTTGGTTTTGGTGTACTCATGGAAAGTGTACTTACCATAGAACAGAAAATCCTTGCATGGTCCGTGCGGCCGCTTGGAACAATCGGCGAACCCAATGCGCTCGGCGGCTATCTGGCCGTCGGGTTATTGTGGATTCTTCTTTGGCCGCGCCTACCCGCGTGGATGCGGTTGATTTTCTACGTTGTAACTGGGGTAGCAATTGTGGCGACGGAATCGCGGACTGCGCTCGTTTGTGCCGTGATCCTAACGTTTGGATTGGGTATCAGATCTCTTCATCGTATGGGCAAACATCTTTTTGCCATCGTGGGTATGGTTCTCGTGTCCGCGGCGATCGTCGGCGCCGGTTTTATGCAATATCGCGCCATCACACAGTCCCGACCCCCGTCTGTTTATGAGAACCGTCTCCTGTTTTGGCGCGTGGGATTGGGAGAATTCCTCAAGCGGCCGGTGCTTGGATACGGCGCTGAAACGGAAGAGGTGATTTATGATAATGCAATGAAACTGGAGCACGTGAATCTTGTGGGTTTTATGATTGACCGGTCACACAATATATTCCTTGACGTAGCGCTCTGGTCGGGGAGCATCGGGCTTTTTGTCTTTATCGGATGGATGCTTTCCGTTCTTTACGGGATTTCAAAAAAACATGACCCGCGACGTGTCGCCGCTTACATCGCGTGGATCGTTTTTGCCTGCGTTCAACCTCTGGGCACTGTCCATTGGGTGACACTTATATTTTTATCTATTCTTTAGGGATAAGAATATGGTCCTGGGGAGTCCAGCCGGGAGTGCTCGTTGTTTTTACCCACGTTTCCCTGCCCGAAGCCGAGTGAATTTCGCCCGGATGAATCGTGTACGACATTCCCTCCGTTAATGCGTGCCGAATGCCGTTTATGGTGAGGGTTAATTCTCCTTTAAGCACTTCATATTCTTCCGTTGATTTTTTGTGAACGTGCGCAATTGACTGATCGATAATCGCGATCGCGACGCTAAAATCCGAATGATCGCGGGTCGGTTCGGTTTCGCAGATTATTTCGGTCGGCCGTTCTTCCTGATTTTTCAGAATTGTTCTGTCCGGAAACTTTTCCGCTAACTGTGTGATTACTTTTTTTACATTCATGGCAACTTTGATGCGATGTATGCGGTTATCTTATTATAATGTAGGGCCGTTGTCATGTGTCCGTTCGGGAAGGTGAGAACGTCATATCCCTTCCAAAATTTTTGTGCGGATGGGTAGGGAACAATCGTGTCATTTTTTCCGAGAACGGGAAACACATTGCCTTTAGATGATTTTGGGTTCTTCGCCTGGGCAACAAACGCCTTTGTATACGCGGATAATCGCTGACGGTCACGCCGATGGTCAGTTGCGCCATTGTATCCGTCACCAAGAAATATTTCCGTTACGTTCGGATAGGCCGTGATGGGGAAGTAACATGCCGCTGTATCAAATAACAGCCAGTGCCAGGTTGCAACAATCCCGCCCATCGATGCACCTACGACGATTGGCATTGACCTCTGAGTTTTGAGCCATCTCACCAGCGCTTCAACCATAAGCACCGATCCGGCGAATGTCGCCGTCTGGTGTGTAAGTGTATTAAATCCGTTCTTGGCAAATGTCATCGTTGACTCATGGGCCTGGGCTTTGATCGAGATGAGGTTATATTTCGTGAGCACTCCGCGGAAAAAATAGAGCCATAATATATTCCGGTAATTAATCATCCCGGCTCCGTGGTGGAAGATGATCGTGGGTTTGGCGGGATCAAACGGTTTTTCCAAAAATGCGTAGGTCCTTCGCGTCTCATCTCGGACCTTCATATCAAGAAACCAGGTGCCGTGTTGTTGTTTTAATTTTGTTTTTGCTGACCTTATAAACTTCGGAAACGGTTGTGCGGGAAATTCATGCAGCGGATCATCGTGATAGATTTTGTAGTTCGTGAGTCCTACAATTTTCCGGGAAATAATCCAATAGTTTCGTTCAATAGCATTAAGTATCTGCGTTGAAAAGGGATACCTAGTCATTTGATTTACCTTCATGCTTGTTATGGTAAAAATGTACGGATCATTGTAAAAAGTGTGCTCAGTTTACATTTGTGTCAGCTGGTTTCGTATAGAATTCCGGGGGATATGTAAATATATTCCAATACACCTTCAGCGCTCTCGGGTAAACAATCTGCTCTTTCGGTTTGTGGGCCGGGTAACAACCGTCCCGCGCGATGACGATATCCGTTGGTTGTAATTTGGGGAACCGTTTATCCGAATAATCGGGACATGTTGCGATAAACTGAATATTCCGGTATGTCATCGTCCCGTTCGATCCTGATGCAATCGTGTTTTGTACGTCACGGGCGTTCAGATGATTCCAGAATGCGTATTGCAAGAATTCGTTTTCCCCGACGCCGACAACCGTTACCTTTCCGGCATTCGGCGCTTTTTTACCTACGTATGTATACGCATCCATATCATAGGTTTGCCATACATCATAGCCGAGATTCGGTAATCGATAAAAATACTGATACAGAAAAATGCTGATTGAATAAATGTATATGACACCGATTCCCATGAGGACAATCTTTGACAGCATATGGCGCCGGCGCACCAAATCCCAAATACCCACGAAACCTGTCCCTGAAAATATTGCCAGAATATAAACACCCAAGAGGCATCGGAGCGGATAAATCGGTGACGATATCACAGCAGGGAGCGGTGCTATTGCCAAAAGAGATAGCATCAATCCACCCGTTATTTTCGATTTACGAAGCAGTGTATAGATCCCAAAGGGGATAACGAATAATTCAAAAAAATAAGCGAGCCCACTGATGCCAAGTGAATAGGAGTCGTCCTGGGATCCCTTCGGAAGAAATAAACCTTTGAGAGAAAAAAAGTTCAGGTAATAGTTTTCAATCGCCTGTGCCTGTACGGTGACCTTATTACTCATGACTTGCTGCAGCCAAAACGGTGCATCTGACTGCTGCCTCTCGGCGTTTACCGTGTCGACGACCGTTTTGGCTTGTTCATATAAGATGCCGGTGCTGTATGTGTCTTTATAGACATTTATATGAAGCCACCCGACGAATAGGACAAGTATGGTTGTCGCGATAAAAACCAGAACGCTTATCTTTCTGTTTTTATTCAAAATATATGCAAAAATCCCGAAAACAAATGTGCCGCCGACGAGTACGACATCGGTCGCTTTATAGGAAAACGAAGCGATGATAAAACATAAAATTGACGGCCATGGGCTCACGCCTTTCTTTATAGATAATAGGAGGAAATAAAATCCGGCCATGACCGCTGTATATGCGATGACCGCTTCAAATCCGGTCCTCGAGACGTATACGTACCACGGAGAAACAGCCAGAACAAATGAAGCGGCAAGTGCAACACGTTCATCTTTCAATAATTCCCTGATAAATAAAAATGTGACGTAAATTCCCAACAGACTGAATAGTATGGTCGGCAGTTTTGCCGTGCCTATCGAATATCCAAATAGTTTGAACATGAATGCATCAAGATAAATCGGCACCGGAGTTGTGGTAATCCCGCTATGCGGGCGGAAAACAAGTGGGAAAGGGGTCTTATAAATATCCTGTCCTGTTTGGCTTATCGTATAGCCGTTTACAAAAATATACGCCTCGTCATTCCGGATCCCTAACGGGACGGATGATATCCTAATCGTCCGCAGCACCAAGGCAAGGAGAAGAATGAGTAGTAAAACGATTTTCGTTTTCATGGATTGTTCCAATATAGATTGTGTCTTTACGGAGTCTCGGAAATTTTATTAATTTGTGAATATATGCGATCACTCATTACCGTTATTATACGGCGGGGCCTTGATTTTTTCTAATTTCCTATGGCGGTTCATTTAACTAATCGTTATGTTATTGATGCGCGGTATGTTTCTGGTATTTGAGATATGCTCCGACGGACTCGGTTGGGAGCGACTCTAAATCCATTAAGACTGTGTGAATATCGGCAGCGCGCCATTCAAAAGAATACGTTGAGATCTCTCTGGTTTTGTCCGGTCCAAAGCGGTAAAAAGAGAGAAGTGCGCGGTTTCTGGCATCGGGCGGGAGCGCTCCGATTGCGTTACAAAGTGCGGTTAGCCGAGTAATTCGTGCGAGAATGAGTTGTTGTCCTGATTCTTCGATATCCATATACGTTTTGTCGTATTGAGTGAAATGATGTACTCCTTCGATATAGCTAACCAGCCGTGAGGCGGTTGCTGTCCATTGTTCGTCACTCATCTCGGCCTTTGGGATAGCGCCCGTTAGGATAGCGGTGATCATATCGTACGTTTGCCCGTCTCCGATACCGTACGCGATAAGACCCTGTTCTAGATTGTGCTGTTCGATGGGGATTCCCGAAATGTGGTTTTTTAGCATCTGCGCCAATACCGCGGAAAACGGATACTTTTTTGCCACGACATCCCAGATTTTTTCCCCGCTAAGGAGCTCATTCATATTGTCGGGGATTACGGAAGAACCAGACGTTGCGATAACGCCGATTTTTGTGAGCCGATGCGCCTCGTGAAGGATATTGATCCATGAGTACACGGAGTCGTCAGGAATCTCCCCCTTTCTCATGGAGAGAATTTCACCTCCGAGATCGCTTTTGGCAGCGAGCGCATTCAGTTCGGCTTTGATGTGCATGATAACATCGGTGTCGGTCGTATTATTGTGGGTTAAGAGGTGCTCGGTAAGCGAGGTCATGAGTTCCAGTTTGGTCAGCACATCATTTTCACCCATCAGGGAAGTATTGAGTTCTTCAAGATCTTCACAGGTTTGAGGAGATGCGAGGGAGGAAAGAGCCGGATGATTTTTTCCTCTTTCAAAATCATACTGGGGGTGCCGTTCTGTTTCGCGGTCTTTTCCCCATCCGGGTGATTC
Organism: uncultured Gammaproteobacteria bacterium; assembly: GCA_964385705.1. Taxonomy (GTDB): domain Bacteria; phylum Patescibacteriota; class Microgenomatia; order UBA10105; family UBA927; genus DATKGN01. The sequence continues at coordinate 7,271 of CAYLQG010000067.1, forward strand.
CATATTCTCCACATGTTCCTGCAACATCGACCAGATCATCTGTGTTTCGTGTTCCCCCCAAGGGGTCGTTGCGGCATACAGGAGGCAACGGTTGAGAAACAGTTCTCTGATTTGATATGACGTTATCATAATGATAAGCGGAGCGACAAATATAATACCTTTCTCCTGAAGCATATGATTGCCGTAGAGGGCGAGCGCGCGGTCACGGGTATTATTCATACTCCCGTCATCTATAAACAGGCCAAGCATGTGTTCTACTTCATCGGTTTTCTTTTCATCTAGCAAAAGATTTGCAATGCGGAAGCCTACGGCTCCCCACCGGTCGCGGTATTCTATATTCATCCCGACAAATGCCGGACGCCTACATCGAGCGTCCGACCACTGTGTATACGCCGTTTTGAGTGCCTGAATACCGATCATCCGGCCCTCAGCCTCGGAATACGGGAGAAGAATTTGATGGTTGATTTCAGATTTGGCTTGCACGGACGCCATTTTATCGCGATAAGGGTGGAAATTCAAATATCGGTGTTCCCGCGTTTTAGAAATTGTCTGATATTTATTCTGCTTCAAGGGGAAAGCTGTGATGGGAGGGCTAGTAAACTATGTTAAGGTGTACTATTTAGCGCCAAAATGGTTAAGCGCCAGTTGAATAATCAGAACGATTATTATGGCAATAAAAACAAACGGGGCAAGGATCAATTTAGCCTTGAACTGTTTAATGGGATGTAAGAAGTTAAAAGAATCCCCAATCAAGCTCATAACATATTATATCATCGGCAGGCCAGGTGAGAGACCTTCGAACAATTTGGCACAACGTATGCTCGTTTGATATGGAGAAAATCCAAGGTTTATCAATCAAAAATAGCTTGTTTCAAACTGTGCCGTGTTAATATAT
>CAYLQG010000068.1:0-7913 GCA_964385705.1 uncultured Gammaproteobacteria bacterium
CTGCACTTCATCAAAGATCACTTTATCTGCGCCTGAGGCAACTATTTTTGCGATAATTGATTCGGGTGATTCCCCATCAACGACAATTGCAGGAGTTTTTTTGTTGTCGTGAGAGTGAATTTCTTCTTTGCCTCCGTAACGGTCATCGAGTTTTGGTTTTACCGTCAGAACCTTATGCCCCATGCGGGTAAATACCTCAACCATCGCGACGAGCTTACTCGTTTTACCGCTGAACATCGGCCCCGCTACAACGGTTAAACGTCCTTTCGCTTTACGGGTTTTTGTCTTCATGTGGGTTCACTTTGCGGGCAAGCTTTAGTAATCAAAGTACCTCGTTTGCCTGCAGCACGTCAAGTATATCTTTTTGTATCGCCGACGGCGGCCTGATGAGTCCGTTTTCGACGCACTCAATCGTCCGCCAATTGCTGCGGGTTGAGGCGAGAGCGAGATAAAGCCGTTCAACCGATTCCTGGATGCCGATATTTTCCTCATATATGTCTTTTTTCTTATCACCGAGATATGCCCGCTTCTCTTTTTTGGCAACAAGCTCCTGTGACACAGATACCGGCACATGGAAAAATAGCACCAAATCCTCTTTGGGGAGGCCTATGACCTCCTGCTCCAGTTTATACACCCAGTCAAGAAAAGCGTATTGCTTTTCGGTGGGCATTTTTGCCGCCTGATATACCGCGCTTGAAGCCGTGTACCGGTTGCTGACAACAATTTTCTCGGCGCTCAGCCAACCGAGTAATTCGTCTTTCAATAGCCACCGGTCGCATGCATAGGGTAACGCGGCAAGCTCCGAAGGGATGGCGTTAACGCCGCCGAAATCGCCCGCAAGCATCCGGCCGGCCAGGTCTCCAAAAAACGATTTTTCGTACCTCGGGAAGTCCATCGTCTCACAGGCAATATGTTGCGTCTTGAATGTATCGACGAGCAGAGAAAGCTGCGTCCCTTTTCCCGATCCATCCGTCCCTTCAAATACAATGAGTTTTCCGCGTGCCATACAGTCATAGTATCATGTTTTACGTATACAGCCGCAAGAAGTGCACAATTTGTGCGTACCCGTCAACGCTTAGGCTACATCGCCATGCAATTGAGATTACGCGTGGGGAGCCAACAAAATTGAGTCCGGATTCACTTTGCGAGTGAGGGAAACTCCGTAATCAACATAATCTTATTTCACGAGAGAAACTGAAGCCCGGATCTCAATGTTCGTTGGCGACCAAAACGCGTACGTTATTAGATGTTTCTCTCGCTGGTGACGGTACTGAGCAAATTGCGCACTTCTTGCGCGATTAATCACAATTAGACTGGTATTTAGTCCGCGCAATGAGGATTTCGCGGGAAACCGCCAGCTTATGAATCAGATCAATATCTGCGAAAGCTCGTAGACGGTGGGGATGGTGATATCCGCTATCATACTCGGTTTCACCGACCACACGAGACAGGTCTTCATGCCAAGCGCTTTTGCGGGTATCAGGTCTACCTTTTCCCGGTCCCCGATCATGAGGTGCGAGGCCGCGGGGAGCCCTGTTTTCTCAAGAATATACCGGAATCCGTCCGCATTGGGTTTATTTACTCCGACGACTTCCGATGTCACGATTTCATCAAAAATTGACCGGTCAATCCCCAGCGCATCGAGCGCTTTGGCAATCGGCCCCCGCGAACCATTTCCCAGTATGAAATGTTTAAATCCCGAAAGCGCTTCAAAAAGGGCGATGAGTTTGGTATCCCGTTTGATAAAACGCAGCCGGTCAAGATATTTATCCGTTAATACTGCTGCTTTCGCGGTCGGTATATTACAAATGATTGCAACCGCTTCCGTTGAGCTTAACGTAATCTTTCCGTGAATTTTATTAAATTCTGCAATGGTTTTTTCCCGCGGCCAACCGGTCAGTTCACTAATTGCGCTGTAGGCGGATTCGATAACTTCTTTCGAAATTGCATCATCAATCGGATATAGTGTCCCGTCTATATCCCAGATAAGAACCTGAATATCTGTGAATGTCATGTTTTTTATTATACCTATAAATGCAATAAATCCCTATTGTTTACTATAAACTGCGTTAAGAGTGCTGCAAACGCCCTGTCCCCGTATTGACTGAAATGAGAATCATACGGGCTTATCACAAAATCACTCCGTTCCGCCAGTGCTTTATCTTTGAATATCTCAAGAGCTGCATCGCCGCGGAACACGATAAATCCCATCGACTTAAGGCGCGGGAGTAGACTTACAATGTTGGCCTCCTGGCGTGTGGCCAAAAGTACCGGAATCTGATTCTTAATAGTAAGATCTGAAATCTGCTGCATAGCGTGTATATAATTTTTCTCTCCGATCATATATTGATATTCCGGCGGTGTTTCTTCTACGGTAAACGGATACCGCGTCGCTGATTCATTAGACAGCGGTACATCGTTTAAACTGGTACTGTCGTAATTTACGCAACGGGACAAAAATTGACAGGACGCTAAAGCGGAAAGTTGCCGCAGCACATACAGCGTATATGAGCTTGTGATAATTTTTCTGCGGATGTAATTGGGCATATCCATGTCATTATTGATATATCCTAAAATAATAAAGTCGGGGTGATAACGGAGAACTTTCTCGCGTATGAGCGCATATTCAATAGCCGTGTTGTATCCCGGGACGGAAAAATTCAACATTTCAATACGCTTTCCCGAAAATATGTGAGAAAGCTGATCACCGATAATACTTAAATATGTATCATGCATTCCGACGCCCCAAGGAAACATGAACGAATCACCCACTCCGGCGATACGTATGGTGTCAGGCGGCTTCCCTTCTGTAAACTCCCTATCGGAGATCATCCCTACGCTGTTCGTCTGAAGAGGAATATGGAAAAAATTAAAATGTAAATTGTGCTTCAATTCAAAAACGACACCGGTTAACGGCGAAGCCTGAATTGCATTCCGCAGACTATCGCTTTCAGGAAAGGTCCGCGAGAACAACACAAACGGCACGGATTGATTTGTATTCCAACGGTAATAATAATACCGAAAAATCACCTCAAGAAAATCGAATGCTAGGCAAATCGACAACACAAGAAGACTAGCCCGAATAAGAATGTTGGATTTCATGTTGGCAGTACGACGCCCTCGTATCAGGTAACTACATGCGTGCTTTCACAGACTCAATGAGAGATTCCTGTGCCTTTTTACTTCGGACGATATTGAGACCATCCGTCTCGACAACAAGGACGGGAACCGTTTTATTTTCCGTAAGCCATTTATGATTAAGCATATCGAGAAGTTCAATATAGTTCTGCGGAATTTTCTGCTCATATTCCCGTCCGCGTTTTTCGATACGCTCAACGATCATCGGAAGGGACGTTTCAAGGTAAATGATGAAATCCGGTTTCGGAAAATACGGTTCAAACGATTTGTAAATTTTCTGATACAACCGCCACTCCGCATCATCGATGTTGCCGAGTACATGCTGCGCTTTGGCATAGGAAAATACGTCCTGCTGGATCGGCGTATCCTGTACGATCGAGGAGGTTTTCAGTAATGTATTCGTCTCAAGAATCTGTGATATCTTTTCCATGAGGAAAAATGTCTGCGAGTGGAAAGCCCATCGCTTCATATCTCCGTAAAACCGCGGCAGAAAGGCATTTTCACCGAAATTTTCCTCAAGAAGCGTAAATCCCAATTCTTTCGCGATGAGCCGGACCGCAGTCGTTTTACCGCTGCCCATAGTGCCCATGACCGATACATATACAGGTTTTTTCATACCAGGTAGTGAAATTTCGACCTTTGCCTTTCGCGCTTTTCGAAATCTCAATGTCCCTTCTTAACCAAACGTCTTCAACGCACCAGGTACTATTTAAGTGACGGGCAAAGTAAAAAAGCCTGTCGAAATTCTACTACCTGGCATACTGGTTGTTGTATCACAATTTGCGATGATTTTACAGTCATCTGTCAGTTCTCTTGCGTATTTGATATACTACCCGCTAGATGAGCACACAAACACAGATCATCCATGTTCCGTTAAACGGCAACACCCTCCTTGAAGAAACCCTCAAGCGCGTGAACGCAAACGAAGAAATCATCACGCTGTGGAATATTTTAAACGTCAACGCTATTGACCGCCTGGCGATGACGGATCACGGACCGGTGCATTTCCAGATTGTTTCAAACATCGCGCTACGGATTCTGCGGATTCTCCGGAAACACCATGTTGAGATGTCAATTGTTAAGGATTTCAAGCTCACGGAACAGCACGCGGAAGTCGTCGTCCTTCTTGCAAGCGTACTCCACGACATCGGCATGTCGATCCATCGACAAAACCATGAAGAATACAGTTTATTTCTTGCAAATCCGCTTCTCCACGAGCTTTTAATCTTTCTCCCGATCAAAGAACGGACGATCGTCATTTCCGATACGCTTCACGCTATTATCAGCCACAGAAGCGACGGCAGACCGCTTACAATAGAAGCCGGTATCGTGAGAGTCGCGGACGCCCTTGATATGAGCCAGGGACGGTCACGGATCCCGTATGAGGCGGGCGCCGTCAACATCCATTCGCTTTCAGCCTACGCTGTCGAGGGAATTGAAATCCAGGAAGGAAGTGACCGGCCGGTTCAGATAAACATCTCCATGAGCAATTCCGCAGGTATTTTCCAGGTCGATGAACTCCTCAAGGAAAAGCTCTCCCACTCCGGAATCGAAAAGTATTTTGAGATCAAAGCGTCGATCAAAGGAAAAACAGAGAAAAAGCTGTTAAAGGAGTTCATCATCAAGTATTGATCCAAACGGCATCGGGTCGTTGCATTGCTCTTGTCACTATGCTACACTCGCCCCCGATATGCTAAAAGAACAGCTTTCTGACCCGATTTCACATGATCTTCTCATGAGCCTTTATACTTCTATAGCATTTGGTCACAGGCAGGGTCGTCGTGACATTTCGTGGGATGATGGCATGGTCATGATGCCCGATTTAGCCAAGGCCGTTAATCTCCAGTTACCGGGGGCGGAGACTGATCGGGATGCAATGATTGACCGATTAGAGGCGGCACATCGGGACTTCCCAAATTATATCCACCGGGAAACATCTGAAAATGAGGTTGTTATATCAATAGGCAAATGGGGCGAGGAAGCTAGTCCATATGAACTTCATTTTCCTTTTGGGGGTCGTTGGTACCCGTCCCAAAAGTTCGAGATACTTTCCGACGGCGAATTTTTTCATAGGGTGAAGCGCCTCGATGATATTCCCCATCCAGTATTACGTTCGCTAAATGCTCAAACCGCAAGTAGTCTCGGCAACGGAACAGTTGATTTAATATATGGTCGGTATATACCCGACGCGTTTACAGCGCAGGGAGGGATTAATTTAATTGACACGTGGTGGCTTTGGAACCGCGCGGAACAAATGTTAGACTTATTTCTCTACTCTGCATCTCACGCGTCGGAAAAAACAGACTCAATAACAGTTCCGTTAATTGAGGTCACATCGGGAGTTAGTGAGTTAATCTTACCACTGGAAAAACTGGGATCAGCAATCCACATCCCCGCCGCGCTACCGGAGCAGGAGTTGATCGCAAACCTGTTTTTCCCCTTCAAAACGCCCTTTATCCCCGAAGATACTGCGCTGTCCACACGAAGATCTCATGGATACGATATATTTGGTATCACGGCTACCCCATTACGGTAACAAGATTAGGTGGGAGAAGATACCATCTCGACGAGGCCGATCTGCTTGACAAGTAGTACCCCCAGGCGTAGCATTAATCCTGAAAGGAACATTAACAAGGAGCGATAATTGTAGATTAAGCGTGTGGTCCGTCAGCTGACGGAATACGAGGAAAGGGTTTATCGAACCATTAGATGAGAGATCCCTCGACAAGCTGAGGAATTTGATCTAATACATCTAATGAGTATCTGCGGGTACCCTTCGGTAGTTTTCCCTACCGCAACAGTCATTCAGAAAACCTGATCGCAAGTTTAGGGATAATGAAGACTGGAGGAAAATCGCTCTTCTTTTTGATCACCGGATAACCTACTTTGGTTAGAGGTTAGGTCAATATATAAATTTTATTCTTTCAGGAAATATTAGGGGTTTGGTATTACGTGTTTGTTGTTCTAGACCATAATATCAATCTCTTAATACAAATCCCAAATTGTATGTGCGGTATTTTCGGATATGTCGGAGAGTCCAATAAAGCATCAAAAATAGTCCTTGAGGGGTTAAAAAGCCTCGAATACAGGGGTTACGACAGCTGGGGAATCGCGGCTGTACCGCTGGATAAAACAAAGGCAAGTAAGATTGTTGTAAAGAAAAAAACGGGTAAAATCGGCGATGCGACGGTTGATGAATTTCCGCCGAGCTCATTCGCATTCGGTCACACCCGTTGGGCCACGCACGGCGGCGTCACAGATGTAAACGCCCACCCACATCTTGATTGCACAGGGACAATTGCCATCATTCATAACGGCATAGTGGAAAACTATCAGGAACTTAAAGCAAAACTCCTTAAAAAAGGACATAAATTCGTTTCCGAGACGGATACGGAGGTTGCCGTCCACCTTATCGAGGAATTTGCCAAAACCATGCTATTCAGTAAAGCAGTCCAGAAAGCATTTAATGAGATGGAGGGACTGAACGCATTTATCGTCATGAATACGAAAATTGAGCAGTTTATCGCCGTAAGGAACGGTTCACCGCTCGTCGTCGGATTCGGGACGGAGGAAAATTTACTTGCAAGCGACGCTGCGGCACTTCTCCCCTATACAAAACAGGTGCATTATCTCGAAGACGATGAGATGGCACTCGTGTCCAAAAAAGGCATCATGATTTTCAACGCGCGAACAGGAGAGCATATAAAACCGAAAAAAGTACTTCTGACGTGGTCGATAACGCAGGTAGAAAAAGGGAAATATCCGTACTATATGCTCAAGGAAATTTATGAGCAGCCGGCTATTATTGCCGATATCGCAGCCGATGGAGCCGAGCTTGCAACGGAACTTGCACCCATCATAAAAAAGGCTGATGAAACCTATATGGTGGGATGCGGCACGGCGGCATATGCATGTATGGCGGCGTCAATCGCATTTGCAATCATCGCAAAGCGCCAGGTAAATGCGGCGATCGGGAGTGAATTTGAGTATGAGATGAATTTTTTGACGCCCAATAGCCTCATATTCGCGCTCTCCCAGTCGGGCGAAACGATGGATACCCTTGAGGCGGTCCGAAAGGCGAAAACAAAAAAAGCAAAAATTGTCTCATTGGTCAACGCGATGGGCTCGACACTTTACCGGGAGTCTGATTATCAGATACTCATCGGCGCGGGTCCTGAAAAAGCAGTGGCATCGACTAAAGCATTCACAGGAAAAATCGCCTATGCTCTCCTCCTGGCCTACGCGACAGCAGGCAATGTGAGCGAGGGACAAAAAGTACTGACGCGCGCCGTCAATGTCAGCAAACAGATACTTTCCGATAAAATGGTTGAAGTTATCAGCAAGCTCGCCAAGCGAATAAAAAGTAAAGAGCACATTTACGTTATCGGTCGTGGTATGAGTTATCCGGCGTCTTTGGAAACCGCACTAAAGATCAAGGAAATTTCGTATATTCACGCAGAGGGATTTGCCGCAGGCGAACTCAAACATGGAGTTATCGCGCTTATCGAGAAGGATACGCCGTGTATTGCATTTCTTCCGAAAGATGAAACATACGGCGCAAACCTCGCAGGAGCTATGGAGATGAAGGCACGGGGCGGATATATCATCGGCATTTCATATAAGCCGCACGAAGTGTTTGATTATTACATACCCGTTCCTGACGCTGGTATTGCAACCATCATCCCGAACGTCATCATCGCACAGCTACTGGCCTATTACCTAACGATAGAACGCGGGTATGACCCTGACATGCCCAGGAACTTGGCCAAAAGCGT
>CAYLQG010000069.1:0-7899 GCA_964385705.1 uncultured Gammaproteobacteria bacterium
AGAATAGTTTTCACCCTCGTTAAGCCAGATATCATGACCACGAATAGACTGAACCTGATTCAAAAACGCCGCACCCAATGAGTACGCCTGATCCTCTTTAACGAGCAATCGAGTCCATGAGACGTACTTTTGCATCGTATTTTGCGAAATTCCCAGCTTCTGTTGATCGACAAGTTTCCAGAATTGAACAAGATCGGTTGTTGTGCTCGCAGGACTTTTTGTCACGACAAATGTATTATTTAATCCCCACGTGTTTAACTGCGCTCTAACACTGGTTTGATTACTCGATAGATAGGAGGACACCGCGTCATCGGCAAGTTGAACGGATAAATCAACGGTGTCGCTATAGGGAGACGGCTCTAATCCATCGTCGCGCTTGAGTGCCGTCGCTTTATTATCTTCGCGAAGCAGAGACTCCGCGAGTTGATTTGGAGTAAATCTTGTCTGTGGCAACCGCTGATTCTGCAGTTGATCTTCTGTCCAGCCGGCGCTTTGCAGCAGCATCAAAAATAACGCAGCTTTCATCGACCGGGCACCTGTTCCGATATTCAACTGGGTAGTTTGATTATTTCCAAAAACTTTTCCGTTTTGCATATCAACCACCGTAACGGACCAGGTTCCTCCATATTGGGTCGTCAAATCAGCCATTTTGGAATCAAGCGACTGTTGCAACTCCGAATATTTTTGACTCGTTAACGAGTCGGACTTAGCCAAACTCAACTGACGCGCCAAAAATCGTTGTCCTAAAGGAGTTGAAAGGAATGTAGAAATCTGTTCTTTCACGTCGACCGGATTCACCGTACTACTCTGCATGGCCGTCGTAAATCCTGTTAATTGATCATTAATCTGCCGCTGTTCGTCTTTGTTAAACTCGCCCCCATGAAGAGCCATAACCTGGTTGCCATCCGCAATAAAAGTGTTTACGAGTTGTGTTGTCTGCTTTACCACAGCGTCCTGTTGAGTTCTCGCTTGGCTCATTTGCACTGTCATATCAGTTGTTGTATTGGCAGCCCCTGCTTGAGCTGTTTGACCGGGTGTATTTTGGACTCCTTGCGCTGTTTGACTCGGTGTATTTTGGGCTCCTTGCGCTGTTTGACCGGGTGTATTTTGGTCTCCAACTGGGTTACCATGATTTTGTGCGAAAGCTTTCAATTCTGCCGTTAGCGAATTTACATCAACTTTACTTTGAATTTGAACCGTAGAATCACGCGGAGCCGAATTTAATGCCAAATCATAAATATTTTGCATGGTGTACGGACTGAATCCAACACCCATACTCTGCAGTGTAAGCACGGTAAATGCGGCACCAATCCAAAACGGAACTGATCCGCCGACGGTGATAAGACCCAAAATAATAGATGTAAGACCTATCGCTGCAACAACTGCCGGCTTAATGTGTATATGCGGCATTAGAGAGGTATTTGTCGGTGCTACTTCTATGGGCGCGCTGGACTGTAAAACACTGTCATCCGCACGTAAGAATTGAATTTGATACCTCTCCTTTCGGCTAAACAGTCTATTGGGCAATCTCACAATCCGCACACGCATCGAGCCACTCCCCACTGGAAGAGTAATAATTCGATCCGTGTTCGCCGCATATGATACCCCCTGGAACCGTAAGATGAACGGAGCATTTTGACGCTGCGATTGAACCGTATTCGGAACCACATCAAAGTCACTGGTGGCAAGCATCTGCATGAGAGGCAAATCACTCGCATCCGCAAACGTATCTAAATTACCGTTTGTGTTGGGTAATTGCCTGGACAATCCATCCTCATCGACAACAAGCGAACTCACATAGCGCTTCCCCCAATCAAACAACGACGCCGTACCAGGATTGCTCTTCGCCGACTGATTATACCGGGTGCCGAGCGCTGTTGACATGTCGTTCAGTCGCTCTTTTAACAGGGCAAGATAATATGCATGAAGAACTTCCATGATATACGGATGTGCGGTGACCGGAAGTGACAATGTCTGGAACGAAGGATCACTTGCGATGTGATTCTCTACCGCGTCCCATGACATGAGTGATACATCTCCTGATATTGCAGATGAAACCATATTCTGGATAACGGAAAGGATCTGCCACTGCGGGCCGCTTGATCCGGAGGGATCACCATCTGAGCTTATTTGCGCTAATAATCTAGCGACGGTGGAGCTCAGCGATAGCGCCGGTGTGGAGGCGCTCTGTGCAATGATCTTCTTTGCCTCATTCCACGCCGTGGCATATTGATCTCCACTCGCCAACGAATCATCAACAATCCGGTATAATTGCGCCTTCGCGCTATCCGTCGTTATACCCAAATCCCGCACTAATTGCGCTCGGATAGCATCACGCAGAATGACTTTTGCCGATGCGGCGTCAGGAGCGTTTTGAATTAAACCAGCAACAGCCAGTTCATTCTGGCTAATATATGTATTAACAACATCCTGCGACACGCCTAACACGACAGAATTCTCAGACGACGCAAGCGCGATACTGCGTTGATAGGCGATCCTCTCATTATCGTACAGAGATAATAATCTGTTTCTAGTGCTACGAATCCACGTGCGAATATCGATCGTAGCGTTACCCAATAAACCCGGCGGAACAGCGTTGTTCCGTAAATAGTCAACAATCGCCTGGTTAATCTGACTTGCATCTCCCGTTATCACGATGTTTTTAATCTGCGGGTCAATGGCTATTTGACGCTGAAGCATCATAAGGTATTGCGCGTAACTTAACGCATCCTTGGCGCGTGCAATTTCCATAACCCGGGCTGCTCGTTGTATAAAATATTGCGGCGTTTTTTGTCCGGCCTGTCGACTCACAAACTGGGCTACCAATTGTGCGTCTGAAAGTCTGTACGATAAGTACCAAGCCGGGTTACCCGCCGGTGCTATCTGTTCGATAACCGGCAGATTGAACATACTCCCTGATTGCGGTTGTGCTGCAACTCGATCAGCCTCCAATTGCCTCGAATTTGCTACGATAGCATCTGTCTCCGATGGAGGAATAACAAATTCGCTCGTCCATTGGCTCCAGGCGGAAGCAAGTTGTGCCTGAAGTGTCTGTTTTTGCTGCGCCCTCAGTTGGACCTGCCGTTGTTGTTCAGCCCGTTTCCCTTCTAGTATCAAATTTTCAATCGGGCCTACTCTCGTCACTTCGGCAACCACCGTCGGCGTGTCATGTAAGCTACTCAATTCGTGGGCTATTTGATTCACAATGGATGCATCCTGGGCATTTGCTTGTTGCTCCAGCCGCGCGGCAATTGCCTGCGCCCTGAGTGTGCGTGCCGCCTCATCTGTCGGATTATTAAGCTCTGTGACCAATTGTTGAATCTGGGCAGTATCACTAGGACCTACAATATTTGAAAGAACAAATGCCGTTCTGGTGTCGCCCTGGGCTGGAGAGAAATTCGCAAGCTTCTGTTTAAGCTCCGCCTTACTTACCGCCTGGTCGGCATACATATTCACAAGCAACTGATACAAATCGGTGATTACCGCTTCCAGATTTCTTCCTGCATTTGCCTGAGTAAGTAATGTGTCCGTAACGCCAAATTTATTTAGGCGCTCCCGAATAGCCTGACGAATGGCGGTACGATCAGCTCCATTGACGTACTGGGTAAGCACGGGACCGGGGCCTAAAATATCCATCATCGCAAGTTCGTTTGCGACATGGAGCTCCTGTTGTTTTTGCTCCGTCCAAATACCGATAAGACGGAAGAACAGGAGGCGGGTTGCCGTCTGTTGACTGGTACCGGTCGCGCGAGTTGATTCAGTAACCGGAGGTTGTGCTTTTTGAATTGGCTCGACGCCGTAAAGCTTTTCCATCCAAGCCATAAATGACGGGAATGTGCTGCCGCTTGGCGCATTACTATATAACTGCGCGAGCTCGACATCGGAATATCCATTCATTGCTTTGCCGCTACTATCGAGCTTCCGCACCGCCGCAATAAACTCCGAAGAGGCACCTTCGGGATCACCTGCAAATGCGGCAAATTGAGTGCGCATCGGATCGTTTGGATCTCCGACGTGGACAGATGACGCAAGCATGATCCGGGTCAACTCAGTATTCCAGCGTTTAACGTCAAGAGAGACCGCTATGGAGCCCACGGCGTGGAATGTATTAGCTAGCGCATTGGTTTTATCAACCGCAAGAGTTTTTTCAAGAATCGCACCTATCTTTCCATATGCCGCGAGGAAATACTCGGCTCCCGTTGCCGGACTGCCAACCTCTTTATAATTCCTGAGCGCTTCAAACGCCTGGTGAAGCTGATACACTCTGGTATAGGGTGTATCATTAGGAACCAGTCCGATAACAAGGTCAAAAAACTGGTTATATTCGGCTAAATGTACGGGCGGCGTGGGTTGCACCGTATATTGATACTGATACTGATTACCCTCTATTTCTGCCCTCGCCTTGTTTACCAGCTCATTAAAGAGATTATCCGTAATACCGAATTGTCCGGAACGAATACCATGCGCATCCAAAATATTCGCAAGAACTACATTCGTCATTGATGTCCGGGTAGCCTGATCATTTGCAAACGTTGTTTGAATCTCCTGAATTTCTCCGTTTGCCTTCGCTTCTTCAACCGCCGCCTGGTACGCCGGTTCAATAGCAGGGTCGTAGGGTACGTTATTTGACACAAAGATCTGGGAAAGCGCTGGAATGGTTGGCGTATATGATTGGGAGATATTGAGCGAAGCAGTGTACGCATTTGCCACCGCCTGCGCGAAAGTTTTCAGATCATTGATACCGGATAATTTACTTTTATTGGTATTAAATTGAATTTGCAGCTGCTGGAAAAGAGCATCCGGATAAATATTCGTCAACTGCTCCTGCGGCCGGAGCCGGTCAATAACAGCGCTTGCAAGATCAAACGCCGCCCTCTCTACCGCCGGATCAGTCGTGTACTGCTCGATCGCGGGAACTATCGCAACGTTTCTCCCGTTTGCATAAGTAGTAAGCGACTGGAGTGGAGTTGTTGTAACTTCCTGAGTTTTTCGGGACGCCAAATCAGATTGCGCAATTTGGGCAAACGGGTTCAAAAACGCATCGAGTTGGGCCTCATTCGTAAGCTGATTGATGATGGCATTCAAAGAGGGTTGAGCATTAAGAATACGCAGAAGTTCGGTCCGGTTTTCAGGAACCGCGATGAACTGGGCCGATGTCCCCTCTGCACTCCCCCACGTGCCTGCTTCCAGTGCATTAATGGCAAGCTGGGTCTGGGAAAGAGCCTGGGGAATTTGACTAAGATTCGTGGATCCGATAACGCGCACAAATATCGGCAACCGAGCCAAGAAGTCCGGGAAGTTGCCGCTTGCTTTCGCCAATGTATTTATCGCTTGCCGGATATTTTTAAGTTCTGTAGGCGTCGCCTGGGCAAGATCATTAAGTGATGCAATCGGTATCGTACCGGATAATAATGCATCAATCTCATCTCTAATAACCTCGCGATCCCATCCGTCCGGGAAATGAATGGTTTTAATAAGCAGTCCAGAAACGGTGTGTGCGGCTTCACTTTCCCAATCCGCAACGGATTGCCGAAGAGTCGCTAAAGGCATCACTGTGGACACATCTTTGATTCTCCCGACGGCAATTGCACGGGCCACAAGACCGGCAGCCTCTTTTTGCGCAGCATCAATAGCCTCCCGCGTTTGCGGATCAACGGCCGGCACTGAGAACGTCGTACCGTCAAACAAGAGATACATACGATCCGGCGTTGACGTTTCGTTGAGAATTCTCAATTCCTCAGGGTGTTCGCTTGTCCGGAAGCCAGTTTGATCCCAATATGACAAGGCCGCCGGGGTTAAGATGGCGACTGCGCCCATCCCCCCATAGTGATACGTATCCCGAAGCTCTGTTTGTAGAATAGCCATAATCTGCTTGCCGATTCCGGTACTTCTGATATTTTCTTTAACCCTGATGTCCACCCCGGCAATTATCTTATCCTGACCGGAAGCGCCGAGCATTTTCTGCTTTGTTGCAATGAGCTGATCCGGCACTGTTAACTCCCCCGAGAGGAAAGTGTCCGGCGGACTCAATTGCATATCTAACACGTCCAATTCTTCGCTCGTTTGAGAAACAATCGCCAACACATATGCATCCCCTGTCCGCGAATAAATTGATTCAAGATCTGCGCTAGTTGCGTGTGGAGCTGCCGTATTCCCTGTGGTTACAGAATTGATCTGTCCTTTTGCGCTTATATATTTAGTCGCAACCTGCAGCGTGGTCTTTAATCCCGCCTGATTAAACGCCGTCGTGAGGGTTTCCGCCATACCGGTCAGGTAAATAAGATCCTTAAATTCAGATGGATATTTGACCGGATCGATATAGCGATAGTTTTCCAAATAGTCATCAACCGAAACGCCGGCATCCTTAAGCGCGTTAAGCATATCCGGTGTCGCAGGTCTGTTGGCTTTTTTGAGCTTGTCCAGGTCGGCTTGGTCAGTTGCGAGAATATAATGCTGCCAGACATTTTGCCCGTTCTCTCCGACTTTACCCAAATATCGCACAATAATCGGTGGGAATGGTCCAAGCTGTAATCCAACAAAGTCACCGGCATGTATCTTATCGGCAATACTCGCATCCAAATCTGATTCAAGCATTGCCTGACTGCGTACCCCGATACCCACCCCATTTTCATCTGCAACATGTGACGTAATATCGATCGTTGCGGTAGTTTCCTGCTTCCTCCAGTCGGCAAGAAGCGTATCAAGTGCTGTACGTTCTGCCGCTACATAAGCGCTGCTATTAACTGTTGCCGTTTTCCAGGATTGCGGGAGCTCTACTTCAGAGGGCACATAGCGCTGCCAGGTATTCGTCCCATCCGATAATGTTCCGGCAAATAGGAAATAATACGTCAGTTCGGACTCGGCAACCGGACGGATGACTACGACTCCCCCGTTTTTTTCATCCTGATACTTTTCGATCAATGCGTTTTCCCAATCAATGAGATTTGTTGAAGATATAACCGGATAATCTGTTGTATCATCCCGGCCAAACTCACCGCTCTCCAGCAGTGAATAATGACTCTGTCGAACGGTAACCGGGCCGCCTTTCACGACATCGGCAAGTAACGTTGATAACGTACCCAAACTTGGTTTACGGTTAGTACCTTTGCTTATTGTAAAGGTCGTATTACCAATATCAATTGTCGGAGGCACAGAAATCGTATCATTAAGAATCGTTTCATCGATGAGATTGATACGCGCCTGAACCCGGCTAAGGAGTTCCTGGACATTAATTGAACCTTGGGTTATCCCGGTTAAACCGGTTTGATCGGCAAGTGCGTCTTCAATACCCCGGAGGAGCTTATCCAAATTCGTAAGCTGGCGGATTGTAATGCCATCTGAATCTATCTTTGTATCAACGAGGGCAGCGGTTTCACCAAGAAGTGCTTGGAGACCCTGAACGCCTTTGCCCCCGTTTCTCCAGGCCTTTACCGCTGAGCGAAAATCGCCTTTTAACAGCGGCTGAAGTGTGTTCGTGACCAATCCGTCTGCGGCCAATGTAAATCCGTCGTCTTGGCCTTTTGTAAACTCGCGTTGGAATGCTTCATCAAGAAGTGCTGCCGTCCACGTTGCATGTTCCGGGCCATTGGTGCCCATCGAAATTGTGATAAGCGGGACTCCCATAGAGGTAAGACGTTGTTCAATGGTTTGGGCGCTTTGTCCCGGACCGGGCGCCTGGTCGAATCCGGCATTCCATGCAGATTGGAGTGCATCTTCAACGATACTGCTCGCGATGCTTGCTCGGGCGTCCTGGATGCGTTTCTGAAGCCTTGTCGCCCGTGTTCTGAGACTTGCTAAATCAGGATCAGTCTCAATCTCACTTATTATATTTCCAACAGACACGACGACGGGACTTATCAGCCAAGTCTCCGTAATAGACCGCGGGATAAATCGTAGTAT
>CAYLQG010000070.1:0-7358 GCA_964385705.1 uncultured Gammaproteobacteria bacterium
CTCCTTGCCCAGGATCCAGGCCGTGGTCTGCTGCTCCCCGAGTTCAATAATCACGCAATCCTTAAGATTATTGACAGTCTTGTGACGTATCTTTCACCCAAAGAGGGGGAGCCCGAGGGGTCAAAAGTATTTCTTCTTCGTGATTTTGCCGATTCGCTGCCACCCGAGCTTTTGCCTACATTTGACGAGGCATGTCTCTGGGATATCGCCGACTTCTTAAGCGATGAGGAATTATTTACGCGTGAATGGTTGCGGACGCTTAAAGAGTTCCATAAAGTCGTGTTGCGGCGGAAAATACAGGATATTACAAAAGGTACTCAAAATGATGCATTAGATCCGTCAGAATCGTCAAATCTTCAACGTCAACTTGCCAAACTGACCGATTCGTTGCGGGGTCTGGAAAAGTCAGGCTAAATTTGATATACTTCACGAGAATCAAGCGAGATTCACTGTTTGGTATACATCGGAAGGTTTTGGCTTTCTGATCGCATAGATAAACAGGGATCCACGGACCGGTATGACAAAACAACGCACACTTGCAACTGTTGCTGATCTCATTCACGAAGGCAAAGAAAACGGCTTCGTGACGCAGGAAGACATTCTCTTCCTTTACCCCAAACCCGAAGAACGCATTAAAGATCTTGATCAACTGTATGATAAGCTCATACGGGCCGGGATCGACGTTTTTGAAACAACCTCCCAGGAAACCGATAAGGAAGCGACCAAAAGCATCCAGGATCTTGAAAAAGAGATAGAAGCCCTCGCGAAAGCGACCAGTGAAGGGGTGTCGGACCCGGTCCGGATGTATCTTAAAGAGATCGGACGGATTCCACTTCTCACATTTGCCGACGAAATATCCCTTGCCAAGCGCTACGAGAAAGGCGACCGGAAAGCGAAGAAAAAACTTATCGAATCAAACCTCCGTCTCGTTGTCTCCATTGCCAAGAAATATATCGGCCGCGGCATGAGCCTTCTGGATCTTATCCAGGAAGGGAATCAGGGACTAATCCGCGCTGTTGAAAAATACGACTGGCGGAAGGGATATAAATTTTCGACATACGCAACCTGGTGGATTAGACAGGCAATCACCCGCGCGATAGCCGATCAGGCCCGGACGATCCGCATTCCCGTCCACATGGTTGAGACAATTAACCGGTTTGTCAGAGCTTCGCGCCGGCTCATGCAGGATTTAGGACGGGAACCGACTCCCGAGGAAATAGCAAAAGTCATGGAAGTTGATGTCACCAAAGTCCGGGAGATTATGAAAGTTTCCCAGGAACCGACATCACTTGAGACGCCGGTCGGCGATGAGGAAGACAGCCACCTTGGTGATTTTATTTCCGATCCGGGTCCGACACCATATGAACAGACCAGCCGCCAGTTATTAAAAGAACACATGGAAGAAGTGCTGACGACCCTCTCCGACCGCGAGAAAAAGGTACTCATTCTCCGTTTTGGTCTTGAAGACGGACGGCCAAGGACGCTTGAAGAAGTGGGCGCGCAGTTCGGTGTCACCCGTGAGCGCATCCGGCAGATTGAAGCCAAAGCTTTGCGGAAACTTCGCCACCCATCGCGTTCGAAGAAGCTGAAGGATTACCTGGAGTAATTACGTAATCTTAAGAATCCTCTTCAATTGCCCGGTTATTTCCCTGTTCCCTTCCTTACTATTATATATAGTGTCATGCGAGATGCGGACAGGCTCAAAGAGCTCACTCATATGTCTCAGATAGTCTAAGCCCAGATTGAAATATGCACGTTTCATATACCGTTTTTCCCGGATCGCTTTGTCAGTTTGAACGAGGATAAATTGTGCGGCTGGGATGGCATCGAGTAATTGCCGCCTCATGAATTCTTTGATAAACGCCTGATGGACGACAATCTTCGACTTCTTTTGCACCAGCTTTTTTATCGATATGACCATGTTGGCGATGAATGCTATTCGCATACCATCGGTAATTATTTTTTTCTCATAGAGCGCTTTCTTCATCTCAACAGGAATATCATCGTCGCCGTTATACGGTGTATATCCGAACGATTGTTCGACAACGTTTGCAACATACGATTTGCCGGCGCCCGGAAGACCAAAAACGATGATAAGTTGGCTCTTCATGCCGATCATTGTATCAAATTTCAGATATATATCCTTACGCGCGTGGTAAAATAACGGCATGATGAAGATCCTCGTGAGTTGTGTTATCGGATTACTCCTCGGGATCGTGGGAGCCGTCGCATTTATATATTTCGGCGGATCACTTCCGTTGCGGTTTGATAATCCGGCGCTTACGACAC
This sequence comes from uncultured Gammaproteobacteria bacterium, assembly GCA_964385705.1. Classification (GTDB taxonomy): domain Bacteria; phylum Patescibacteriota; class Microgenomatia; order UBA10105; family UBA927; genus DATKGN01. The sequence continues at coordinate 2,290 of CAYLQG010000070.1, forward strand.
TCAATATCAATAAACCGCAGGTTGTCGGATTTTTACCATACTGGCTTCTTGATAAGGCGGATAAGCCATATGAGCAATATATTACGACCTTGACGTACTTTGGCTTATCTCTGAGTAGCGACGGAACGATTCAAAAGCTTACCAATCCCCAGGAGGAAGAGCCGGGATGGACAACGCTAAAAGGCGATGCGTATACCAAGCGGTTAGCCGACGGGAAAAAAGCAAATCTGAAACAGTCACTTCTTATTATAAGCGGCGATGATGCCATCATCCACGACGTGCTTCAGGATCCGGTCGCAAGTGCGAATAATTTGATGGGCGACGTTGCCCCGATTATGAAAGATAAAGGGTTCACTGATCTTAATCTTGATATCGAGAGTTTTATGGCGGCCTCACCGAGCGGTCAGGCAGCATTTACCCAGTTCGTTAAAACAGTGAAAGATGCGCTTGTCGCCCAAAAGCTAGGGACGCTCAGCTTAGACCTCATCCCCATCTCTCTTGTGAAGCCAATGTTGTATGACGCCAAAGCACTTGGGGCACTTGCCGATTCCATCGTTCTCATGACCTACGACTATCATTACACCGGGTCGTTTACCGCAGGAGCGATAGCACCGATCGGGGGAGCGGGGACTACCGTTGAATATGATGTCGAGACGGCGGTGAAGGAGGCGCTCAAATACATTCCGAAAGAAAAAATACTTCTCGGTGTTCCTCTCTACGGATATGAATGGGAAACGATAGACAGTGCCACAGAATCAGCGACCATCCCCGGGGGATCGGCGACGGCAAGTACCAGGCGTGTTGCCGAAATTCTTGCCACATGTACCGATTGCACTCGTGGCATAGATCCCGTATCCCGTGAACCGTATGTGATTTATCCTGAGGGCGATTATTACAATGAGCTCTATTATGAAGATGAATCATCAATGAAGGAAAAAATCGCCTTGGCCCAAAAATATAATCTTGGCGGCGTCGCGCTGTGGGCATTAGGGTACGAGGACGATACGATGCTTAAGCCTCTTATGACCTACAAAAATTCTATCTCATTGTCCTGGTGATACATAAAATTTAAACAACAATCAATTACACCCCATCTAATCCTTATTGCAGCGGGTTAACGAAATATACGCTTCGCGTCGGATCGTCTATATTTGCCCGATGACCCTCTGTCAGATTCCAAACGTGCGTATTATTATCATTGTCGACCAGCGCGAATTTCGCGGATCCTGTTTTGACGGTTATAGACATATCGGAATCGATGACATTAATGATCGTTGTCCCGGAGTTAATGGATACCAGCGTGTGGAGAGCGCGGACGGACGCGGGACGCCCGGTGTCTACAACATCGTACTGAATTTTGCCGCTTTTCTGCTCAAGGACCAAATCTTCGGGAAACAAGTTTGCAAACGCAAGTTCCGCATTCGGATTAAGCGTCGTTGTGACGATTCCGCTTACTGTCGCGACAGCTATTCCATTTTCATCGGTTGCAATGGATTCGCCGGTCAGAATTTGTCCGCCCGAAGTCGCATTCTGATATGAATCGACTGTGCGGGTCAGCTGCATTACTTTGTCATGGAGAATTGTCAGCGTTGCGTTTACTGATTGAGACGGAGGATTCAAAATAAACGGCGTCGGTGAAAGAGCCGGTGATTGTTCTGTTGTTGTAATGGGAGAGTAGGCGTTCCTGCTATGACGGATGTATTGCAATATCCATACCGAAGCAAAACCGATGATAAAAAAGACAATAACGAGGATGATGTTTTTCATGGCGCGTTTATTATAGCAATTTTTGCCAGAACCATGGGATATATAACGAAAAAGAGGCTATTATTCGTGGATCAAGTGAACAGAATCGATATAAAAAATATATTTACAAGCGGATGAATATACGTGAGACATAATACAATTTGATACTTGTGTTTTCCCTCGCGTTATTGCTATCCTGTAATAATGAGGTCCAGTTCACTCTTTCGCTCAGTTGTTTCAACAATTGCCGTCAGTTGTTTTCTCATATTTCTTTTTATACAGACTCCGACCGTATTGGCTGCAACCAGCTATTACGTTACCCCAACCGGAAACGACAGTAATCCCGGTACTCAAGCGCAACCATGGAAAACGATCCAGAAAGCTGAAAACACCGCGGGCTCCGGTGACACAGTCATCGTCGCTTCTGGTGCATACGCCGAGCGCGTCAGCGTGACGAGACCGGGGATTACGATTCAGGCACAGGGGACAGTCGTTATGAATGGTTTCCATATTACCGCAGATAACACCGTGGTAAACGGCTTTGAAATCACAAATTCCAGTAATTCCGACGAAGAAAACGGGACGGGTATATACGTCAGGGCCAAAAATTGCACCATCGAAAACAATTATGTGCATGATACCGCCCGCGAGGGCATTTTACTGTCCGATTCCTCTTCGACGCAGACCGCAACACAAAACTGTTCGGTAAAAAACAATAAAGTGTACCATGCGGAAATGGCGGGGATTGTCATCCAAGGTCAAAATCATCTCGTTGAGGGGAATGAAGTCTGGGGCACCATGCAGTATGGTCCGCTCTGGCCGAATCCGCCCTCATATATAGATGCAGACGGATTCCGGTATTTTGGCTCCGGCCATACGTTTCGCAACAACTACATTCACGATATACCAAGTGACGGTGTCATCAATGTGGACCCTCACACGGATTGTTTCCAGACATGGGGAGACCCTGCAGTCGGCCATGACATTCTTTTTGACAGTAATCTCTGCGTATTGCCGTTTGATAATAATGCTAAAGGACTGCGGGCCAAAGCCTGGCAGGAAGAGGGAGGGGCGTACAATCTGACTATGCGAAATAACGTCATCCACACAAATATGGCTGCCCTATTTAATGGTGCCCACGATATCATGTTCCTCAATAATACCTTTGTCGGGACGCCTGGAGACGATGCTCAAGGTATTCATTTCACAAACGCACTCAATGTCACCGCAAAAAATAACATCTTTGCCTACCTGGAAAACGGCGTCAGCCAACTGTATAACGAGGGCGGCTCGACGATTACAGCCGGCAATAACTGTGTGTATAAAGTGGGGGGCAATAGGCATGATCCGGGTGATGTGAACGGATCGGATCCTCTATTCGTGAATTTGGCTGCAGGCGATTATCACCTCGAGGCCAATTCTCCGTGTATCGACAAAGGCGTGAATGGCGGACTGACCGTCGATAAAGATGGCAACGCGCGTCCGCAGGGCGCCGGATACGATATGGGCGCGTACGAATATGCGGCATCAGGGTTTGCTGCTATTATCACTCAGGTACCGGTCACGAATACCCCAACGCCGACTCCAGCGCCCACGAATACCCCAACGCCGACTCCAACGCCCAAACCCGGTGACGCAAACGGAGACGACAAAGTTGATGACACTGATTATGCCATTTGGTTATCTCATTACAACCAAAAGACGGAAGCGGGAATCAGCACCGGTGATTTTAACAAAGACGGAACCGTAAACGGGGTTGATTATGTCATTTGGCTTATTCATTATGGTACGTAAAAAAACAATATGCCAAAACCAATAGTAAATCAGGAAAATCTTTCAGAGCCGACAGGATCTGTGCCGGAAGCGGCAGACGGTGTGATTGTTTCCCCTCCGGAGCAACCGTGGTATCAGAGGTTATTCCGACGTTTTATTCCTCAGAAAAACATTCTTACGTTTGTCGGTATCGGTATATTTCTTCTGGTCGGAGTTGTCATTGCGCAGTCCATGGAGCGGGGCTCCCAGCAGGTACAAATCAGGGCAACGAGCCACCAGGTCTCAGTAAATATTTACCCGAAAAATCAGTCATTGACCCCCGACGGGGACATGCAATTGTGGATTCATGCGGATAGTTCGGTCGCCTTTGCACATGTGGAGATTGCGTTTGATCCTTCAAAAGTGAAAGTGGACAATGAAATTACGTTGACCTCACCCCTTGCTACGGTGGTAAAGAAATCAACAATGTCAGAGGCAAATACTGCGGGAAGGATCATTATCGCCGTAGCGCTTCCGCCTGCAGGCAAAAATTCTCCTCCGACGAAAGCGATAAAACTTGCCGATATGACATTTGCCGCTCAGACAAAAACTGCCAACGAACAAGCCACGCTTACCATTCCGTCAGATGCTGTTACCATAGTCTCCGCGGATGCGAGTCTGTATACAGCTACGACGAACGCGGAAACATTAATTCTTAACCCAATGTCAACGCCAACACCCACCGCGACACCGGCTCCAACATCGACTCCATCGCCTACAGCGGGCCCAACTCCCTCATCTACGACGAACGTCACTCCGACAGCGTCAGCACAGGGCAACCTCATGCAAAACCCGTCTTTTGAAAAAACCGGTTCTAATTGGTATTCCCCATGGTGGTTTGAAGCGGATGACGGAGCCGCAGCGGACATTTCACAGGATACGACGACCGCAGGAGACGGCGCCGCTTCAGCAAAAATCCACGTCACCAAGTCGTCCACAACCAATTGGAATGTGCAATTTATGAATGGTCTTGGGATTACAAATGGTAGAACGTATACCGTAAGTTTTTGGGCGAAAGCAGATGCAAACAGAAGTATAGGACTGGAAATTAATCACAAGACATCGCCGTATACCAATTATTTTAAGGCAAGCGCCGCGCTTTCGACGTCATGGCAGAAATTTACGTACACATTTACGCCCACTGTCACGGATGACAATACGCTTATACTTTTTTACTTCGCCAATAACACCGGAAATGTGTGGTTGGATGGCGTATCGGTTAACTGAGAATTTCCTGGATTTTATCCTCGATAAAGAATATATAGTATATAAACTCCCGGAGCCATAGAAGCGTGAGTCTGGAGATTATTTATTCTCTTTTAGTCATGGTATAATAACGAAGTTTATTACATTCCCCTGTAGTCCGTCAGCTGACGGATGGCTTGGGAAAGGAAGACAATTCCCCTGTAGCTCAACGGTAGAGCGGCTTCCTGTTAAGAAGAAGGTTGCAGGTTCGAATCCTGCCGGGGGAGCAAGGTTGTATTTAGAACGTTTGTAGGTAATGGGCTTCT
>CAYLQG010000071.1:0-7345 GCA_964385705.1 uncultured Gammaproteobacteria bacterium
AAGTCCATTCGTTTTGTATAACAAAGACCTTAATATTTATCAGATGTGGTATACCTCAGTGCCACAAAATTGGACGGGGGGTGCTGATAGATTTAAACTTAGATACGCAACTTCATCAGATGGAGAAACGTGGGCTAAATACGACGACTACGTTTTCCGAGGGACTCCGAACACTTGGGACAGTGGCGGTATTGATCGTGGTATATCCATTCTTTATAATAATGGTCTCTATCAAATGTGGTATTCCGGAACAGATGAAGGGTTTAATTGGAAAATTGGCTACGCCACGTCGACAGATGGAATTTCTTGGCATAAGCAAAACAACGGAAACCCTGTAATCACTCCTACCGAGGCTTGGGAACAAACTGATGTTAATTTCCCCAATGTGAGATATTTAAATGGACTCTATGAAATTTTTTATACCTCCGCTCCCTCTGATGCACCAACTCAAATCATATATGCCACATCTACCGACGGAATAAATTGGAATAAAAATTATAATAATCCGATTTTAGTTGGTACGCCAAATACATTCGATGATTTTATAATCAGTTCTCCTTCGACAGTATTATTAGAAAATGGCACAACTATGCTGTATTATTCCGGAAATGCGTACGCAGTTGGACTCGCACTTGACGGTCCTCTGCCTACTACCACTCCAAACCCTACACCCACCCCTACTCCAACTCCGTCACCCACTCCGTCTCCCACTCCAACCCCTACACCAACGCCGACTCCGATACCGACGAATAAAATAATCCTTATTCCCGGAATGGGCGCAAGCTGGAATCCTGATGCAATATTAGGATGTAAATTGAGTAACTATAGCGGATCATGGGGCCCAATGCCTGTCGTTGGAGCGATGTACAACTCGCTCGCCACCGCCCTTCAAAAAGCCGGCTTATCTCCAACCGTTTTCTATTATGACTGGCGGCTACCTGTCTTCAATAGCGGTCAATTATTAAGCCTACGCATTTCCTCACTTGCAAAACCAAATGAACGTATTGATCTTGTAGGTCATAGTATGGGTGGCCTTGTAGGTGGCGCATATCTCAACGCGGCTGGATCAAACAATAAATTAGATCATTTTATGACTGTGGGTTCACCCTTTAAAGGAACGGTACTCGCATATCCAGCATGGTCCGCCGGGGAAATATGGAATAATAATTTAGGTATCCGTATTGGAGGGACGATCGTCGAAAGATTTTGCGGCGCAAGGTCAATCAAGGATGATAGGACTGTTATACGAACACTAATTCCTTCATTTCAAGACTTACTTCCAACCGTTCCTTACCTATATGAATCTCATTCAATTACGCCGAAACCGCTTAATACCATGAATGCGATAAATACCTGGTTACCGAATCATGTTCTCATTCCTCCGTTTTATGGCGTAACAGTGGGATCGTTGGCTGGAATGGCCGTGAAGACCGTGAGCGGTATTGATGTAACGAAACCGGACGCGATCAGTAAAATACGCGGTAATTGGGTTGACGGGCAACCGGTAAAAACACTATTTTCTAAAGACGGCGATAATACGGTTTTACAGCCAAGTGCGCAAATTGACGGAGCTCTTAATTATACTATTAACGATGATCATGGCGGCCTGGTGACAGACCCGCTTGCAATTCAAATAATCGTAAAATTCTTTACGCAAACGCCTTTTTTCGCACAGCTTAACCAAAGTCAAGCACAAAATGAACAAGATCAATCAGCACTCGTCGTCATCGGATATCCTGCTCAATTCACAGTAGAACAACCAGATGGGACGACCACAAAAGATACCCAAAGCATTGCGATAATACCAAACCCTAAAAATGGTATACACAAGCTACGCATCACACCCTCAAAAGACGATTCGCAACTCGTCGTGGGTCAATTTTTCGCAGACGGGAGAACATTTTGGAAAGAATATTCGGAGAAAGGCCGGCAAACGAGGATGCACAATCTCCACTTTGACCGGAATAACCCCAAGGACGACATTCTCAATTAACTACTTTAACGATTTGTCCCATTCTGACGGCTAGAGTATAATATCGGCATGCAAAACGCCGAGAGCGAACTCAGACCAATATCGGACAATTTATCCGTCACACCTTTAAAAGAAGAAGTCGATCCTAAATACATTTTTCCTCTTTTGTTAACCTATCATAAACGGATCTTCTACTACAGCGACCGGCGCATTATATATGTAAACCGTCAACCAAAAGGAGAAGTACTTACCAAACATATGGGACTTATCTACACAGAACTGCTGCGTCATCCTGGAGAGATACGGCCATACGCCGATTTTTACCGGTTATTTTATCCTGAATCCAAAGAAAATACATATAGTAAATATGAAGTGGGTGAAATTATGCGGCCAACGGTATTTCGGCTACATGCGCGACTAGAAGACATTGATGAGAGACTTTCCAAAAGCATTTGGACGTCTAAAGGCCAGGGGTGGGTATATATTCCGCATGAATCCATTGAACTCGTGTTTCCTTCATCACTTAAGGTTATCGATATCAGAGAAAATGAAAATAAGTTGGCGACATAGGAATCGGACGCATGAACGCTCTATGTGAGCGGAATACGGTTCTGAAACGTCACCCAATCGCTTCTCCCGAACCCATGGATTTCAACGTTTGAAATGCGCCCTCTAAATATGGATTCTGCTGCTTGAAATTTACCAACCACGGTTGCAGATCAGATTGAAATCGTAATATGCCGGGAATTGGTGCTATGAGCGGATTGGGTATTTCACCACTCCCCAGCGTATTTTCCAATATCGGCTGGACATGCGAAACCGTAACGTAGTTAAGACTAACGGGAAATCGAATCTGCGCCTCTGGGACCAAATAGTGTAAATCAGCTTCTTTATATGCATCCAACGGGATGAGACTCTCCCAATAGCGGTCAAATGCAATCTGAGGATCTTGTATCGCATAGGCTTCCGGCATTGAAACGGCCTCATGCATTTTTCTATACAAATACCCCTCAATAAATCCTGCATCTCCAACCAATACCTCCTTTGGATCGGCATCAACGTCTAAGGAAAGATATCCTCTCGTACCTCTAAATTCCTGCCATAATTCCGGAAAGAACTGATTATCAACCATCTCTTTGGGTTCCGGATCAAGGAGAGCAAACGTGGCCCGCGTTGTAACGCGTTCGTCGTCCAGCTCTCTCTGCAGAGACTGCAGACTTCGTGGTATGAGTGTTCGCGCCTCTTTTATCTCTTCCCAGTGATCAAATTCAGTATAGTGATATACAACCATAGAGATATCTATATTATATCCAAATAATACCATCTATTGAATTCATTTATAGAAGTTCCTTAGAAGAGCTCGTTTGAAAATATGAGGCAACCAATGCTTTTTGTGGGCGGTATAGGAATCGGACCTATGACCTTTTCAATGTCAATGAAACGCTCTACCAGCTGAGCTAACCGCCCTTTTTGATGTCCTTGACGATACATATTATATCACCTACACTGGTTTTACACAGGTATACTTTATTTCTATGAATGGCCTCAAACGGATAATCGCGGCTATTTTTGATTTTTTACAGGGGATTGTTGTCGTCCTTGCTATTCTCGTGATGATCTATCTCTTCATCATGTCCCCGCAGGAAGTCAACGGTTCCTCAATGGAACCGAACTTTCATAACGGTGAATATATTCTCACCAATAAAATTGAGTACAAATTCCGTGAGCCCCAACGGGGCGATGTGATCATCTTCAAATCATGGTCGGATAAAAACGTGGACTATATAAAGCGGGTTATCGGACTCCCAGGCGATACGATTGCACTCAAGGACAACGCAATGTATGTGAACGGAGAAAAACTAGATGAAAACTACCTCGCGTCTGATGTCATTATATTCGGCGGGTCGTTTTTACAGGAAGGACAAACCGTTACAGTGCCGCCCGATATGTATTTCGTTTGCGGAGATAACCGCCCGCACAGTTCTGATTCAAGGGAATTCGGACCGGTCGCGAAGGACGATATCATCGGAACGGTTATTTTCCGTTATTGGCCTCTTTCACAATTGGGAACTCTCACCCACCCGATCTACAACATTAATTAATTCTTCCCCATCTTTTCGTGGATTGATTTGAGGATCTTACTGGTGGTCTCAAGGTTGCCGCGGATGACAAATACAAGCCGCGCTTCCACCTTCGATTGGGTGATCTTAACCAATCCGTTAACCGATGTCGCGAGGTCTTTGGCCATATTATCCAACTCTTCGCTATGAATTCGTTCGACGCGGTGGATCGGCTTTTTATCGTATTGAGCTTTGAGTCTTCTGGCTAAATCTTCAGCACGCCGTACGGACGCGCTCTCCGATAGAATCGTCTTATAGGCCTCTACCATGAGGCGCACTTCACCAAGCCCTGCAATTGCCCGTGCGTGCCCTTCGGTAATAGCGCCCGAGATCAGACCATCTTTTATGGCATCCGGGAGGGCCAAAAGTCGCATTGTATTGGAAACATAGGATTCGCTTTTCCCGACGCGCTTAGCGATCTCAGAGACAGGAAGCCCAAACTCCTCTACAAGGCGCTGGAATGCCTGTGCGCGTTCGATTGGATTTAAATCCTCCCGTTGCACGTTTTCAACGATTGCCATCTCCAGCATGCCCTTGGCGGTCGTTTCTTTGACGATAACAGGCACGGTGGTGAGTCCGGCAAGTTTCGATGCGCGCCAACGGCGCTCTCCGGCAATCAGTTGATAACCTGCAGGGGTTTTGGCGACGACCAGAGGTTCGATAATGCCGTGTTCTTTGATGGAATTGACGAGTTCTTCGAGGCTTTCGGGTGAAATAAGCCCACGTGGTTGCAACGGGTTAGCCTGGACAACATCAATGTCTAGATGAAGAACTTGTTGCGTATCAGCCATGGATTTAGGTTGTTGCGGGCAAGACGGACACGAACTGTTTTCCTCTGGTTATGCTAAATTTTACTTTTCCTGAAACGGTTGCAAATATCGTATAATCGCGGCCCATATTCACTCCGTCGCCGGGATATACTTTTGTCCCTTTTTGACGGACGATAATGTTGCCCGGGATGGCGTACTGACCGCCATAAATTTTGATCCCAAGCCGCTTGGATACTGAATCTTTATTTCCTGCTGCTGTTCCGCCTGCTTTTACGTGTGCCATATTAGCTTTTCTTCTCTAAAATATAAAATTGACGCTTAACGATTGCCTGGGGCCGACTGTATTCTATCGGTCCATCCACGATAGTATATCCGAGGTTTTCACACATGTCAACAACTTTTTTCACGAAGTACACTCTACCCAAAATGGCATATGCGGGCAGCGCAATAACAATTCTGCCATTTTCCTTCAAAATTTTATGCCAATCCCGAAGACAGCCTATATACAGTTTTTCTAAGCCTTTGATAATATTTTTTATCTTTTTGCTGTCCAGAGTCTTTTGATTGGCGATGCTTGTTGCACCCATAAATGGTTCTGTAACGATGGCATCTATGGAACCTGCGGCGATATGCTCCGATATATGAACCGCGTCCGACGTAATACATGACCCGACCGAGCCGCCCGTGTTGGGAAAAGCATGCACCAACCAATCCAAATTCTTGCCGGCGCGCGCCACAATATCGGCTGATACATCGGACCCCATAACACTCCACGATGTCATATACGCCTCCGCCAGGACCGTCCCCATCCCGCAAAAGGGGTCGAGAAGTGCCGGATGGAATGATGGAGGCTGAATGAGTCCGCCTGATCGCTTCGGTAACGCAATATTTACGATCATCCGTGCAACTTTCGGCGGCAACATACCGGACTTGGCGTCGGCGTATGGCCGGCCGTAATCGCGCATGTTCCACGCTTCAAACGCTTGAACCGCCAACGTGGCAGCAACGATATAGGAATTATCATGTTTAACGATGATCAATTCCTGCACGTTCCCCTTTTCCACGACCACCGTCGAAAGGGTATTTCCGTGAGCCGGCGTAACGTAGCGCGTCCGGACAGCCTGTTGTTCAAGCAATTCTTTCACATGAGCCGTCATCGTTTTAATGGAAAGGTCAAAACCGTAAATACTAAACCCGAATGTCACCGATTTTGTGCGCGTATCAATAAAAGAGATAACGGACTGGGGGGTGACCTCTGAAACCTGACCAACAACACGCGCTATTTTAACCGTACCGCCTAATTTGTCCATCAATTGACCGGCATCAATTGTTTCCTTAGATTCTATTAAAGCAATTTCCTCTGATAATACGGTAGCACCTGGGATAAAAGTCTGAAGTTCGCGGGCGGCCAACTGCGGAGTCCGTCCGAAGATAAGAATATAGCGTTCTTGCGCCATGAATTAAGCGATCGCAACAATTTCAAGCCGCGTAAGCTGCGCACGAAAACCCATCTGACGACGATAACGTACCTTCTGTTTATAGCGGCGGATTTCTACTTTATCTCCCTGTTCTTGCGCGACGATCTTCGCCTTGACAGAGGAACCTTTCACAAGAGGTGTCCCAACGTGGGTTTTTGCGCCCTCACTGGTCAATAAAACATGATCAAACACCATCGTTTCGCCGGCTGCTCCATCGATTTTATCTACAAGGATGACATCGCCGACCTTTACTTTATATTGCTTCCCTGAAATCGTAACTATCGCTAACATATGCTCCGTATTGTATCAAGACATTTACCCGATTGCAATGGCGGACTCATCTGTTCTCCCCCGCTCGAGGGCCCACAAAAATCCGAAAGCAATCGATGAAGAAAGTATCGAGCTGCCACCATACGATATAAACGGCAGGGTAATACCGGTAATCGGGATAAGTCCCATGTTCATACCGGTGTTAATGAAAATCTGCGACAAGAGCATGGAAAATAAACCCAATGAATAAACAAAAATGCCCGCCTCCTGGCGAATTCCGCGGAAATATGGCTGGATAATGCGGAACAGAAGCGCGATATATCCGGCAAACACCATAATACCGCCCGCAAACCCCAACTCTTCAATGAGCGAGGCGAAAATAAAATCCGTATGATATTCGGGTAAAAACCGTAAATGACTCTGAGTCCCCCGCCCCAGACCGCGGCCGAACAACTGTCCGCTCCCGACGGCGATCATTGCTTGAAGTGCATTGTATCCTGCTCCTTTAGGGTCAACGGCCGGGTTAAGAAAGGTCAAAATACGTTGCTTTTGGTATGGCAGGAGTACAAACCAAGCGCCCGGGAGAAGAAGGCCCATACATAACATAACAGTAAATAATACCGACACAGGAAGCCCACCCGCCAGAAGCATCGCAAGCCAAAAACAACTATAGACGATACTACTTCCTAAATCAGGCTGTTTAAAAACCAATATAAATGGTATGAGAAATAACAG
>CAYLQG010000072.1:0-7273 GCA_964385705.1 uncultured Gammaproteobacteria bacterium
AAAAAAAAAAAAGGGAAAAAAGAAAATATATGATCCAGCCCGCAAGAATAAGTTTAACCATTGGTATTTGCCAAACGAGAGCTAGAGTATTTTTTGACGTACGTGAGAGATTCAAAATAAATTCACGAAGGAAATATACGCAAATAGCAATGGCCAGAATGTCCGAAGCAAGGAGCCCGTACTGAACAGTAATACCGAGTTCGTTGAACGGCTCAAGTCTCAATACTCCCGGTTCAAAAAGAACAAAAGAATAAAATTTTCCCGGACCGGTAAATAAAGACGTAATGAGAAATATAAGGAAGAGCGCCGGGAAAAAGCGTTTAGTGAGAGCGAGGAAAATGCAAAAAAAAATGAATGTGCAAAAAACACATAGCTTAAAATCAAATGGTAGATTATAGAGAATAAAGACGGTTATAATAGTGAGCAGAAAAATTTGTTGTCGACTGAGGAACCGTCTCCAATATGAAAAGCTCAATATACGTATTAATGCGTTCGTGGAATGCAAGCCAATTTTTTGACAGAAGTATCGAATCAATCCATCGCCAAACATACAAGGATTATACAATACTGTTTATCGACGACGCCTCCGACTATACAAAAGCGCAAATACAACATATACGAGACGTCTTGCATGGGCATGTGACGGTGTTCAATAAAGAGCGGAAGTATTCTACCCGTAACGCATTTGAGATGATTCATACATATGTCAAAGATGATGACGCAGTCATTATTAATGTTGACGGTGATGATTGGTTAGAGGGTGACGATGTTTTTGGTACCATTTTGAAAGAGTACGAGAAAACATCGTGTCTTCTTACCTACGGGAACTGCTATTATTTTGCACCAACATCTTCACTTCATGGCGTTGTCGCATCTGTCTATCGCGACATAAACTGCAGATATACGGTCAACATAGAGCGCCATAACGAGTACAGGGACACATACTTTTTACCATTTCATATGCGTACTTGGAAATCAGGGTTATTCAAAAAAATCCGTCAACAGTCTTTTTTAAGACCTGACGGATCCTGGATCAGATTTTGCGAAGATCAGGCAATGTTTTTACCCATGCTTGAAATGGCAAACGGACGGTATAGTGTTATGTCGCGGCCGCTATATTGGTACAATGCGCTTACTCCATGGAGTGATGAGAAGCTATATAAATCGGTCCGTTTATATGATGAAGTGTGGATACACCGCCAAAAACCATATGCGCCGATCATCTAAAGAACATTATTGCCGTATTTTGAATTCGCCGATACCCTCAATCCCCCTCTTTGGGTACGTTTTTCTTTTAATTCAGATAATGCTCATACAAGTATGCGGCAGTAAAACATTTTATATGTCGACGAAGAAAAAAGCCCTTCTTGGATTTTTTCTTACATATATAAATAGGAAGTTTGATGGTTATTTTTTTGAATCATTTCATTTCAGTCTCATAATGAGAGAGAATTTCCCTAAACCATTTATACTGAATGTTACAGATCAGCGGCAATATGTTTTGAGCGACGTGTTAGCGTATAACGACATATTATGGAGTTTAACGTGGTGCTTGAGTGTATCGAAAATAACGAGCGAACTGCTCGAAAAGAAATTCGGAGGCGACTACAGGTCGCTCTTTTTGAAAAAGCCATCCAGCGTTTTGAGAAAAAGAGCATTTCTGTAGCTGTCGATCATTAGAGAATTTTTTTCCGTGAAGAGCGAGTGCTGTCGTTTTTTGGGTTTTATCTTCTTACTTATGATATCTGCAAATGCCTGAGCGAGTGCGTCCATGTTTTTTTCTTCCAGAAGTAATGAATTGGTCGGCGACAGAATTTCCGGCAATCCCCCACTTTTGAATCCAGCTACGGGGGTGCCGCACGCAATTGCCTCAAGCGCGCACATCCCGAATGGTTCTTCCCAGATTGAAGGAAAAACAAGCCAATCCGCGCTTCTGTATAGTCTTGCAAGCCCGTTTTTGTCCACGCCGTTTAGAACGGTTGCATGAGGTATACGTTTGATGAGTTCTCTTACTTGGCGGATATATTGCATTCGTTGCGGCTCATCGTCTATATGCCAAAGATTCGGACCGCTGGCTATAGTGAGAAGAATTTGATCTTGTATGTCTTTTGGTAAAGAGCAGATTGCTTGTAGCATGATGTGCATGCCTTTCTCTTCAGCCCATGCGCTCGCGTACAGTAAAGAAATACCCCTCTTTCTTGGGGCGGAATGTTTTGGGGGATAAAAAACGGAAGGATCAACTGCGTTCGGGATAACTGCGCACTGGCGGATTGTTAATGTCCGATACCTATGGAGGAATGCGTCACGCATGTAGGTTGAGCAGAATATATAGCGTGTTTGTTTATATCGATTTGAAAGAAGTAGCCAAAACGGAAGATATCTCTCGTAATGGATAAAGAGCACGGTTTTTTTGGGATCAATAACCGACCCAATTGGCATTCCGTAGAGAACGAGGCTCTCCGACGTATTAACCGTCCTATACCAGCGGACCATGTAGACAATTTGGAAAATACTTCTCACGAAGTTTAACAGGAAGGGTATTTGGCGGCCCAATGGAAGAGCGTATGCATATAACGATTCAGGGAAACGGATGCGCTTTATGCTATGTTGAGGATCGGAAAACCTCGCAGAGGCTACAATGGCATGGCCGGTGTTTTTTAGAAGTGCGATATCGTGCAAAAAAACAAATTCTGTTCCGGCTAATTCTTTCGAGTTTATATCCTTTATGTCGCTTGTTAATAGTAGGGATATCATATATCCGTAAACGTCAAAGTCGCTCATTAAGCCGCAATTGTAATCCAAGGGCAGGCTTATTGTGTATAACGCATTGTTTCATTGCAGAAAGAAGCACCTGTCTGTTAACACTCGGCCATAGTGCCCCCGCGGCTATGAGACAGTGTTGAAAAAATGCAATGCCGATGAGTTGTTTGGATTCGCGAAGTCTTGTAAGTTCCGCGTATGATTGTTTGACCGATTCTCTGCACAAAAATATCGGATACAGTGCAATATGTAAAATCCGATGGGGAAACATCCAACTAATCCCGTCAATTTTACCTTGGGTTTTTGTATATAAAGGGACGTAGTTTACCGTATATGACATCTGTTTTTTGAAGAACTGAACAATCGAATCTGGGAATTCCGCTTGTATTTTAATTGATGGATGATAGAGGAGTTTTTCCCCGTGTCGTGTTAAGTTCCAAAAAAAGAGAATGTCATCGCCTCCGTCAAGTGTAGTGTCAAAATGCACATGAGTCCTTTTAACAGAAGCCGTTTTCAACGAAAAAGATGTTGCGGGGTATGCTCGTAAATACGTTATTGCCGGCGCTTGATGGAGACCATAACAGTGGAGAGCCGCTGAATATGCGGCCCATCCCGAGGAAGACAACGGCGTGACCGGTCCAACAAGGGCAGTTACTGTTGGATATTCTTTGTGAAGCGACAGGATATTTTCCAGAGTGTGAGAGTCAGGGAAAATCGCGTCATCATCAATAGACACGAGAATACGATCGGCGCATGAAGCGAGGCTTATATTTCTGGAGTACGCCAGGTTATGGGCGTGTGTGTGTCTGTATATGCAGGGGATTTTGTCGTCAAAGAAGTCAGCGATTTTTCCCTGTGAAAAATATTGTCCTTCATGAACATTTTCAATAATGACAATATGGGTCGGTTGTACAGTCTGATTTTTAATAGACGCAAGACACCTCCATACATGGTTTGGACGATTTCGAGTGCAAATAACGACAGAACAGGTAGGTAGCTTTAGTGTGTCCATGTATTGATATCGTGACGATTGTACTATATTAGAAAATATTTTATTATGCTGCTGCCTGCGGATTAAGTAGAAGAGACTATAAGAGAAAAATGTAGACATATGCACGTTTATCTGAATAACTCACTTACGAAGCGGATTTTAGACATACCCGGATGGTTGAGTCCGAATGAAATTGTACAATTATATACAACCGCATCGCTTGCTATTAACGAGTTGCCAGGCACATTCCTGGTTGAAATCGGGAGCTGGAAGGGGCGGTCAACGGTGACGATTGGCCTTGCGTGTAAAGCCGACAAACGTGGACAGCTTTTAGCAATTGATCCGGGAAATGAAATAGATCCGCTTGATACCCGATTTGGCAAATCAAAAGCAAAGCCAACGCTCATTGCGTTGCAAACAAATATATCCTTATTTGATTTGAACAAATACGTTATCGTGGTTCCCCTGCAGTCAGGACAAGCGTGGGATAAATATAGAACTCGGCGCATCGGATTACTGTTTATTGACGGAGATCACGCATATGAAGCCGTGCGATTTGATGTGGATCGTTGGACTCAATCGCTTGTCAATGGAGGCTATTTATTAATTCATGATACGATAAACCACGAAGGTCCGCGGAACATTTTTCTCTCACTCCTGTTACATCCCCACTATAGGTATCTTGGGACAACGGGTGATCTTGCGTGTTTTCAAAAAAAATCGTCGATCCTTTTCCGCAGTTGGGTAATAAAAATATATTCTTTTATCGTTTTTTGGCTGCTTTCAAAAATTTATACTCCGGCATTTTCGTAACGTATCTGTATCGAAAAAATTCTAAACAGCCGAATGAATCCTGCGATATTGCTCGACGACTTCATATCCGCCGTCTGCAACGAATCCTCCGCGATTGAGCAGTAATACTCTCTCGCAATTTTTGCGAACGAGTTCCATTAGCTGAGTAACAAACAATATAGTTTTTTTTTGTTTAAAAAATCTGTTTACCGTTTCCTGAGTTTTGGTTTGAAAATCAATATCTCCAGTCCCCAATCCCTCATCAAGAATTAAAATATCGGGATTTGCATAGACGGCGACAGAAAATCCTAACCGCAGCTTCATCCCTTGAGAGTACGTATAGAGCGGCGCATCAATAAACTGTCCGATATCGGCGAACCGAACGATACGATGAATTTTTTCGGTAATTTCCTGCCTGTTCATGCCCAGAAGCATGCCATTAATATAGACGTTCTGTTCGCCAGTGAGGTCCGGGTGAAAACCGGCTTCTAAATCAATAAGAGAAATTACCTTGCCATTCGTAGTAACGGTGCCAGATGTGGGCGCTGTGATACCCGCAATTATCTTTAAAAGCGTCGTTTTGCCGCAGCCGTTTGGGCCGATAACACCAACGCGCTCCCCCTTTTGTATAGTGAGATTTATCCGATTGAGCGCCCAGAAGGTCTCGTCTCTTCCTTGTATCACCTTTTCGCTCAACGTTGGTTTTTCGTGATGAATAATGTACTGTTTGCTTACGTTGATGAGTTGAATGGCGTTCGTTGATTTCATAGCTTCTTCTACACCCAGTCATCAAAATTTCTACTTTCCCGGCGAAATATGAGAACTCCTATCACAGTCACGATGGTGATAACGGTTATATTTGCGGTAAGCATAGCGGGACCGGGTAGCGGAAAATTGATAAATGCATGCTGCAGCAACTGTAAGATGGAGGTCATAGGGTTGAGTCTCCAAAGCCAGATAAAACGATATGGGATAAGGTTAAAAGAATACACGACAGGAGTCGCATAGAACCAGATAGTCAATAACGCCTGGACAAAAAAAGCAACATCACGGAATCTCACATTTAACGCCGACGCGAGGAAACTAAACCCTACAGTAAATGTGAGAAGGAGTAGAAACGCGAGCGCGGCATAGAAAATGCTTGCCACAGTGAGCGTATTGAGAAAAAACACGGGGATAAGATAGAGTAAAATAGCGCTTACGTAGTGAATAAAGTTTGAAAGTATGATAGAGAGAGGGATTATAATATACGGGAATTTAGCTTTTTTAATAAGCGACCGTTCGTTGACGATACATGGAGTGGCCTTTGAGACGGACACAGAAAAAAAATTCCATGTAATGAGCCCTAAAAAGAGATAGTAATAGTAATGGATAATCGGTTCTTTAATAAAAAATGTAAAGACAAAGCCGATAACGAGCATTTGCAGCAGCGGATTGACCACGAGCCACAAAAAACCGAAAATGGTATATTTATACCGGGCGCGGAGTTCTTTTTCAGTTATTGCCCAGAGGAGTTCCAGGAAATGTCGGGCGTCGTTATCCATAGAGGTATTATACATTCACGTATGTTCATATGGTATTATAGCGTCGTTTTTTGCGAATGAATCTAATATGAAATCTGCAAAAAATAGTAAGTGTATTATATTCCCTTCAGTCCGGGAAAATGGGTTACTCTTTTTTTTAGAAGCAGGAAAACAGATTCCCTTTACGATTAAAAGAGTATTTTATATTTTGGATGTGCCCGAGGGTCGCGAGCGGGGAAAACATGCAAATAAAAAAACGAAAGAAGTGCTCTGCTGTCTCCACGGAAGTGTAAAGGTAGTATTAAACGACGGGGTGAATAAATCAGAATACATATTACGTGAACCGGGTAAAGGGATTTTTATAAAAAATATGACCTGGGTAGAGTTAAAGGAGTTTAAAAAAAACACGGTATTACTCTGCGTTGCCTCCAAATATTATGATGAAAAAGACTATATTTATGCATATGATGAGTTTTTAACCGCAGGACTTAAGTGTCTTTCTCAGGGTTAAAGAGAGCCACTATGCTAACTTAGCGTGCCAATCGCACCATACACTGATGTGTTTTTTTGTACAGTGCTCTTTGTGAAAAAGAAGCGTGGTTTTTGCAGTTTTGTAATCCAGCCAGTCAGATTCTAAATTATCTCCATAAGGACCCGTTGCGCCAAATGGAAACTTATATCGGAGCTTTTTATATAACTCTCGTCTGTGAGCTTCCTTAAAAAGCTTGTAATATAATCCCCAACTCCAGGAGGTATTCCGTAAAGAATCCATAAGTATATTTTCCTTGGTATAGAACGGAGTGTTTGGTTCAAGCACTATCAAGGTAAGCTGATCGACTAATTTGAATTTTTTATATCCGAGAGCGTTGAGCTCATCAAGAGTAGCAAGTGATCCTTTTTTCGAGAGCACAACACCATCACTTGTGCATTCGCTTTCGACGGAAATGAATTTTGGTTTCGTTGATAGTTCCCGTAAAGAGTGTAAACCAAGCATGTCATTCCCCTCGATGTCAATCTTGCAGTAGTATGGGATACCGTGTTTTTTTATAATCGATGAAAGTTTTTTTGTTTTAATTTCAATTTTTCCAATCAAGGCATTACTTCTATTTGCAATCGACTCATGCATTGAATTCCACACGGATCTTTTGCTTAAATAAAAATTTGCTTTCGCATTATCTCTGTCTGAAATAGCTACGTGGAGCAAAAT
>CAYLQG010000073.1:0-7256 GCA_964385705.1 uncultured Gammaproteobacteria bacterium
GCGCTTTTGAAGCCTTGTCGCCTGTGTTCTGAGACTTGCTAAATCCGGCTCGGTTGCGACCTGACCAATGGCAATAGTGACATCCGCAACATTGGGAGTGCTAAACCAACTCTCGGTGATCGTTCGCGGCACCAACCGGAACGTTTCTTTTACCGTGGTTTGTTTCTGTTTGATATTGTCAAACAATGGTTTGACGCTGGCTAATTGATCTGCCACCGTCATATTAACCCACCATGTTTGAATGGCTGCAGGGATGGGTTTGCCGTTAAACTCCGCGGTGTCGGCGATAGCGCTAATCCGTGAAGCGACCAATGTGTCGGGATCGTCAGAGGCTATAGCAGCATGCTGGATTGATTCACTTTCCGGAATGAGGGCTGAGTCTAATGCTGATAGCATGCCGACCGCATCCGTGTGCAAGCCTGTTAGAATATTCTGAAATAGCGTGTTTTGATCCGGATCCGAACTATCCAGTGCGGGTCGGCCGGGCCAGTTTATAAGATTAGAGACGTCATATGTACCGCCGGTCGCCTCAGCCTGAAGGATCGATTTGATAATGCCGATATGTCTTCGCGGAACGTTGAAGTACGCCTGAATGGCATCATGTTTTTGGGTATACAGTTCTTTTCCTTTGATCTGCGCATCAATAAGGGTAAAACCAAGTTCAGTTAAATCATTTGCTGTTAACGTTATATTGTACGAGGCTAATGTGGCAATAACGTCATGCTCGGTTAATGTCGTTGTGCCCGTCGTAGCGACAGCGTTCGTCATATCCTGTACTACCGATTTGATAACTGCATCGACAACCTGACCCTGAAGTGTTGTAAGCGCCGCATCAATGGTCGTTTGTTTTGCATTAGCCGGCAGCCTGCGGATGGAAAGCAACTTCGCGTTTTGTACTGAGGTAACCAATGTGTCATACGTTGTCCGGTCAACGGGAACTGCCGGCTGCGTTGCTTCTCCTGCATATTGCTGAAACATCTTTTGTCCGTTTTGATATACAACCCTGAAGACGAGTGGTGCTTTCTGAATAAACGTAAACGGATCGAGGTCGTTTCCAAACACTATAACAACGGTGTCGCCCTCATTATTGAGCGTTCCAACTGCAATCATAAGCAAATTATGCATGTCGGGATCGCCCTCATTCATACTGCCCGTTGAATAATCACCTTTTTGGTAAAGTTCAAATTGTTTAACATGCGTCTTCCCTGTATGTTCCCTATCCTGCACTGCCGCTAACACTTCAACGAGATTCTGTAATTCTCCTATCTTTTCATATGTTTTATTTCCAATCGTTATCTCAATAGGCAGATTCGCTGCTGGAGGAGACTTAACTTGTTTCGCCGTTTGAATTCCTTCAATCTTCAGTGAAATCTCATTAATCAAATTCTGGATATCCTGTTCTAATCCATATACCCGATAGATTGGTAGAACAGCCGATTCCAATGATTGCTGAAGGCGGACTAACGCATTGACGCTTTGTAATTTAGCAATTCTGGCGCTGATTAACGGTAAAATGTCGTCCTGCAATTGTGCGATAAGCGTTACCCGATCAACAGCGGTGATTTTGAATCCACCTAATGGAATATTGACCGACTTGAGTGCAGTAATGACCTTGGTAAGTTGCGACTGCGTCTGTTTCACCTGCGTTTTTGCGGTCTTCGTTCCTGTTGTCTTCGGCGGTTTAGCTGTCGGCGATTCAGTCGTAAGAAGTTGCGCGTTTTGCAGCTGTTTAACAATGGAACGGAACGAATTTATAGTATCGTATAGCGGCGCCCAAGCTTCCCAATTCCTACCATTAACCACTACGCCGTCTGCGTCTAACAGTCTCTGATATCTTCCGTAAAGTTTATTCGACGAATCATCGATAGACGCCACAAAGCTCTGAAAATCTTGGACAGAAACTGGTGTTCCAGAATTGATTTTCTTCGCAAAAGTGTTGACAGTATGAGATAAATCCGTTGCGCCCGACAAGGGTCCTGATTGTATAGGCTTGCTCACGGCGATATCATTGGCTAATGATTGAAGTGTAGCGATGCTTGAGCTAAGTGCAGAATTAATAGTAACAAATAGAGCTTGAGATGGCTTTGCAGTAGTTAATTTAATTATCTTGTCCTGAATCTTGAGATTTGCCTTCTGTAATCGATTAACATATCTACCTGCGTCAAGCGGAGGGAATTGAGTAGCAAAGTCGTCCCGAAGATACGTCAACAATTTCCCGTTTAGGTCAAGCGCGTTCTTCAGATCACTTAATTGTGGTCGGCGTTGACCGGCAATATCTTCTTCCTCAGAAACGAGTTGTGCGATATACGATTGGAGCCCCTTTGTAACAGACACTAAGCGCGCCGGATTGAAACGGGTTATTGATCGGTTGCGCAAGATCGCTCCTATATCTGCCGACGAAATGGTTGTCCCCGCTTCGCCTGTAATACCAAACAATGCCCGGAATGCGTTAAGACCCTGGTCAATACTGTTAACCTCCTGTGCGTCTGACATCGCGCGGTTTAACTCTCTCGTGAATGATGTCCGTTCAGCGGGTGTGAGCGTAATACCGAGCGGTAATCTATTAGTCACGTCATCTACTGATACCGTTACTGGTGCTCCTGTCTTCACGTTTACCAATAAATCGTTTTCAACATCACTAAGGACGGCAGCTTTAATCGACTGTTCAAGTTTTGTTCCCGCAGTATCGACTTTCTTCTGAGTCACGGGTTCTGTAAGCTTCGGCACGGCGATATTCCACTGTGGCTGAGAATTCACGAAGCCTGCAAGCTCATCAAACCGGGTCTGATCAACCAGCGCTGGCTGACGCGCCTGCTTCACCGGGGGTTTTGCGGTCGTTGTTCCGGTTGTTTTCGTTGTTTTCGTTATTTTCGTTGTTTTTGTTATTGGTGGCGTCGTCGGTTTAGCTGCTTTCATGAGCCCCTGATCAATCAGATATTGTAAGAATGCCTGGTCGCGCGCCTCAACCGGATCCTTCAATATATCAGTATGGTCGTTATAGTGAAACGTGTTAGGCGGTACTTCATTATTAAATTGGCTGATGGCAGAAGCAAGAACGTATTTGGTTCTCGTCGGATCGGCTTCAGTGATCAGCGGATTCATCGACGCAAACGCCCCGATAAATCCATCATAAAAATCCAGAAGCTTCTTCATGGTTCCGTTTTGCAGGGTAGTTATTATATTTTCTGTTGTGACTTCACCGTTATTGACTCCGTCCCCGTTAATCATGAGGGTTAATAATGTCGTTGTGTCCGGATATCCAAGGCTTTTCGCAAATTGCTCAATACTGATGTTTATCGGCACCAGTGTGTTTGTTAATAGGTGCTGACCCTCAGTTATGAGCGTGGCAACATCAGTACCACTGGGTGCAGAACGAAGCGTAGTCCCGATATCACGCAACCTCGCTCTCAATCCACCTACTACCCTCTCATCGTCAAAAACCGGCGGGTTAATAGGACCAGATTCTGCCCATGTAACCCATCGTTCAAACAATGCACGGGGATCGGTAAATAATGATTGCACATCAAGAAAAGCAGGATTTGTACCAAGCGCTTTCCACTGGGTCCGGATGAAATCAGCCTCCATATCACCCTTACTCTTTACGGGTGCCGTCACTGTTTTCTGAAGCTGTTTGATCATCGAAGCCAACGCGGGAGAAAAACCGGCCTGGCGATAAACCTGGTGTAATGCATCATTAACTAAGGGGGACATTACAAGATGGTTATCTGCAACATCCTCGTAAACAGACACCGGTATCCCGGACTTCTTACTTAAAGCATTATAGATACTCAGCCGGAGTGTATTATTAAGCTCATTTGGCTGGATCGTATAATATTTGTTTGCAAGACTGGTGATTGCGGAGGTCACGATTCTACTTGTCAGCGTAAGACCGTTCATCTGTTCGTCAGCCGCCGTAGAATCTGCATCATACTGTGTACTTAAACTGTTATATAGCCACGTACCATATGCATCTGCAAGTTTGTTGCGCTGTGCAAGCTGGTTGTTTGCATTCCCGATTATAGTCATCGAATTAAATGGTTTGACGAGCCACGCATGTTGATCTTGCAAAAATTGATCAACAGGAATAGTGACATCACCCCACGATGTATAATCTGTTGCATTCACGCCAATAGCCATGCGTAATTGTGTTAAATTTTTCACTATCGCTTGTGGACTCGCTGGATTTGAAATAATCGTACCGACTGCAAGGGTAATAATTTCACTGCTATTACCGGCTTTACGCGCGGCAAGAAGAATACTCCGCCAGACAACAGCGCCGGAGTCTGATCTGATCGCTTTCGATATATTATTAATGAGTGACATTGAAGGCACAATTGCAGGGTCGGTAACTATATCCTCAATAACGGTTCGGATAAGAAGAGTACTTGCTGCGTTCGTTCCTTTTGGAGCTAATGCAGAAATCAGATCGTCGACCGTACCCCGGACAGGTGGAATTATCCGCGGATTCAGCGTGTCAAGAGCTTTCGCAAGATTCTCAAGCGGCGTCCGGAGATCTCTTGGCGCTGTATTTTTCAGATCCCGCACTTTTTGAGCCAGATCCGGCGCCGTATCCTTGAGCGCTCTCGTGGTGAATACTACGGGGATGTTTGCTGTGACCTGATTAATTACTCTTTGCGCATACACATTTCCGCCAACCGGACCATCTATAAATCCGTGAAGTGTTGTGCCGGTAAAAATGGTCGCTAACGCATCAATGGTCGTTTGATATGATTTGAGCTGATTGGTTTGCGCCGTCGGAGCGCCCGGAGACCGTAGCGCCGCAGGCAGCTTCCGTATCGCATCCTGATCAACAACCGGCACGGCAATCTTTGTCGTCGATTTGGGGAGTTTGTTGATAAACATCGCAATTCCCGAGGTATCGTCAACTGCACCTTCATACACCCACTCATTTGTCCGGGGATCAAGAACCGGTGTGTCGATTAATTGTTCTACTCTCGCGACCATTCTGCTTGCGGCCTGCGTTGGCGTAAGATTATTGCCGTCGAGTATCGTTTTCATCTCGGCGTTAAAACCGCTCCCGCGTTTGGCATATTTCTGAAATCCGTCGGAGAGGACCATCACGCGGTCACCCTCATACATCTTGTGCATGACAATATTTGCTCCCCAGTAACCGCTAATTCCCAATGCAGTGTCACGGCTAGTTCCCAATACATTGGGGTATTTCCCCTTTGCCTGGTAAAGAGAAGAGACGTCACCGGCATCCACACCTGCCCGGCGTACGGCGTCTAATTCGTATATCTTGCCCTCACGCCAAAGCACCATTCTGCCGTCACCGATGCGGATCGTGAACATATATCCCGACGGATGAACAAATGCCCCTGAATAAATTGCCGCCGCTTCATTAACACCAAACCGGTTATTCATGTCGTCATTCAGATTGGCAATTTGTGTCTGCAGATATGCGGAGACTGCCCGAAGAGGGAGCCTCATGGCCGCCTGCTGGATCTTCTGCATTTGTTTGGCAACATATTGCGCGCCTTCAGGAGCACGACTCACTTTCGATACGCCGTCGGCGTCCCCGATTGACGGAATAGTAGCGTTAACTGAAGTAACTGCATCTTCACCCATAACCGGTGAAGCGTATTTTTTGCTAACGTGATACGCCGTCCCTGCACCCTTCCCGACTGATATGTCCGCCGATCCCGATTGAACAGATTGGTCATACACCTGTGCAACTCCATCTTCTGAG
This sequence comes from uncultured Gammaproteobacteria bacterium, assembly GCA_964385705.1. Lineage (GTDB taxonomy): Bacteria > Patescibacteriota > Microgenomatia > UBA10105 > UBA927 > DATKGN01. The sequence goes on from CAYLQG010000073.1 coordinate 5,711, forward strand.
ATTTGCAGCGTATATCCAGTGATATTGGTACTGGTGTCAATGAAGTCAATTCCAATATGTGCGTCGGCAAATGGCATCCACTTCGTATTGCCAAATTCAATGGGAACACCGTCCTGGATCGCTACCCGCGTCCCTTTTGCGATAATTCTTCCGTTAATTGTAAGGAAATTATCAACCTGCGGAATGAGGTAATAACCGGCCGGCGTATGCCCGAGCGTCAATGCTTTTGCAGGTATGGTTAAATCAGCAATCCGGATACCGTCACCACCCCCTGATCCGATTGTCGTTTGCCATGTCTCAACCACCGGTTGCACCGGAACTTTATCGATGCTCCCATCCTCATTCACCGAAATAAACAGTGCACCGTCCATCTGCCATAAATACGGCATCCCGTCGGCATCAATGCGGAATATATATGACTTCGCATTCGGCAACACGATTGTATCCTTTTCATGAACGAGGATCTGACCCCCGACCGCCATAACGGTCCCGTTGAGCTGTACATTTCCGGTAAGAGCTTTTATGTAAAAAGCACCATTCTGATCCTGAATGATAGATATTGAATTATTTCCGATCGGCTGAGATGTGAAGCCGGGCTGCGGTGATGCAGCAATCTGATCCCGCGCCGCCTGGATGATCGCATCAACAACCGACTGATTGATGAGCGGACGAAGCTCGGTGTTTGACGGACCTCTTCCTCTCGCACTAATTGGTATCGTATTAATAAGCAAATTTCTGACTATTTCCTGTGTCACCGGTAATTGTGTATTTTGCGCCTTAAGCGATGTTACCGCCACATCGACCGCCTGTTTATATGCCGTATCTATGGATGTAAGTGCATTGAGATGGGCAATGGCAGCCGTAAGCGCCGGGCTTAGAGTTGTTGGCGCCGTTACCCTCCCCTTAGCGCTGATGAGTTTCCCTTTAATTTGCACAAGCAGGCCGGGTAGCCAACGGTCACCGATAGTTTGACGTGCGATTCTGTCAATTATTGCACTGGCTTTATCATAGTTTTGTTTTTGCGTCGTAACAGAGGCCCCGGTTGTAGTCCCATTCAATGCATCATAAAATGCATTTTTATCATCTATCGACGGGAACAACCCAGTGTACAACGTATTTGATAATGCATCATTAACATATTCCACAATACTTTGTGCATCAGGCGTCAGTGTCGGTCCAGCCGGTCCTGCTGCATTCATTGCTCTCGTCAGTGCCCTCGCTGCACTCGCGATATCACTCCCCCGTTTGATGAGACTGGTAAACGGATGTGCATCGGTCCAATTTGCCTTCATGTAATCGATGAGCTGTTGATAGGGAGTAAGCGTGGCACCCGGTGCTGCAGCCGCGATCTGGTCGTTAATCTCAATTGACAACGCATTCAGGAAACCCCCTACCCCGCTCACGATATCGGATACATCGGCGCCAAGCGTGCCGAGCGGAGAACGGACCTGCGGCTTACCCTGCAATTGAATATTTAAATCATTCCACGCACGGATCGCGGCGGCAAGATTCTGACTTTCGCTCACTACTTTATTAATCGTCCTTG
>CAYLQG010000074.1:0-7080 GCA_964385705.1 uncultured Gammaproteobacteria bacterium
TCCGCTGGGACTAATCGTTAATAAATTCGCACCAAGTGACTGTATTTGCGATTGAACGGACACTTGACTTGATTGCCCAAGAGAGATAAGCGCAATGACGCTACCGATACCTATCACGATGCCGAGAATCGCAAGACCTGTACGCATCTTGTTATTGGCAAGATTTTTTATTCCACTCTTAAAAAATTTGATGATATTCATATTATTTTGGTGATTTCTTCTGTTTTAGTCGTTCATCCTTAATGATTTTTCCATCTAAAATATGAATGATACGCTGTGCGTGATTGGCGATATCGGGTTCGTGGGTAATCATGATGATTGTGTGCCCGGCGTCGTGGAGTTTTTTAAAAATGACCATCACCTCTTCAGCTTGCGCGGACGCAATATTTCCGGTTGGTTCGTCCGCCAAAAGGATGGCAGGATCCATAACGAGCGCCCGCGCTATGGCTACGCGTTGTTGTTGCCCGCCGGAAAGCTTATTGGGAGGGTTATTGATCCGATCCTGCAAGCCGACAAGTTCAAGAAGCTCGAGTGCTTTCTTTTTTTGTACGTCATCGGGCACACCAGCGTACTCCATAGGCACAACGACGTTATCAAGTGCCGACGTCCGTGGGAGAAGATTATACGCCTGAAAGACGAATCCGATTTTCCTATTTCGGATATCCGCGAGCTCGTCATCCGTCAAATTACCCACATTCTTTCCCTCCAGAATATACGTGCCTTTCGTAGGCAGGTCCAGTGCTCCCAAAATGTGCATGAGCGTTGATTTCCCCGATCCTGACGGACCCATGATAGCCACGAATTCACCTTTATTGATATTGAGATTTATGTCGGATAAGACGGTAGTCTCCATGTCATCCGTTGCGTACACCTTAAAAAGGTTTGTGATGCGGATGAGCGGTGTATCCATATTAGAAGCCTCCCGGCGGTCCGCTACCCGTCCTTCCGGTACCGCCAAAAATGGAGGTTGACTGTTTCGTTGAGGACGCAGTGCCCGCTGTCGTTGATGTCGTACCCGTAACCACGGTATCACCGACGTTTAGGCCGGTGACAATTTCTGTTTCTGAATCGTTTGAATCGCCGACGGTCACCGTCACTGTCGTAGGTTTACCATTTTTGAGAACCTGGACGGTCGATGTCCCGTTTGCCGTTTGCACAGCATCATTTGAGACCAGAAAGACATTATTTTTCACTATCGTAATGATGGTCGCGTCCACGGCCATGTTCGGATAGATCCTGTTAAGCGTCGTATCGTCAAATGCGATGTATGCGGGGTAGGTGGTTACACCGGACGATATAGTACCGGTCGTATTGACGCTTACCACCTTTCCGGTGAATGTTTTGTTGGGGAATGCGTCCAGAGTCATCGTGACCTTATTGCCGATGTTGATATTCGGTACGTCCAGCTCGTTGATGCCCACCTCGGCCGTCGGTGAAGAATCGGTCAGAATGTTTGCGATGCTTTGTGACGTTGACGTACCGGTTGAACTGGTTTGTGCGGTGAGGACTGAGCCGATACGGAGCGCAAGTCCGTTTATGGTGCCGGCAATAGGCGCATAAATAGTTGGGGACGTCTCCTGATACGTCGACCATGCGCTATTGAGCGATACTTGCGCTTGAGATACAACCCCCTGTTGTTCATTGTATTTGGATTGCGCGGAGAGCCAATTATCGTTGGATTCGATGAATGCCGCTAGCTGTCTGTTTTCTGTGTTCGGGGATCCGTCACCGTTGGTGTAGGTACTATTAGTGGCAAGATCGGTAAATGACTTCCATTGGGTAAAAAGTTGTGCTTGAAGGGAATAGTAAGTATCCTGCGCGCTTTGTAAGTTATTTTTTGCACTCAAATACGACGCGTAGGCCTGCGCAGAGCGTTGCTGCCCGTTCATATCCAGAGTCACATCAGCAATCCGATCACCGGCTTTTACAGCGTCACCATTTTTTACGTATATTTTTGAGACGACGCCGGAGGTTTGCGTTGATACCTCGGCGCTGTTGGCAGCAGAAATGGTTCCAGTAGCGGAAACGGAAACAACCAGCGTCCCTTTGGTGACTTTTCCGGTCTCATACTGCGTTGCGTTTTGTTGTGTGCCGGCTTTGCTTGCAAAAAACAGTCCTCCCATACAGGCGAGAATAATGACGATGATAATGAGTTTTTTTCCGAGTGAAAGTTTACTCCAGGCTGTACCAACAGCCTTTATGATATTGATAATAGTATTCATATATTCAGCATACGAAACAAATCTTAACATTCTCTTAATTATTTTGAAGCTAAATAAGAAATCAGCGGCGTAATCGTGGTTCAGGAAATTGAAGAGTGAAGGTTGTTCCGCTTCCCTCACGGCTGACAACGGTGATTTTGCCTCCGTGGATATCCATAATCCGCCGGGCAATAGATAATCCAAGTCCGTATCCGTCCGTTTGCGAGCGGGATTTATCTGCCCGGTAGAATCGTTCGAAAATATGCGGAAGGTCCTGCGGAGATATGCCGATTCCTTCATCGGCAATGCTCGTAACAATGTGTCTGTCCTTCTTTACGGTATTGATAGTGATATGGGTATATGTATCACTGTATTTGATGGCATTATCTAATAAGATAACAAATACCTCGGTAAGACTATTTTTGTCGCCCTCAATATGACAGTCACTTTCATTCACATCTATCGTTATATGTTTTTCTTTTGCTAGGGGCAGTACTCTTTTTTGCGCAGCTTCAATGATGGTCGCGAGGGAAATATTTTTTGTGTCAGGAATTGCATTTGTATTATGAACGTGTGCCAGCCGCAAGAGACTATTCATAAGCGTTTGAAGAGAACCGAGTTCCTCAAGATTGCTGGTGATCAGTTTTCGCGCTTGCGCGTTAGAAATCTTCTTTTCCAGCAAGCTTGCTTCCATCTCGGCACGCATGGTCGCGATTGGCGTGCGGAGCTCATGCGAGGAGTTTGAAATGAATTGATTCTGTTCATCCACCATACGTTTTATTGGTTGTAGTGTTCTTCCTGAAAGTACGTATCCGGCGGCACTGGTAATAATAAGCACACCGAAATTAACAAAAATAAGCGTTATCAATAACTGGTGTTCCTGACTACGGAGATCGGTTATCGAAATGATTGGAGGCACTGGAAACTGACTTCCGTCATTAATTAGAGGTAAAAACTGTTGCGCGTGTTGGATTCGGTCATTCTGCATGAGGATAAAACCCTCAATTTGGCGTGAAACAATGCCATAGATGACGCTACTAAAAATGATGCTCGTCAACATCATGAGAGCAACATACCAGATAGTTAAACGAATTCTTGCAGATTGAAACATACGATCACTCGTCCTCTATAATATATCCCTTACCCCGCACCGTATTGATAATGTGCGTCGAAAAGGGAGCATCAACTTTATCCCGCAGATGCTTAATATGCACCTCTACGACGTTTGGTAAAACGGTCGCATCATAATTCCATACATGCGTAATGAGTTGTTCCCGGGAGATAACGCGATTTTTATTACGGAGTAAGTATTCAAGGATAGCAAATTCTTTTGTTGATAGCGGTAAAATTTTACCATCGCGCTTCACTTTATAGGTGACCGTGTTGAGCGTGAGATCCTTGATTTTCAGAATGTTTGCGTTCATATAGTGCGGTCTGCGAATAAGCGCGCGGATACGGGCAAACAGCTCCTCAAACGAGAACGGTTTGACCATGTAATCATCTGCACCAACATCCAACCCGAGGATTTTATCTTCCAATTGACCCTTTGCGGTTAATATAAGAATTGGAACTTGAATATCATTCCCTCGAATCTTTTTACAAAGCTCAATACCATCAATACCGGGTAACATGAGGTCAATGATAATGAGGTCAATTTCTTCACCCACCGCCAAATCGTAGCCGGTCGTTCCGTCATATGCGACATCCACGGCATATTTCTGGAGCTCCAAAGCACGCTTTACTGCATTTGCCAACTTCCGTTCATCTTCAATAACGAGTATTCTCACCATGTTATACTGTACCATTCAATTCTTAAGGTTTACTTAAATTTAGTTTAAATAATACAGTATCTGTTTATATAGTGCTTCATTCGTCTCATTTAGTTTGGGTTATACACTATGGGATTTAAGTTACAACGATCGCAAGAACAGTGACCGGTATGTTCAAGGTAAGACGATGGAGGTCCCCGTTTAATGCCAGTCAATCGGTGTCATACCTTGCTGTATAAGGTATGCGTTGCACCTGCTGAAATGATGGTTTCCATAAAAATATGTGACGGAAAACGGAGACGGGTGGGCACTCGTCAATACTAAATTTCTGCTTCTGTTGATTACACTTCCCTTATCCTTCGCATACCGTCCCCACAACATGTAAACCACGTGTTCACGATTATCATTCAGTGTCCGAATAACCGCATCGGTAAATTCTTCCCATCCCATGCCCGCGTGTGATGCGGGGCTGCCGGCAAGGACTGTAAGTACACTGTTTAACATCAAAACTCCCTGAGCGGCCCAGCGGGTTAGATCGCCCGAGGGGTTTGGTGCATATCCCAAATCATTTTGGATTTCTTTATAGATATTCTGGAGGGACGGTGGGAGAGGCACTCCCTCATTCACCGAAAAACTTAGCCCATTTGCCTGGTTTTTCCCGTGGTATGGATCCTGCCCGATGATGACTACCTTAACTTTATCCAAAGGGCATAAATCAAACGCACGGAAAATATTTTTAGCGGGTGGAAAAACTGTCGTTTTGACATACTGTTTCTTCACATTCGCCGTTAACGTTTTCCAATATGGTTTATCAAATTCCGGTGCAAGCGCCTTTTTCCATGTGGGGTTGATTTTTATGTCTGTCATAGTCTGTACATTATAAACACATCACGCTTCTGATTGCAGCCGGGATTTATTGCTATACTTATCCCATGATTTACCAAACCGCATATTACAAAGTCAAAAAGCAATCCGTTGAAAAAGTGAAAGCAGCAGTCAGGGAATTCACGCTCTATGTGAAAAATAATGAACCCGGTACGCTACTCTATCTCGCCTGGCAGAAAAAAGACGACCCGACCTCATTTATGCATTTTTTCATTTTTGCAGATGCGGACGCACAGGATATCCATAGTAAATCGGAAGCCGTGAAGAAATTTGAATCCGTCTATTCGCCCGAATTGGTAAGCAGCGGCGTCGATTTTGCCGACTACGAATTAGTCGCGGCAAACAAATAATCGCCGGATTTTCCGATTTTATTGGGCAATCATTGGTGATTCCCGGTCGTAATAATAACCTATAATATTGATTACCACCACAATCTTCAGTATAATTCCTTCATGAGCGGAATATTCCCAGAAGGCTGGAGAAATCTATTTCATCACGAAAATAAAAAGCCGAAGGCAGCAACTGCTGAGGATGCGTTAAAAAAACTGAGGGCTGTAGGACCTCAACTTGAGACCCTTGGGGCGCACTCGTATGCAGACGACCAGCCGCTGATCATTGATGAAAACGGTCTAATCGTTCAAGACAAAAGAGTCTTTGTGCGTGTCGGCGGATACGCCGAACGTGACGAAAGCCAGGTTATCCTTTTACTCGAACCTTTGTTTCCCCAGTTACAGTGTATCGTGTCTTTTTATCCGGAAAGTGATCACATGCAAAATCTGGTTGAGGTGTACAGGGACGAGCGATAGGACCACAAAACAAGCCTTCATGTAAACGTAATTGCCGTGAATGACGACTTCTACATGTGAAGCATCACAAAGACTTTATAAATCAGAAGCGCCGGCCAGACAAGGGCACGCAAAACTCCCATAACTCCCTGCCCAAATGTCGTGACGTGCTGGAGATAATATACCGCCGCGCCGACAAATCCCAGTCCATACACCGCTCCTGCGCCCGGACCACCACGATGATGACATTCACATTTTCATTTTTCATATATGCTCCCCTCCTCGAACATGTTTTCACAAATGAGAAAAGATTGCTGTAATTTGTCGCCGCTGAATGGATTCATGCCAGCAGAGTTGATAATTACCCGTCATACTTGCTAAGCTGCATACAATCCGCAATGAAAACTATGAAGCAAACATTACCGCTGGGGAAACTGGATTTCCCGATTCTGGATCGACTGCTGAAAAAATATGTAGACAATCGTGATCCCCGCGTCCTATTGGGACCAACACTGGGAGAAGATGCTTCAGTCATCGAATTTCCCGACCGTTACCTCGTCACCAAAACCGACCCCATTACGTTTGCCACCGATGACATCGGCTGGTATTCCGTCCAGGTGAATGCAAATGATATCGCAACGACCGGTGCAACGCCGAAATGGTTTATGGCAACCATCCTTTTACCCGAGGGAAAAGCGACCGAGGAGGAGGCAGAAAAAATATTCGCACAAATTTCAAAAGCGGCGAAGGCATTGAACATATCCATCGTCGGCGGTCACACGGAAGTGACGCACGATTTAGACAGACCGATCGTTGTCGGATCAATGTTCGGTGAGGTGGATAAGGACAAACTCGTGAGAACCTCAGGAGCACAGCCGGGCGATGCAATCATCATGACCAAAGGCATCGTGATAGAAGGAACGTCCATTATCGCACTGGAAAAGGGCAAAGAATTGCAAACAAAAGGATACGACGACGCCTTCATTACACGTTGCAGAAATTTCCTCTATACTCCCGGACTTTCGGTCGTTGCCGATGCACGTCTCGCAAATGAGTTTGTTGTGCACGCGATGCACGACCCGACGGAGGGAGGGCTGGCGGCCGGACTTTTTGAAATTGCACATGCTTCCGGCGTCGGCTTCCTTATTGACGAAGAAAAAATTCCCGTCTTCCCGGAGTCACGCAAATTATGCGCAGAATTCGGTCTTGATCCGATGCAAACGATCACGTCAGGGACATTAGTTATCGTGGCGCCGAAAGATGAGTCAGATAAGATTATTGCGCGCCTGCAACAGGAACATATTCATGCAATGGTTATCGGCGAAGTGAAGGAAAAGGAATTCGGCCTCAAAATCACCCGCAATAACAAAATCCAAAACCTCACGTACTCCGCCAAAGACGAGATTACGAAAATATTTGAATAAAGCTATCGTCCTGGCA